>JBBRXP010000122.1:0-17238 GCA_038238555.1 Chthoniobacterales bacterium | reverse complement strand
GAGACCGCGACGGGCAATCTGGACTTTATCTTTCAGGTGAGCAATCTCGCGGGGCCCGCCGGCACGGATAGTATCAAACGCGTCACAATTGTTTCTTTCGGCACTTTTCTGACAGGTGCTGAATACGACACTCGCACCGGTCCGATCACTCCTCTTGCTGGCGACCCACTTTTCGGGCAAACGAATGCCGGAACTTTGGATGCGTTGCATGGAATTCCATTTGGGTATGATCGAGATTTGAGCGGAGCTGTGGTTGGAGTTGCCTTCGATGATCCAACTAATTCCATTCTATCGGGCGAGACTTCTCATTGGTTTGTGGTCACTACAAATGCCAAGGCTTTCACGACTGGAAGCCTTCAGGGAATCGACGGGGGGGTTGCGAATACTCCTGTATATGTCCCCACTATCCCGATCCCTGAACCGTCAACCTATCTGTTTGGTGCAGCGATAGGAGCGGTGATGGTCGGTGGTTCTTTGCGGCGGCGAAGCGACCAGGCGGGCACTTCTGTTTAAAAATATCCGAACAGAAGTTTAGGTTCTTCAGGAAATAGAATAACTTTAAGCAGGCGCTCCGAGCTGGTAACGGCTCGGAGCGCTTTTGGTATTTGCCACCTCGCTCAAGGGTTCGTTGATCCTTCCTTTCTCGATGCTGGTGATCTTGCTCCGGCCTTCGGCCTCGGCTGTAGCACTGCGCGCGGCTTCCTGCGTCTTGTCTTCATTTTCGTTCATGGGTCATGGTCTCATTCTCCCAGCCAGCCTCCGGTCTCTCCACGGAAAATGTGCGAAACTTTCCTTGCATTGTCTCTCGGTTCAAAAACTCTCGCGGAACCGGCTGTTAAAACTCGCGCTGTAGGCGTTCCGGCACTGGCTGCCGGGTTCGATGTAGAAGGTCGCAATCCGCGCTGCTCGATCCAACGACCAGCGCCACGAACTCGGGGCCGTTGTCGGCGCGGATGAACTGCGGCGCGTTCCCGAGCGGGGCCACGGCCGCGTCCAGGATACGGATGACATCTTTGTTTTTTATTTGGCGCTGAGCTTTCCAACGCCACCAACTCTCGGCTGAACTCGTCGCAGATCGATCGGCAGCCATTTGATCCGCCGAGCCTCCACGGTGTGATCAAAGAAGAAGTCGCATCTCCACACGTAGTTGGGACGGGCTCGATCCTTCGGCCAGCGCATCACGAACACTCTGATACGTTGCGTGAGCAGGGCGGCAAAGCGCCGCCGGCTTTTCGGCGACGAGGGCGTTGCCGCTACGAACCGACTTTTGTGGAGCGTTTGCGCTGGTTGGCGTCGAGGATTTTTTTGCGCAGTCGCAAGGACTTCGGGGTGGCTTCCACGTATTCGTCGGGGGCGATGTATTCCAGCGCGCGCTCAAGGCTCATCTTTAATGGTGGAGCGAGGCTGATGCCTTTGCCGTCGCCTTGGCTGCGCATGTTGGTGAGCTTCTTGGCGCGGCAAGGATTGACGGGCATGTCGTCGTTTCGCGCGTTTTCGCCGACGATCATGCCTTCGTAGATTTCTTCCTGCGGCGCGATAAAGAGCCGGCCTCGCGCCTGGATGGTATCGAGCGAGTAGGCCGTGCTCACGCCGCCTTCCATCGAGACTAGCACGCCGTTGTTGCGCGTGGGAATTTCTCCTTTGTGCGGGCCGTATTCCTTGAAGAGATGGGACATGGTGCCGTGGCCTTTGGTGCAATTGACCAGGTCGGTCTCGAAACCGATGAGGCCGCGCGTCGGAATGATGGCTTGCACGGTCACGCTATGGGTCTGGTGGTCCATGCTCTGGATGTCGGCCTTGCGGTTAGCGAGGGACTGAAGGATGGAGCCGAGGTCCTCATTGGGCACATCGACGTAAAGGTTTTCGAAGGGCTCGAGGAGCTTGCCTTCTTCCGTGCGCCGGTAAATGACCTCGGGCCGGGAAACCAGTATTTCAAAGCCTTCGCGGCGCATCTGCTCGACGAGAATGGCGATCTGCATTTCGCCGCGGCCCTGGATCTCGAAGTGCCCGGCGGTCTCGGTATCGGCGAAAAGGATGGAGACGTTGGTGCGGGTCTCCCGGACGAGTCGCTCGCGGACTTGGCGGGCGGTGAGCAGCTTGCCTTCGCGGCCGGCGAGCGGACCATCGTTGATGCAAATCTGCATCGTGATGGTGGGCGGATCGATCTCGACGAAAGGCAGCGGCAAGCGCTCCTCGGTGTCGGTGATGGTCTCGCCGATGAAGGCATCTTCAAATCCGCACAAGCCCACGATGTCGCCCTGGCTGGCGTTTTGCGTTTCTACTTTGGCTAAACCGACATGGGTGAAGATGGCGGTGATGCTGGCGCGCTCGCGGCGGGAGTCTTTGGCGATGCGCACCACGTTGTCGCCCACTTTCACGCGACCGCTCACGATGCGCCCGTAGCTGATGCGGCCGAGGTAATCCGAGTAATCGAGATTGGAAACGAGGAACTGAAAGTAACTCACCGGGCTCTGCGGCGGCGGCGGAATGTGCTCGATGATGGCCGCGTAGAGCGGCTCCATGGTGGTGCTCGTCTCGTGGATTTCGCGCATGGCGTAGCCGTGCTTGGCGCTGGCGTAGATGACCGGGAAATCGAGCTGCTGGTCGTTTGCGTTGAGCTCGACGAAGAGATCGAAGATGAAGTCGAGCACCTGGTGCGGACGCGCGTTTTCGCGGTCGATCTTGTTGATGACGACGATGGGTTTCGCGCCGTTTTCGAGCGCCTTGCGCAGCACGAATTTCGTCTGCGCCTGCGGGCCATCGTGCGCATCGACCACGAGCAAGACGCCGTCGATCATCTTCATGATGCGCTCGACTTCGCCGCCAAAGTCCGCGTGCCCCGGAGTGTCCACGATGTTGATGTGGTAGCCGTGATATTTGAAGGCGGCATTCTTTGCGCGGATGGTGATGCCCTTTTCCTTTTCGAGATCCATCGAGTCCATGAGCCGCTCGTCGGTGGACTCGTGCTGGTTGGCGCGGAAGGTGCCGGCCTGCTTGAGAAGTTGATCGACGAGCGTGGTCTTGCCGTGATCGACGTGCGCAATGATGGCGATGTTGCGAATGTGTTCCATGTGGTCCGTGTCTGTAGCCTGATTCAAAAAGGGCCGGGAATATGGGGGGCGGCAGTGGGCGCGTCAATGGGGAGACTCGAACGCGGCACGCGGAAAAGGTGGGCGTGGCGACGCGCGGATTCGGACGCGCAGTGCGGCTGCGGGAGGCGAAAGCATGGCGCTCTCTTTCTCCGCATGAATGCAAAGCAGCCATCCATCTGGTCCATGTTCTTCCAGTCGCCGCTCGACTGGTTGCTGCTCGCGGTGCCGGCGGCGTTTGCCATCCGCTTTGTGCCGGGGTGGAGAAATGAGACGCTGCTCTTTGGCGTGGCCGCAGTCGGGATCATCCCGCTGGCGGGTTGGATGGGGCGCGCGACCGAGTGGCTCTCCGAGCGCGCGGGCGCGGGCGTGGGCGGGCTTTTGAATGCCACTTTTGGAAACGCAGCCGAGCTCATCATCGCGCTGATGGCGCTTTCCAAGGGGCTCACCGGTGTGGTGAAGGCGTCGCTCACGGGCTCGATCATCGGCAACATGCTGCTGGTGCTCGGCGCTTCGGCGCTCGCGGGCGGGGTGCGCTATCGCAGCCAGAGCTTTAACAAGACCGCCGCGCGCGTTTCCTCCACTTCGCTCGGGCTGGCCAGCATCGCGCTCATCATCCCGACAGTTTTCCACGCGGCCTCCGATGCGCGGCCCGCCGGTTGGAGCCGCGAGACGGAGCAAAAGCTTTCGCTCGCCATCGCGGTGGTGCTCCTGGCGACCTACGCGCTCTCCCTGCTCTTCTCGTTGGTCACGCACAAGGCGCTCTTCACCGGCCCCGAGAGCGAAGAGAAGCGCGAGCCCGCCGAGCCGCTCTGGCTGGCGCTCACGATGCTTGGAGTGGCAACGGTGCTGGTGGGATTCTTGAGCGAGTTTCTCGTTGGCTCGATCGAAGCCGCGCGCAAAAGTCTCGGGCTCACGGAGACATTCGTGGGCGTGATCGTGGTCGCCGTGGTCGGCAACGCCGCCGAGCATTCCACCGCCGTGTGGGCCGCAATGAAAAACAAGATGGATCTCGCCTTGGGCATCGCCGCGGGCTCGAGCATGCAGGTCGCGCTTTTTGTCACCCCCGTCATCCTGTTTGCCTCCTACGCATTTGGCCGGCCGATGGACCTCGAATTCTCGCTGCCGGAAGTGGTGTCCATCGGCGTGGCCGTGTGGCTCGTTACCGAGATCAGCGGAGACGGCGAGAGCAACTGGCTCGAAGGCGCCCAACTGCTCTCGGTCTATCTTATCCTCGCCATCCTCTTCTTCTACCTCCCCGAGGCCGCGCACCCGTAACTGCGACGCCCTCTTCGCAAGAAGCGCCCGCGGCGCCTCGCCGCGACTGAAATTTTCGACAGAACCGCTCACGGCCCGCGCGACGAAAAGAATCCCACCACGCGATCAGACGAGCCATGCCGCGCTCCATCGGACACCGCATCTGGGCCATCCCCGAGGGATACATCCCTGGCGCGAGCCACGGGCCGCCGCCGGAGATGACGAGCCACGAGGCCTTCTGCATCCTCAATGCCGGCGCGCGCGATGCGCATCTCGCGGTCACCATTTTCTACGAAGACCGTGAGCCGGCCGGCCCCTACCGGCTCACGGTCGCGGCGCGGCGCACGCGGCACTTTCGTTTCAATAAACTCGACGATCCCGAGCCGATCCCGCGCGACACGCCTTACTCGAGTGTGATCGAAAGCGACGAGCCCATCGTCGTGCAACACACGCGACTCGATTCGCGCCAGGCCGACTGCGCGCTGCTCTCCACCATCGCCTTTCCGGCCGGCGATTGACCTCCGCACTTTATGAAAACCGTCAGCGACCACCTCATCGAACGCATTACCCAGTGGGGCATCAAACGCATCTTCGGATTTCCCGGCGATGGCATCAACGGCATCATCGGCGCCATCGACCGCGCGGACGACGCCATCGATTACGTGCAAGTGCGGCACGAGGAGATGGCCGCGTTCATGGCATGCGCGCACGCAAAATTCACCGGACAAGTCGGCATCTGCCTCGCCACTTCGGGGCCAGGCGCGATCCATCTGCTCAACGGACTTTACGACGCGAAGATGGATCATCAGCCCGTGGTCGCCATCATCGGCCAGCAGGCGCGGGCGGCGATGGGCGGCGATTACCAGCAGGAGGTCGATCTCATCTCGCTCTTCAAAGACGTGGCCGGCGAATACGTGCACATGGCCACCGTGCCCCCGCAAGTACGGCAACTCGTGGATCGCGCGATCCGCATCGCGCAGGCGCGGCGCACGGTCACGTGCATCATTTTTCCAAACGACCTGCAGGAACTCGCCGCGGTGGAAAAGCCGCCGCGCAAACACGGCACCGTGCACACCGGAGTGGGCCACAGTTCACCACGCATCGTGCCGCGCGATGCCGATCTGCGGCGCGCGGCGGAGATTCTCAACTCGGGAAAAAAGGTCGCCATGCTCGTCGGTGCGGGCGCGCTCGGAGCCGCCGACGAAGTCATCGAAGTGGCCGAGCTGCTTGGCGCGGGAGTGGCCAAGGCGCTGCTCGGCAAGGCGGTGCTGCCGGATGCGCTGCCCTTCGTCACCGGCTCGATCGGCCTCCTCGGCACCAAGCCGAGTTGGGATATGATGACGGATTGCGACACGCTGCTGATGGTCGGCTCGAGCTTTCCGTACTCGGAATTTTTGCCGGAAGAAGGGCTGGCGCGCGGCGTGCAGATCGACATCGAGCCGCGCATGCTTTCGCTGCGATATCCGATGGAACTCAACCTCATGGGCGACAGCGCGGAAACTTTGCGCGCGCTCATTCCGCTGCTCGAGCGCAAGACGGATCGGGCGTGGCGCGAGAAAATCGAGGAGGGATCGTCGAGTGGTGGAAGGTGCTCGAAGCGCGCGCCATGAATGACGCCAACCCGAAGCGCGTATTTTGGGAGCTCTCGCCGAAGCTGCCGGACAACTGCATCATCACCGCCGACTCCGGCTCATCGGCAAATTGGTTTGCGCGCGATCTCAAAATCCGGCGCGGCATGATGGCCTCGCTCTCGGGCAATCTCGCGACGATGGGGCCCGGCGTGCCTTACACCATCGCCGCAAAGTTTGCCTTCCCCGATCGCGTCGCCATCGCGTGCGTGGGCGACGGCGCGATGCTGATGAACGGCATCAACGGCCTCATCACGATCGCCAAGTACTGGAAGGAATGGAGCGACCCGCGGCTGATCGTGCTGGTGCTCGCCAATCTCGATCTGAATCAAGTGACATGGGAGCAGCGCGTGATGATGGGCGATCCGAAATTCGACGCCAGCCAAGACGTGCCCGCGTTTCCTTTCGCCTCGTATGCGCAGATGCTCGGGCTCATCGGCATCAACGTGGAGAAGCCCGAGCAAATCGCCGACGCGTGGGATCAAGCCTTCGCCGCGAATCGGCCCGTGGTCATCGAAGCGCACACCGATCCCGAGGTGCCGACGCTCCCGCCGCACATCACCTTCGACATGGCGGTGAAATTCTCCGAGTCACTGTTGCGCGACTCCGACGCACCCGGCATGATCCGCGGCGCATTCAAGGACGCGGTGGAAAATTTTCTCCCGCACAAGAAGTGAGCGCGCTGAATCAAATCGCGGAGGGATGCGGACCTCCGGGGAGCGCATGCGTCCCGCTGCGACGAACTTTCTTGCGGCGTGCGATTCGGCAAGAGCTCCACACCCCGAGGACCCGCCGGCATGTTCTCCGAGCGCGGAGCTCTTGCCGGATCGCGCGGTTTAGAAAAGTCCGTCGCGGCGAGGACGCCGCGGCCAGCACGCGGGACGCGCGCGCTCCCCATGCGCGCTGACGCCGTCATCGAGGATCTCGCGGTGAGCGCCTACACGATCCCGATGATTTTTCCAGAGTCCGACGGCACATAAGAATGGACGCACACCACGATGGTCGTGGTGGAAGCGAGCGCCGCCGGGAAACGTTCGCTCGGCTACAGCTACGCGGACACAGCGACGGCGAAGCTCATCGAAGACGGATTGAAACCCGTGGTACTCGGCCGCGACGCGATGGCGGTAGCAGGCGCGTGGCAGGCGATGGTCGATCACATCCGCAACCTCGGGCGCCCAGGCATTTGCTCGATGGCGATCTCGGCGGTGGATAATGCGCTGTGGGATTTGAAAGCGCGCGTGCTCGGCGTGCCGCTCGTCACGTTGCTCGGCGCCGTGCGGAAGAGCTTGCCGATTTATGGGAGCGGCGGTTTCACTTCGTATTCGGACGCGCAGTTGCGGGAGCAATTCAGCGGCTGGGTCGCGCAGGGAATCTCCCGCGTGAAAATGAAGATCGGCCGCCAACCCGCTTCAGACCTCGATCGCGTGGCATCCGCGCGCGCTGCGATTGGCGATGACGCGGAACTTTTTGTCGATGCCAACGGCGCTTACTCGCGCAAGCAGGCGCTGAAGTTTGCGCACGCTTTCACCGACTTCGGCGTGACGTGGTTTGAGGAGCCGGTTTCCTCCGACGATCTCGATGGCTTGCGGCTGTTGCGCGACAGCGGCCCGCCCGGCATGGGCACGCTGCGCGAAGAGATCGAGCGCGGCACGCCGATCGTGGGCTTGGAACCAAGCTGCGTGGCCGTTTTCCGCGACGAGATGCTCGGCCTTTTCCCCGGCGACGAGAACGCGCAGCGGCTCAGCAAGCAGACGATGCTGCTCGCGGAATTTCTCGAGACCCACGCGCCGCACGCCAGCGCGCGCTCCCTCTTCGAGTTGGCTCAACGCTTCTTCCGCGATCGCTTCTTGTCTATGCACCTCCTGCATTACCTTGCACACCACCCGCATTCCGATGCCCGGCGGCGCGCCGTGTTGGGCAAAAACTCGTCCAACTTGGGAATGAGCTTCCGCGCTTCCTCGGGGACGTACCCCCATTTCCCCGCCGGCAGTGCCACGGCCATTTCCACGGCCATCCGCGCGAGTCGGTTCCAATCCCCCCCATGAACACACAAGCACGGAAGATCGAATTGAGAGATCAAGACCGCCTCGCCTTTCTTGACACTCGCCGACCCTCCATCCGCTGCGCGTTCTCGCGGCGTCGTCATGCGGCGTTGAGGATTCGCGGACGCTGCCGCTTTCCCGGAGCCGGTCGCGGCTCCTCCGCTGCCGCGAGCGCCGTTGGGATGTCCTCCACATTCTCCGCAAGCCACGCACCCACCGCCACCGTCGGGCGCGTCTTCAAATCCGCGTAGTGCGCCGCGGTAGTCGCCACGGTCGAGTGACGCAGCACCCGGCTCGCGGCGTAGATGCCGTGCTCCGCCGTGACCAGCGCGCCGAGTTCCTTGCGCAGTTCGTGCAAAGGCTTGCGCGCCGTCACGCCATGCGCCCGCAGCCAATCCGTGAGCCGGTCGAACACCGCATCCGCCCGGTAGTGCCGCCCCCAGCGCCGCGGGCCGGACTCGCCGCCGTCCGCCTCGACCACAAACGCACCCGATGCCTTCGCGCGAAATCCGCGGAGAATCGTCATCACGTCGGCATCCACCGGCACTTCCGCGCGCGCATCCGCCGTCTTGAGCGCCGCCGCTTTCGTCGCCTCCACGCGAATCAATCCGCGCTCGAAATCCACCTGATGCCACTCCAGCGCATCCATCTCCCCGCGCCGTAAGCCCGCGGCCAGCGCCAGCAGCATCGCGAGGAAGGCCGGCGGATCGCTCTCGGAAAGTTCGTGCCGCGCCGCCAGCAGCAGCGCCTTCGGGTCGATCCGGCTGAAATACCGCGCATTCCCGCGGGGGAAGAATTCGCACCCCGCAAGAGGGCGCGGCTCCGGCAGCCGCAACTGCGGCAGGAAGCGCACGATCTTCTCCGCAAATAAACTGCGCGCCTGCCGCAACGTCGAGTTCGCCGAAGTCATCCGCGAACGTTCCTGCGCCGGATTCTTCGCCCGCGCGATGTAGGCCAGCCGCCATTGCTGCACCGCCTGCGGAGTGAGGATGTCGAGCGATGCACCGTCAATCGCGGCGCGGTAATCCTTCGCCCCGCCCTTCCCCGGCCCGAACCGCCGCTTGCTCTTCTTCACCGCAAGGACTTGGCCCGCGATGAGCCGCAACGACGCGGCATACTGTGCGAAGGTCGCCGGGTTGGCGGCGGACACGCCCCGCGCCGCCGCGATCCATCCACCGACCGAAGCCACATCCGCGCGAGGGTCGGGATGCTGCGTCCGGTGTTTCGCCAGCGTCGCCGCAACGCCGACGGATAGCAGATCGCCATAGATCGCCGTCGCCCGCTTCGCCGCCGCGTCCTTGTTGCCCGTGCCGAGAGTGAATTGCAGCCGCGAACCCTTGAACTGAATTTGCATCGAGTAATAGGGCGATCCGTTCGACTTGAACACGCGCGACAGCCAGTGCCGCGAATCGTTCTTGGACAATCTCGAAGGAATTCCTTCCTGCACTTTTCCTGCACTTTTCTTGTTCATTGTTGCCCGCTCGTGTTTGCTGTTTCGCCGGGTGTCGATGCCTTGGAGTCCTCATCCACACTTGATTTAGAGACATCGTCGGCGTTCACGAGCGAAAAATACGGCTCACCAGAAAACACGTCAAACGAATAACTACGGATCAGAAGGTTCCGCGTTCGAGTCGCGGCGAGTGCGCTGCTCGGAGTGAGGCGTTTACAGCGGAGGCGGAAAGGCCGGTGGAAGTTTCGCCAACTCCCGCGTGAAAACTGACGGGTCTGCTCCGGGCCGCTTCATTTGAAATACAGCTTCACGAAGTCATTGCTGCCCAGCGGCAGCGAGAGATCGAGCGACTGCGGCGTGGGCTGTGTGAACGGAATGCTGCCGTGCAGCGCGGACTGGGCCTTCGCGATCGGGCGAGGCACGCTCACTTTGAGCGTGAGCGTAGTGATGGGTTCGGCGGTGTAGTTGGCGAGCGGAATGAGGATGCCCTGCGCGTGCGGCATGAAGACGGCATCGACGAGCGGCGCGCTGCACACGATGGGTGGCGCGATGTTCGCGGCGCGCACGGGGGTGAGGATGAGCTCGCGAATGGCGGCGGGGAATTTCCACGGGTTGGCCGTTCGCTCCAGCAGCGCGGCTTCCATTTGTTCGGAGGCCGATATTGCGGCGCCGTCCGCGACCTTCTTTTGCAAAACGTTGCGCGCGTCGAGCGCGGGCTTGATGTAGGCGAGCGCCGGCAGGAAGCCCGCGCAATAGACCGCGCCCCTCCCGGCGACGCCGCGCGCGAGCGCCGGCGACCCGTCCTCGAACGTCGCGAGCACCGTCGCGCCGTCACGCGCCGCGAGGGATTGCTTCACGGAGAGCACTTCCGCCGTGGAGGCGTTCCACTTCACAATGTCCCTCGCCACCAGCGCGGAGAGGTTGCGCCCCGACGAGACGAACTTTTGCAAGTCAACCGCATCGCCTCGCGTGGCGGGCAACATCTCATCGAGCGTGTGCAAAGGCCGGTTGTATTCATCGCGCGCAGCCGCGCCCGCGGTCAGCCAAAGCGTGTTGCTGCGTTGCACCCATTGTTTCAATTTTTCCGCCGCCGCGCGCGTGAGATTCGGGCCGCTGAGGTAGCAGACGCGATAGCCATCGAGCGCGCCGCGCGCGGTCTGCTGCTCGGAGACGATATCCACCGGCATCTGCGCGTGTGTGAGCGCGAGCCAGGTGTGCATGCGGTCGAAGCCGTGGGCGAGGTTCGCGTTGATCGTCCACACATCGCTCGACGAGCTGTAAAGCAGCGCGATCTGCGCGGGTGCGGGCATCGCGGTGAGCAACATGTCCTCCACCGCGCCGACCTCGCGGGTGAGCGAGGCGTTGGCCATCCACATCTCGGGCTTGGAAGACCACAGATGGCTGCGCCAATACGGGCCGCCTTCGTGCGAGGCCCAGCTCGGGCCGTAGCAGAAGTTGTTCAGGATCTTCACGCCGGGCGCGAGTTCGCTCGTCGCCTTGAGCTGCACATCCCACGGCTTGCGGTTCGCCGACGCGATGAGGTGATGACCAATGACCTGCCCGCGTTCGCGCGCGGCGGCGCGCATGAGGTCCACGTTGAAGGAAGCGCATTGATACGTGCTCGCGCCGTTCGACCAGTCCTCGCCCCAAATCGCGTTTTGATCCGGCGCATCGAGCAGCTCGAAGTAATCCACGCCCTGCGCGTAGAAGTTCGCGGTGTAAATCGCGCCGTCGCTGAAGTTCGCCAGCGTCGGCAGCTTGCCGCCGTAGGCTGACTCCAAGATCCCGCGCTGCGTCGCCATGAAATCGCCGAGCGCGCGCGTGCGGAAGCGCTGCGAGAAATAATAGAGCGCCGGAAACTCGTCGCGCTGCGCGTCGGTGACGATCTTCACCGCGTCCCAATCCGCCACGAGTAAATCCGCAGGCGTGCGGCCCATTGCCTTCAGCCACGCGCGGAAGTGCTCGCGATAGGCCGCGTCGCCCGCGATGGCCTCGAGCTTTTGTCCCGTCGGCTCGTCGGTAAGTTCGCAAAACACGATGTCCTTCACCCTGCCGCCTTCGCGCTGAAACTCGGCCGCTTGCGCCGCGGCGCGCTCCTTCATCTTCCCGGTGTCGGGCTGGCAATACGAACCGTTCTGCATGAACCACACGCCCCGAATGCTGCGCAGATGCTCGTCGGCGAAACCGAAGTAATCGAGCGTCTTCCGCTCGCGCGCGGTCACCGCTGCGTCCTCCGACGCCGCGCGCTTGCTGATGGACTCGGTCACGAAAAATGGAAATTGCCGCGGCTTCTTTCCAAACGCGGGCCATGGGTGCGAGTCGGCGAGTTTGCCGTTCGCCTCCGCGATTTCGCGGTCGGTCTTGAACAGCGCGAGGTTTTCCGGCGTGCGCAGATTCGGTGGCAGGAAGACGGCGAAGCCGGGCGGCTGATTGTCGAGGCGCAGCGTGCGCACGATGGATTTTTCGTCGGGCGCGGTGGCAAACTCGAACGTGGCGCGCAGCCGCTCCGCGTAGTCGGTGTAACTGTGGCGCGCGGTGAGGTGGAGCATCGCGCCTGAGTCCTGGTAAATCATCGGCGTGAGGTTGCACCACGCCGTGCGCTCGCCGGATTTGAGCAAGTCCTGTTTTTTCGGCGCGGTGCCCGCGACGGCTCCTTCGCGCGCGAGCGAGTAGTGCTGATACCACGGCGCGTGAAAGTGATCGGCGAAGACGTGGATGTAAGCCGGCTTCGCATAGCCCTCACCCAGCGTGACGCGCACAAAAGTCTGCGCGCCAAAGCTGAGATGATTCGGCACGAGCTGGTCGTCCATCGTGAGCAGCAGGCAATCGACGAGCCGCGCGAGGGCGGAACAATTCTTGTTTTCGTGCTTGTTGAGGCGCAGCGTCACCTCGCCTTCCGGCAGCTCGGCCTCAAAAGATTTCCACGTCTCCGTGTCTCGCGCGCTCTTTCCCTCGAAGGCCGCATCGAACAACCCCTCGCCCAGCTCGCGCCCGCCGACCAGCGCCGCGACGTGAAAGGGCCCGCGATATTTAGGATGGCTCGAGTAGCGCACCCAAATCCGATAATGCCCCGCGTCCTTGATGCTGACGGTCGCCGTTGCCACGCCGTCATTTTTTCCGCTCGCGCCGTTCAACAGCGCGAGTCCCGACGCCGAGCGCGCCGCGGGACCGGAGACGATTTCCCATCCGCCGGATGATTTGAAACTTTCGGCTTCGAGGAAGAGTTCGCCCGCGTGCGCGAAGGACAGCGCGCAAAGCGCGAGGCAGAGCCGGATGAAAAAGTTGAGGAAAATTTGGTTCATCGTGCGGGTTGTGGTGAGCGCGTGCGGCCTTGCTCGCGCTGTTTGGCGAGGAGCTGCGTGAGCTCAGCCACTTTTTCCGGGAGCTTGGTCGCGAGGTCGTGCGCCTCGGCGGGATCGTCCGCGAGATTGAAGAGCAGCGGTGCCCGCGCTGGTCCCTCCCGGGCCTTCGGAGCGAAGCCGATGCCGCCGCCCATGTTCTGCACGAGTTTCCACGGGCCGCTGCGGATGCCGAATGGCCCATTCATCCCCGCGCCGTGAGAGATGAAGGTGTCGCGCGCGGGCTGCGCGTGCGGCTGGCCGAGGAGCGCGGGCAGCGCGTTCATGCTGTCGAGCGCGGCGTCGGCGGGCAGTGCCACGCCGGTCAGCGCGGCGAAGGTCGCGCACATGTCGGTGAGCGCGATGAGCGCGTGATCTTCGCTTCCCGCCGGGATGCGGCCGGGCCAGCGCGCGATGAAAGGCACGCGATGCCCGCCTTCAAACTCCGACCCCTTGAAGCCGCGCAGCGCGCCGTTGCACCGATGCTCGCGGTTGATGATGCCTTCGTAGCCGTCCTCCACCACGCCGCCATTGTCGCTGGTGAAAATGACGAGCGTCTTCTCCGCGAGGCCGAGCCGATCCAGCGTCGCGAGCACCTGGCCGACCGTGTCGTCGAGTTCGGCGAGCGCTGCGCCGCGAGCGCCGCACTGGTTCATGTTTTTGAATCTCCGATTTGCTGCCTGGGGCGCGTGGATTCCATGCGTGGCGAGGTAGAGGAAAAACGGCGCGGCCCGATGCTTCTCGATAAACGTGCTGGCTCGGGCGGCGAGGGTGTCGGCCATGTCTTCATCCACCCAGCGCGCGGACTTGCCGCCGGCCATCGAGCCGATGCGGCCGATGCCGTTGACGATCGTGTTGTCGTGACCGCGGAGGCTCTTGAGCTTGAGCAGCTCCGGGTTCTCGCGCCCGGTCGGCTCCGCGCCGACTTTGGCGCGATAACTCACCTGGATCGGATCGGCGGGATCAAGCCCGACGACGCGGTGATTTTCCACATACACGCACGGCACGCGGTCGCCGGTCGCTGGGAAGAAGAAGGCGTAGTCGAATCCGATCTCGATCGGGCCGGGCTGGATCTCGCCGTTCCAATCCGGCCCGCCTTTTGCGCCGAGGCCGAGATGCCACTTGCCGACCGCGCCCGTGGCGTAGCCGGCTTGGCGGAGGAGTGCAGGCAGCGTCGCCGTCCCCGGCGGGATGCACAGTGGGGCGTTGCCGTCGAGGATGGCTGACCCGGCGGATTGCCGCCACGAATAGGTGCCCGTGAGCAGGGCGCGTCGAGTGGGTGTGCACATCGAAGCGGGCGAATGCGCATCGGTGAAACGCCGCCCGTCGCGCGCGAGCTGGTCGAGGTGCGGCGTCTTCACGAGCGTCGCGCCGTAGCAGCCGAGGTCGCCGTAGCCGACGTCGTCGGAGAGAATGAAAAGGATGTTCGGCTTGTCGGCCGCGGCAGCAGAGGCGAGGAGCGCGAGGAGCAGGAAGATGCGGAGAGTGGAAGTCATGGTTCGTGCGGGCCGGATGGTGGAATGTCACATCGATCAAGCAGTCGCGATTCAATGATCTTCACCGGTCGGTTCAAGCGCCGACTTGCCCGACTGCGTCGAACTGGAGCCCCCTTTGCCGCGCGGCCTCAACCCGGGTTGCGGGCATCCCATGCCTTCCTCGCCGCTTACATTTCCGAGCACCACCGGCGCACGGCCAGGGCGATGGAGTCGCGCACTTCGCGCACCCGCGCCAGCTTCTCCTCGCGCGTGCCGGTGAAGCGCGAGGGATCGGGAAATCCCCAGTGCAGCCGCTTCACAGCGCCGGGGAAAACGGGGCACCGCTCGGCGCTCGCCTCGTCGCATACCGTCACCACGCAGTCAAAGTGCTCGCCACTTTTCAACATGTCGGCCACGGACTTCGTGGGGTTGCGCGAGATGTCGAGGCCTTCCTCCGCCATGGCCTCGACCACCAGCGGATTGAGCCGCCCCGGCTCGATCCCGGCGCTTTGCGCGGAGAAATGCGCGGCGCAGTAATGGTTCACAAACGCCTCGGCCATCTGGCTGCGGGCGCTGTTGTGGATGCAGACGAAGAGCACGCGGGTTTTCATGAAAGGGTGGAAAGCGAAAGGGGAATGTGGAATGTGGAGCCGCCATTTCACTCTCACCTTCACCTTCCACTCCCCAATCACCGCATGACCACCACAGAATCCGCAGTGAGAGAACGCTACGCCGCCGGCGCCAAAGCGCGCGAGGAGAGCCTGTGCTGCCCGGTGGCTTACAACACTGAGTATCTCAAAGCGCTGCCCCGCGAAGTGCTCGAACGCGACTATGGCTGCGGCGACCCGAGCGCGCATGTGCGGCGTGGCGAGACGGTGCTCGATCTCGGCAGCGGCACGGGAAAAATTTGTTTCATCGCCTCGCAAGTCGTCGGGCCCGAGGGCCGCGTGATCGGCGTGGACATGACCGACGACATGCTCGATGTCGCGCGCCGCAACGCGCCGCTCGTCGCCGAGCGCATCGGCTACGCAAACGTCGAGTTTCGCAAAGGCCGCATCCAGGATCTGGCACTCGATCTCGAGCGGCTCGATGCCGAACTGCGGCGCAATCCCATCGTGGACGCGGCCGCCTTCCTTGCCGCGGATGCGCTCGCCCAAGAGCTGCGCGTGCGCCATCCGATGGTGGCCGGCGAGTCCATCGACGTGGTGGTTTCCAATTGCGTGCTCAACCTCGTCGAGCCGCGCGCCAAGCGGCAGCTCTTCGATGAAATCTTCCGCGTGCTCAGGAAAGGGGGGCGCGCCGTCATCTCCGACATCGTGTGCGACGAGGAAGTGCCCGCGCATTTGCAAAACGATCCCGACCTGTGGAGCGGCTGCATCTCCGGCGCGCTCACCGAGGAAGCCTTCGTGGCCGCGTTCACCGACGCCGGCTTTTACGGCATCCGCATATTGAAACTGGATTCGACGCCGTGGCGCACGGTAGAGGGCATCGAGTTTCGCGCGATGACCCTCGAGGCGTGGAAAGGCAAACAAGGCCCGTGCTTCGACCGCAACCAGGCGGTGATCTACAAAGGCCCCTTCGCCCAAGTGCTCGACGACGACGGCCACGCCATGGAACGCGGAGTCCGCCATGCCGTGTGCGACAAGACATTTAATTTGTTCAAGAAAGAGCCCTACGCCGCGTGCTTCGAATTCATCGAACCGCGCACGCCCGTGCCCATCGAGAGCGCGCCGCCCTTCGACTGCGAAAGCGCGCGCCGCCATCCGAAGCAGACCAAAGGACAGGACTACGACGCCTCCACCGACGCGAGCCAGTGCTGCGACGGCGGCAATGGAGCCTGCTGCTGAGGGGCGATTTCAGGAGACTGCTTGCACCGAGGGGCGCGTCCAAATAGGGTCCCGGCGATGAGCGTTACAGAACTCAAGACCGAAGTGGATGCACTGTCGCCTCGGGAACTGGCCGAACTCTCCGCTTACCTCGCACAACGCGACCATTCACAGTGGAACACGCAGATCGACCAGGATTTCAGCGAAGGGGGACGTTTGCGCGGTGTGTGGGAGGAAGTGCGCTCGGATATCGCGGCGGGGCGGCTCGGTGAAATGCCATCCTTCGCTGCAATTTGAAGAGCGGCGGAACGGCGTCCGTGTCGCGCGGGTCGGCAATCACTACCGAGCCCTGACTCTCCGGGAAGGCGAGATCGTCGCGTGGTTCTGGTTCGGCACGCACGAGGAGTACAACCGCTTTCAATTTTAATGGAGAGATGAGCGGCGCCTGGGATTGACGCGCCATCGGCGGGGCCGTAGCAAGGAGACACATGCTCGCTCTGGCACTAGTTCTCGCGACCTGTTTCCTAGCTTATTCCAACGGCGCCAACGACAACTTCAAGGGCGTTGCGTCGCTCTTTGGCAGCAAGACTTGCGGCTACCGGACGGCCCTCGCGTGGGCCACGGCCACCACGTTTGCAGGCTCGATCGCCGCGATCTTTCTCGCGCAATCGCTGCTCAAGAAATTCACCGGCAAAGGGCTCGTGCCGGATGCGTTGGTGGGCTCGCAATCCTTTCTCCTGGCCGTTGCCATCGGTGGCGGGCTCACGGTGATCCTGGCCACCATCGCCGGCTTTCCGATCTCCACTACGCACGGATTGACTGGCGCGATCGTCGGGTGCGGGCTGGTCGCGGTGGGGAAGGGCGTAAACTTTTCCGCGCTGGGAAAAGGCTTCGTCACGCCGCTGCTGCTCAGTCCGGTGCTGGCCATCGTGCTGGGCGCGGCGCTCTATCTTCTCTTCCGCGCGGCGCGGCTCGCGCTGGGCGTGACCAAGGAATGGTGCGTGTGCATCGGCGCCGAAGTGCGGGTGGTGGCGCAGCCGCAGCCGGCTTCTCTGCTGGCTCCGCGAGCCGCGCCGGCGCTCACATTCACGGTCGATGAGCAGGCAAATTGCCGGGAGCGTTACGCGGGGTCG
>JBBRXP010000121.1:0-17496 GCA_038238555.1 Chthoniobacterales bacterium | reverse complement strand
TTGATTCGGCGTTTGAAAATCGCCGCTCCTTGAAACCCGCCGACGCCAGAATCTTGCCCGTCTGCGAATCACGTCGTGCGATCTGGGTTTCGAGGGTTTTTCGTGGCGGCGGTGTTTTACCGAGCCAACAGATAACACCGCACGATCGTACATTCGCTTATGGAACCTGACGACTTGAACTCAAAACTGCACGCATGGCAGACGACCGCTCAGATTCCGCGCCGCTTCCAGGCGGAGGTGTGGCAACGAATCGCGGCGCGAGAGGAAGCGCGGCGTCACTCGATCTGGAATCGATTCCGCGAAGGGCTGCTGAACCAATTGGTGAAGCCGCAATATGCGACGGCTCTCATCGCAGTGAGCATTGCGGCCTCCGTGGGCGTGGCGCATCTGCAAGCCAGGGGCACTAACGCGAAACATTGGAGAGAGCTCGAAATACGTTACGTCAATTCCATCTCTCCCTGAATATGAGAAAAGGCGCTTTTGCTTTGCTCCTGGCAGTTGTCGCTTCGACGCTCGCTTACTGCCTCTACTTCTACTGCGCGACTCACCCCGTGCAGGCGATGCTCACGCAGCCAGACGGCGAGATGGAATGGCTGCGACGCGAGTTCAAACTTACCGACGCGCAGTTTACGAAGGTGAAGCAACTCCACGAGGCCTATCGTCCAGGATGCGATGAGATGTGCGTGCGCATCGCGGAGGCGAACGGCGAAGCCAACGCTCTGATTTCCCGCAGCAAGACGATGACGCCGGAGATCGAGGCGGCGCTGAAAAAATGCGCGGCGCGCCAGAACGAGTGCCGGCAGGCGCTGTTGGCGCACGTGTATGCGGTGAGCGCCGAGATGCAGCCATCGGAAGCGCGGCATTACATCGGCATGATGACCGCCCGCATCGTGCAACCCGGTCTTCCGCACGGCAGCGTCGTCTCCGAGGAGTCGCGATAAGTCTCGATCGTTGCCGATCAAGGAATGGGCAGCGGCACTTACAAGGGACCGATTGAATCCGAACAAATCATTTCGACTGATCACGTGCGGTCTGCTGCTGGCGGGAACCGCACGCGCCGGCGAACTCGACATCGATAAAGTCCGGCGGGAACAAAGTCCGACGCGATTATCTCTGGCGCAGGTGATCACGGCCGTCGCTGCCGGCAATCCGTCCATCAAAGCAGCGGAAAATAAATGGCAGGGCATGAAGGCTCGCGTCCCGCAGGCTGCGGCTTGGGAAGACTTGCGATTGCAAGGCGAATCTGTGCTGGGCCGCTTTGTAAACATACCGGCAAACTCTTTCACCGATCAGTCGGTAACATTCGAGCAGGAGCTGCCATTCACGGGAAAGAACCGCAGTCGCGCGCGAGCTGCCACTGCGGAGGCAGGCGCGGCTTTTGAAGACCTGCGGCGCACGCAACTGGACGTAATTTCGCGGGCCCGCTCCGCCTATTACAGACTCGCCAATGAGTCTGCGCAGTTGGAAGTCAATCGCCGCAATGTCGAGCTGCTCGGTCAGTTCGCCGAGTTGACCCGCGCGCGATACGAAGTGGGGAGCGCGAGGGAGGCGGACGTGCTTACGGCCAAAACAGATGCCGTTCGATTGGAGGAGGCGCAGACCGACATTCTGCGCCGGATTTCCGATGCGCAAACCGAGTTGAACGTGCTCATGAATCGCCCAGCGCAGGCACGCTTGGGTGAACCCATGTCGTTGACCTTCGAGCCGGTGCATTACTCATTAGGCGCCTTGCAACGTGTCGCTTTGCAAGCGCGGCCCGAAGTGCAGCGGGCGCAAAATCGGATCGAAGCCGAGAGGTCGCGTCTTCAACTTGCGAGCCGGCAGCGCATCGCCGACCCGGCACTTAACGTGAAGGCCGGGCGCTATAACGATACCGGGCGCGCCGTGAGTGAGCTCGACGTGGGAGTCTCAGTCGGTCTGCCTTTCCTGAACGCGAAAAAGTATTCGGCTGCGATCACCGAGGCGCAGCGAAATCTTGAAGCGGCTCACCAGGAGTTTGAGGCGGCTACCAATCAAGCGTGCGGCTTGGTGCGCGATCAGATCAAAAAAATCGAGACCGCCGCGCATCACTACGAACTTTATCGTGACAAGATTCTGCCTCTCGCGCGCCAGACGGTGCAATCGCATCGCGCCGTGTATGAAACGAGCAGTAATAACTTCCTTGAGCTAATAACAGCCGAGCGCGTCCTGCAGGACGTGGAGTCCACGTTACTCCATCATCTTGCGGATTATCGGGTCGCTCTCGCCGAGCTCGATGCTATCGTCGGAGTCGGCGACGCGCCCGTCCGGCACAGTTCCGCTGCGAGGGAATCTTTAAGATGAAGACTCTCTCGCGCACATCGCTTCATGGTTTAGCGATCTTCCTGTTACTGATCGCGGTAACTTCCGCCTGCTCGAGACACGGCGCGGCTGGCGGCAATAACAGCCGCGTCGATTGGTGGACCTGCGCGATGCATCCCTCGGTGCACTCGAAAGATCCCGGTAAGTGTCCGATCTGTTCCATGGATTTGGTTCCAGTAACCAGGCACGAGGCGACCGGCGTTGGCGACAATAACGAAATGGAGCAGGAAAAACCGGGCGAGTTTCGCGTGCCCGTCGAGCGGCAGCAACAGATCGGCGTTACTTACGCGACCGTGGAAACCAAGCCGCTCCATCACGCCATCCGCGCCGTCGGCAAAGTGGCTCCAGACACTCAGCGTGTCTGGCGCGTCGTCGCCCGTGCGGGCGGTTATGTCCAGGACCTTGGCGTCAGCTCCTCCGGTGAAGTCGTAAAGAAGGGCCAGGTGTTACTCACGCTTTACAGTCCCGAGTTACTAACTACGCAGCGCGAACTAATTGACCTATTAGCCATGCGTGATAGGTCTCCGAAAGGCCCGCACTCCGCCCGCGCAGATGCTCAAGGTCTCATCAAATCGGCCGAACGCCGGCTGCAACTCTGGAACATCACGGAGGAACAGATCGCGAAAATCGAGCAAACGCGCCAAGCCGAAGAGTCGCTCCCAATTCTCTCCAAGGTCGATGGCATCGTCCAAACGCTGCCCGTCACGCAGGGCATGACGATCGCGCCGGGCAATACACTCGTGGACGTGGCGGATCTTTCTGAAGTCTGGGTCTGGGGCGATTTCTACCAGGAGGAGCTTCCGATGCTTCGAGTCGGCCAAGAAGTAACGGTGACTTCCGACTCGTATCCCGGCGAACAGTTCAGAGGCCAGCTTTCCCTCGTCGATCCTTTCATCAACGACATGAAACGGACAGGCCGCGTGCGGCTCGATATCCGAAACCCGGAGTTGAAACTGAAGCCCGAGATGTACGTGGACGTCCTGCTCGAGATGGACATGGGCAGGTCGCTGGTCGTTCCGGTCAGCGCCATCATGCCGACGGGCAAACGTAACATCGCTTTTGTAGATAAGGGGGAAGGCAAGCTCGAGCCGCGCTTTCTCGAGCTCGGCGGAAAATTCGGTGACGTGTATGCAGTAAAGAGCGGCGTGAAAGAAGGAGAGCGCGTCGTCTCCAGCGCGAATTTCTTGATCGACGCCGAATCGAAAATTCAGGGAGCGCTAAAGTCATGGTGAACGATAACGGCGAGGCAGCGTCGGTCGATGGCGCCTCCGCGATCGAACGAATCATTGCAGCGAGTGTGCAGAATAGATTCCTCGTTTTCATCTTCGTCCTCTTTGGCATCGCGGCCGGGATTTGGGCGTTGCGGAAGACGCCGCTCGATGCGATCCCCGACCTGAGCGACGTGCAGGTGATCGTCTATACCGATTGGGAAGGTCGCTCCCCTGACCTGATCGAGGACCAGATCACCTATCCCATTTCCACGAAGTTCATCGCGGCGCCGAAAGTAAAGTTTGTCCGCGGCGAGTCGATGTTCGGTAAGTCGTTCGTTTATGTTATTTTTCAGGACGGCACCGACATTTATTGGGCGCGCTCACGGGTGATCGAATATCTCAACTCGGTGCGCGGTTCGCTGCCGGAAGGTGTTAATCCGATCATTGGTCCCGATGCCACGGGGGTGGGGTGGGTTTACGAATACGCGCTCGTCGATGAAACCGGGAAGCACAACCTCGCCGAGTTGCGCTCCTTTCAGGATTGGAACCTTCGTTACGCCCTCGAGTCGGTAAGAGGCGTCGCCGAAGTCGCCTCGCTGGGCGGGTTCGTAAAGCAATATCAGGTCGATCTCGATCCGAATAAGTTACTTGGTTACGGCATTCCGATTTCCGACGTGGTCGCGAAGATCAAGGACAGCAATGCCGACGTGGGCGGCAAGACTTTCGAGGTCGCCACCACAGAGTATTACGTGCGCGGACGCGGCTACATCAAGAGCATCGAGGACTTGGAAAACATCCCGCTCAAGGTCGATAACGGAACGCCGATTTATGTGAAGAATGTCGGCACCGTGCATCTCGGCGGCGACCTCCGGCGCGGGGTCGCCGAGCTTGACGGAAAAGGCGAGACGGTCGGAGGCATCGTGGTAATGCGTTACGGCGAAAACGCGCTTAACGTCATCGACGGAGTAAAGAAGAAGCTCGAAGAAATCAAAGGCTCGCTACCCGAAGGCGTGAAGGTGGTGCCGACTTACGATCGCAGCACACTGATTAAGAATTCCATCTCGACCCTGCGACGAAAGCTTATCGAGGAAAGCATCGTCGTGGCGCTCGTATGTGTGGTTTTTCTCTGCCACCTGCGCTCAGCCTTGGTCGCAATCATTACGCTGCCGATCGCGATCGTTCTCTCCTTTGTGCCGATGTTACAACTCGACCTCACGAGTAATATCATGTCGCTCGGTGGAATCGCGATTGCCATCGGAGCCATGGTCGATTCGGCGATCATCATGGTTGAGAACGCGCATAAGTTTCTCGAACACTTCCGGGAGGAACATGGCCGTGAGCCGGGTAACACAGAGCGCGTCACCACGGTGCTCGCCGCTGCCAGGAATGTAGGTCGCCCGCTGTTCTTTTCGCTCCTGGTTATTACCGTGAGCTTCATTCCCGTCTTCTCGCTCGAGGCGCAGGAAGGTCGACTTTTCAAGCCACTCGCCTTTACCAAGACCTTCTCAATGTTCTTCGCCGCGCTTCTCGGCGTCACGCTCGTGCCAGTGTTAATGACGCTGCTGATCCGGGGAAAGATCCGACCGGAAGCGAAGAACCCCATCAATCGTTTTTTAATCTGGGCCTACCACCCGCTCGTTAAATGCGTGCTGCGATTCCGCTGGCTCACGCTCATTGCAGCCGCGCTCATCCTGGCGATTACCGTCATCCCAATCAAGAGACTCGGTTCGGAATTCATGCCGCCGCTCAACGAGGGCACGATGCTCTACATGCCGACGGCAGTGCCCGGGATGTCGATTACCGAGGCGACAAAGATTCTGCAAATCCAGGATCGAATGCTGAGCAAAGTTCCGGAGGTGCAGCGCGTGTTCGGCAAAGCCGGACAGGCGGAGTCGCCCACCGATCCCGCGCCGCTGTCGATGTTCGAAACGGTGCTGACCTTGAAACCGCCCGAGCAATGGCGACCCGGAATGACTTGGGACAAGCTGACGGCGGAGATGAACGCCAACATCAAGACGCCGGGGATGGCTAACATTTTCTGGATGCCGATCCAAACGCGCACCGAGATGTTGACCACTGGGTTCCGAACCAAATTGGGAATCAAAGTCTTCGGGCCTGACCTCGGCAAAATTCAGGAGATCGGTGTGCAGATCGAAAAAGCCCTGAGCGATTTTCCGGATACTCGCGGTGTTTATGCCGAACGGACGACGGGTGGCTATTTCCTCGACTTTACTGTTCAACGCGAAACGGCCGCGCGTTACGGACTAACCGTCGGTGATGTGAACGACGTGATCGAAAGCGCGATCGGCGGCAAGACCATTAGCACCACAGTGGAAGGCCGCGAACGTTATCCGATCAGCGTCCGATATGCGCGCGATTTTCGCGACGATCTCGATGCGCTCAAGCGCGTGCTGGTGGCCGCGCCCACTGGCGCACAAGTTCCGATCTCGATGTTAGCCGGCATCAACTACAAGACCGGCCCCCCATCCATCCGCACCGAGAACGGAGAGCTTGTGGGGTTTGTGTTTGTAGATATTACGACGAGCGATTTGGCAGGCTATGTCCGGCGCGCCTCCGAAGAGCTAAGTAAGACCATCCAGTATCCGCCCGGTTACTACATTCAGTGGGCCGGGCAGTTTGAGTATCTCCAAGCTGCCATGAAGAGGCTCAAAGTCGTGATCCCATTCACGCTGCTGATTATTTTTGTGCTGATCTATATCAATACAAAGTCTGTAACCAAGACGTGCATTGTCTTATTGGCCGTTCCGTTCTCATTAGTCGGCGCCTTCTGGTTGATCTATCTGCTCGGTTATCATATGAGCGTCGCAGTCTGGGTGGGTATCATCGCGCTCGCGGGATTGGATGCGGAGACAGGCGTGGTCATGCTTTTGTATCTCGATCACGCCTGGGAGAAGTTTTGCGCGGAAGGCCGGATGAATCACTTCAAAGATCTGCACGACGCGGTCATTGAAGGCGCGGTGCAGCGTATCCGCCCAAAGGTCATGACCGTTTGCGCGATCCTCTTTGGCTTGCTGCCAATCATGTGGTCGCCCGCGACTGAGGCCGGCGCCGACGTCATGAAACGAATCGCGACGCCGATGATCGGCGGCATGGTTACTTCCGCGATCATGGAGTTGCTCATTTATCCTGTCATCTATGTGCTGTGGAAGAAACGCGGGTTGAAACGGGAAGCGAGCCCGACCTTTCTCGAAGCGCTACCGCAACCCGTCCATGCATGAAGACGCGGACACCGCATTGATGCTGCGTCTTCGAGGTGGGGAGGACACAGCGCTGAACGAGTTGATGACGCGGTGGCAGAGCCGCCTGGTAAGTTTCATTTATCGCTACGTGGGCAACGAGGCTGATGCTTTCGATCTCGCGCAGGAAACCTTTGTTCGCGTCTTCGAGAGCCGCCACGGTTACAAACCGACTGCCAGGTTTTCCAGTTGGCTTTTTCAAATCGCGAGCAATCTCTGCCGCAATCATTTTCGCTGGCACCAACGTCATCCGACCGTTCCGCTCGATAGTGCGGCGCACGAAGGCGGCACTTTGGGCGACGCGCTTCCCAGCGAGACCGAGTCGCCGTCCGAAGCGGTTGCGCGTGGCGAGTTGGCTGCAGCCGTGCGCCAGGGGATTCATTCGCTGCCGCACGATCTTAAGACCGCGCTTCTGTTATTCGAATACGAAGAGCTTTCCTACGATGAGATCGCGGCGGTCCTCGGCTGCAGCAGGAAGGCAGTCGAAACGAGACTGTATCGCGCGCGCAATCTCCTTCGCGAATGCCTTGCTCCGCTCACGGCGTGAGGCGGCGGCAGTTTTTGATGCAATGGCTCTCAGCGATTTTCGCGTAACCGCGCGCGCGAGCCGCGCGTCTGTGAAGCTTGCAGTCTCTTTTCAGAAACCACCGCGCCATGAATCTTGCAGACGTCTTCACCTTTACCTTCATCATCCTCGGATTTGTCATCGTGTATGTCGCCTACTGGCTCCTGGCGGCGGGCCTTTTTCCGCGGCTGGTCGAGCGCTGCGCGGAGCGGATCGGCGGCGGGCCGGTGAAGGCGGCGCTGGTTGGCGCGGTCTCGCTCGGGCCGCTGCTCTTCATCGGCATCGCCATCAGCAGCAAGGCGCCGAACGTCGCGGGAAAGGCAGCCGGGGTCGGCATCCTGCTGCTCGCTGCGCTGGCGGCGCTCTTCGGGTCGGCGGGGCTGGCTCTGCGAATCGGGCGCGGGTTGAAATCCGCTCACGATGAACAGGAGCCGTGGAGAATTGTCCGGCGCGGCGGCATCGTGCTCGCGCTTTCTTTCGTGATGCCGTTTCTCGGCTGGTTCCTGCTCATGCCTCTCACCTTTGTCCTCGGGGCCGGAGCGTTTGCGCTCTCGTGCTGGCCTGCGCGAGTTGCCTCGCGCGTGGTGGTCGATGCCGTGCCTCCGCTGACGACGGCCTCGCAATGAATTTTTCACGCCGCCACTTTCTTGCCGTTGCGCTCGCAGCCGCGGGCTCGGGTTGCAACCGCGCGAAGCAAGCGCGCGCCGAGATCCAGCGTTGGATAGGCCAGCCGACTGCTCCGCCGCTCGAGGGCGCGCTCGATGCGCCGCAGTCGGATGCGCTCGACGAAGCCTCGCACTTTCTCAACCGCATTACCTTCGGCCCGCGGCCCGGCGACCACACGCGCGTGTCGAGCCTCGGCCCCGCGGCCTTCCTCGAGGAGCAACTCGCGCCGGAGCACATCGACGACTGGCTCTGCGCGCGTGTGATCCGGCACGGGTTCGACAGCCTCGCCGATCCGGAGAGCAGCCTCTTTCCACGCGGGAGCGACGGCCACGATCCGCTGCAACAGATTTTCCCGGCGCTCAAGGATCGCGGCGCGCGCGTGGGCGATCTGTACGAATTCAAGGACAAGGTGCTTCTCGCCGATCTCACGCGCGCGACGCTCCTCCGCGCCGCGCTCAGCAAGCGCCAGCTTTACGAAGTGATGGTGCATTTCTGGAGCGATCACCTGAACATCGACCCCTCGAAGGGCGAGTGTAAGTGGCTCAAGGCCGCCGACGATCGCGACACGATCCGCGCGCACGCGCTCGGCAATTTCCGTGAGATGATCCGCGCCAGCGCCGTGAGCCCCGCGATGCTGTGGTATCTCGACGGGCGCGCGAACCGCCGCAAAAACGCGGGCGACAAACCGAACGAAAATTACGCGCGGGAATTGATGGAACTGCACACGCTCGGCGTTCACGGCGGCTACACGCAGCAGGACGTGATGGAAGTCGCCCGCTGCCTCACCGGCTGGACGGCGCGCGACAAGAAGAAGTTTTTCAAAGGCCGCGTCGAGTTTCACAAAGAGCTGCACGACGACGGCCCGAAGCGCCTGCTCGGCCAGGACATCCCGGCGGGGCTCGGCCCGCGCGATCTCGATCGCGTGCTCGACATCCTCACCGCGCATCCGAGCTGCGCGCACTACATCGCGTGGAAGCTCTGCCGGCGCTTCATCGCCGACGATCCACCAGCGGCCGCGGTGAGCGCGACGGCGCAAGCTTTCACCGATTCGCGCGGCGACATTCGCACGACCTTGCGCGCACTTTTCGCGACACCCGAATTTCTCGCGCCGGAGATGCGCGCGGCGAAATTCAAACGCCCGTTTCATTTCGTAATCTCCGCGTTGCGCGCCACGAATGCGCAGACCGATGCCTCGCCGCAACTCATCGACTACCTGCTGCGGCTCGGCCACGCCCCCTTCCGCTACCCCACGCCCGACGGCTATCCCGAGGAGGCCACGCACTGGCAGAGCACGCTGCTGTGGCGTTGGAATTTCTCCGCGGCACTCGTGGAAAATCGGATCAAAGGCACACGCATCGCCGCGGAAAATTTGAGCACGCGGCTCGGCGGCGACGAAGCGCTGATGGCGACGCTGCTCGGCCGGCGGCCGACAGCGGAGGAACGCGCGGCTTTCCATGAATCCGGCGCCGGTCTCGCGCTGCTGCTCGCGTCGCCGGCATTTCAGAGGTGCTGAAATGAACTTCAAAGTTCTCCTTTCGCCATGACTCCGCACGCCATCATCACCGGCAACCGCGACGAGCCCCGCACGCTCATCGTCATCTTCCTGCGCGGCGGGGCCGATGGACTCTCGCTCGTGCCGCCCATCGAGGACGATCACTACTACCGCGCGCGGCCGCGGCTCGGCATCCGCAAAGCCGACGCCGTGCGGCTCGACGATCGCTTTGGTCTGCACCCGAATATGCGACCGCTCGAAGCCGCGTGGAAAGAAGGCGACCTCGCCATCGTCCACGCCTGCGGGATCGAAGACGGCACGCGCTCGCACTTTGAAGCGCAGGATTTGATGGAGCACGGCGGCGTGGCCGCGGGCGGATGGCTCGGGCGCTTCCTGCGCACGCGGCCCGGCCCGCTCAGTGGCGCGCTCGCTTGCGTGGCCGTGGGCAAGGCGCTGCCGGAATGCCTGCTCGGCGCGCCTTCCGTCACCGTCATGCAATCGCTCGATGATTTTTCTTTGAGCGGAAAATCGCCCGGTTTGAGCGGGCAACTCGAACGGCTCTACGCCATGGAACGCGGCCAGCTCGGCGCCGCGGCGCGCGACACCTTCGAGGCCATCCAGCGCATCGACGCCATGCGCAGCGAAAAATATCAGCCCGCTCACGGTGCCGAATACGGCACGGACGAATTCGGCACGGGCCTGCGGCAGCTCGCGCAACTCCTCAAGGCCGACGTGGGACTCGAAGCCGCTTCCATCGACCTCGACGGCTGGGACTCGCATTTTACCCAGGAGACTCTCGTGAACCCGCGCGCCACGCGGCTTGCCGCCGGTCTCGCCGCATTCCGCCAGGATCTCGGCGCGCGGATGCAAAACGTGACCGTCGTCGCGATGACAGAGTTTGGCCGCACCGTGCAGGAGAACTCTGCCTTCGGCACCGATCACGGCCGCGGCGGCGCGATGTTTGTGCTCGGCGGCGGCGTGCGCGGAGGCCGCATCCACGGCGAATGGCGCGGCCTCGGCCAGCTCGAACCGCGCGGCCTGAGTCCGAGCTACGAAGACCTGCCGGTCCTCAACAACTACCGCAATGTGCTCGTGCCCGTGCTGCGCCGCCACGGAGCGACCGAAGAAAATCTCGCCCGCGTCTTCCCCGACTTTTCGCTCCAGCCGCTGGAGGGACTGGTGGGGTAAGTGGACAGCGGCATGATCAAACGCGGCGCCAATGAGCGGCGACATTCCTGTCGCCGTCCCCGAATCGCGCGCAGCCCATAATCAAGATCCGCTCGCTGCCGGATTTTGGCGTCCATCAATCGCGGCTCGTGCGCTCGTCGGGGTCGAGCGGCTCGGTCGGATCCACGCGCGTCTGCGCCAGGCGGCGGAGGGCGAGCGATTGGCGGTCGTCGGCGAGCTTGGTCACGGAAGGGTCGATCTTCCGCACCCGGCCATAGAGCAGCGCGTAGTAGCGCTTGAGCGCTTCGCGCTTGTCGAAGTCCGTCTTCGCTCGCTGCGATTTGTTCCACTCGGCCTGCACGGCGGGATCGTTGAGCGCCTTGTTCTTCGCTTCGCGCAAATGAATACGCTGCTGCACTTCATCCTCGGCGATCTGCGTCTTGCTGGGTTTCGCGGCGCCGCCATCCTCGGGCGTGACGGGTTTGGGATTGTCGATGCCGGGGGTGGCATCCGGCATGAGGGGCAAGGCGGACGCCGGCTTGTCTTCCGCGTGAAGCCGCGGGAACGCGAGCACGATGGCAGCGACAAGGGAAAGCGGGATTTTCATGGGTCGAAAAAGCAGACCGGCACGATACCGAAAAGATTTCGTTTGAAAAGGGCGCCCTCCTCGCGCACTCGGGGCACATGCCCCAAGTCGCCCGCGCTCCGCATCCCGTCGCGCTCGATCTCGCGCCGAGCGAGCTTGCCGCGCGCTTGCGGTACTTGCCGGGATTTGTGTTCTTCGATAGCGCCTTGGAGAGCCACGCCGCCCGGCAGCTCTCGGTCGTGGCGGCATGCCCCTCCGCCGTGCTCCGGGGCCGATCCGAGGCGGACTGGCGGCGCTTGCGAGAAGCGGTAAACGCCCGCGCGAGCACGCCGCAACCCGACGACGGACTGCCGCGCGGTTTCGCCGCGGGCTTTGTGGAATACGACGGCGCGTTCTGCTTTGGCCTCTACGACGACGCGCTCCTCTTCCGGCACGAAGACGATTCGTGGCACGAGGTGGGCGATCTTTTATCGAAAGCGGAGAGCGGAGAGCGGAATGCGGAGAGCGCGGAGAGCGGGCCGCGGTTTGTGTCGACGATCGCGCGGGAACGCTACTGCGCGATGGTCTCGCGGGCGCAGGAGTTCATCGCGGCGGGCGACATCTATCAAGCCAACCTCGCCCACCGTTTCACGGCGCAGTGGGGCGGCGATGCCTTCGCGTTTTACGAGTCGCTGCGGCATTACTCGCCCGCGCCGCACTGCGCCTTTCTCGCGCTCGATGGGCGCTCGATCCTCTCCACGTCGCCCGAATTATTTTTGAAAATGAGCGGTAGCGCGATCCGCACGCGGCCCATCAAGGGCACGCGCCCGCGCCGAGCCGATGCCACGGCGGATGAAAAATCTGCCTACGACCTTCTCACCTCGCCGAAGGACATCGCCGAGCTGGTGATGATTACCGATCTCGAGCGCAGCGACCTGGGCCAGGTGTGCGAATACGGCAGCGTCGCGGTGCCCGAGCTGCTGAAGCTCGAGCGCTTCGAGCAAGTCTTCCATCTCGTCTCCACCGTCGAGGGCCGGCTGCGGCCGGAGGTCGATCACATCACGGCGTTGCGTGCGTGCTTTCCCGGAGGCTCGATCACCGGCGCGCCGAAGAAGCGGGCGCGCGAGATCATCGCCGCGCTGGAGCCTGAACCGCGCGGCATTTACACGGGAGCCATTGGCTGGTTCGGATTCAATGGTGAGAGCCAATTTTCCATCGCCATCCGCACCGTGGTGGTGGAGTCGGAGCGCGCGCACTTCCATGTCGGCGCCGGCATCGTCGCGGATTCAGTGCCCGATCGCGAATGGCAGGAGACGCTCGACAAAGCCGCCGGCATCCTGCTCGCAGCCGAGCGCCTCGGATGAGTCGCGCAGAGCGCTCTTACGACGGCCTCTCCGTGACTTCACCAGTCCCGCGGCAGATCGCCGAGCGTGGCACCGAGGATCGCGCGGATCGTCTGCTTTTCCGCCGACGCGAGATACGCATATTCGGCATCGGGCGTCGCGACGTTGAGCGCTTCGGCCAGGCGGCGATAAACGCGCTCCTTCATCGGCGCGGGCAGTCCTTGGAATACCGTACTGTACAGCATGTAGCTGCACCGATGCCGGAAGAGCCGGGTGCGCAAGTCGAGGTCTTTCAACGATGCGCCGGCGGGCGTCGCGCGGCGGTTGCGGAGGAAGTCGGCTTGAAACGCCGCATCGCCCGCCGCGCCGCCGGGCGGGAGCGGGGCTTCATCGGCAAAGAGAATGTAACGCGTGAGCAACCGCGCCTGCGCGTCGAGCTCCTGCGCGTGCGCGGCGCTGAGCTGGCCATTGTCGATGAACTGATCGGTGCGAGCGCGATAGCCGGCTTCCACCACGCGATTGACAAAGCCCGCTTGATGCTCGTGCAAAAGTTGTGCAAGCACGTCGCTGGTCGCCACCGGATAGCGGGCGAGATCGAAGGACTGCCCCGGCTCATTCGGCAGCTTGGTGAGTGTGCCGGCGGAGAGTCGGCCGATGACGTTGCCCAGGTGACTGCCGGCCGCGATGCGCCCCGTCACGTGCCATCCGCCGAAGCGCTGCGCAAAAGGAATGGCGTGACCGCTGAGACCCTGGCGATATGCGGTGAGGCTGCCGCCGGTCGGCCCCGGCACTACGGACTTGATGACCATGCCGGGCACATGCCCCGTGTCCTCGGCGGCGTGGCAATTCATGCACCGCTCGGAACGCTCGAGCCGCACGGGCTCGCCGCCGCGCGGAATATCGAAGATGTAAAAGATGCCGCCGAGATCGGGGTCGAGCGAGAGCACTTCGATGCGCCCGCCTGGCACGTAACCCACGGAGACTTCTTCGTTGAAATAAAGCGCGCGCGGATTGCGCGGCGAGATGAGCCGCAATTGCAGGCTGGTATTGGAAAAGACGAGCATCTGCGAACTCACCGGCACGCGCAGTCGCGCGAGAAAGCTCGAGACAAAGGCCTTCTCGCTACTCGTATCGAATGCGACGCGCCCCGACTCGAGGTCCGCCCGCATCTGCGTGAACGAGTCCCGCGGCGTACGCTGCCGGTAAAGATGCGGCGGCAGATCGATGTCGCGATAACTCTGCTCTGCGAGCACCGCCGATGCGCTGACGATGGCAATGAAGATGGAGAGCAAGCAGCGGCGCATGGAGCGCGCTGAATATGCAGTGGCCGCGCCGAGGAACAAGATTGCGCTCTAAACAAAAGGGAAGCATCCCCGCGCGGCTATTTTGTCACGTCCGCTTTAGCGCTTGTGATGGCGAGCCGACTGCGCACTTTATCAGCCACAAAATTCTTCCCAAAAAAATGCCGCTCCTCTTCCGCGCAGTTTTCCTTTTCGTGGCGCTCCTTCTCCCGGCGGGGCTCGCGGGGGGTGCGCCGACGGTGACCGATCCTTCCGTCATCCCCGCGGGATCGGGCGGCGCCACATTGTCAGGGAAAGTCACGGCCAATGGCGCCAACACGACCACTGTCTTCCGCTACGGACTCGACACGAAGTATGGATCGAACAAACCGCTCTCCGTGGAAAGCACGGCGGTCGATACGGTCGTCTCGGTCAATCTCACGGGCTTGATCGGTGGGCAGACTTATCACTACCGGATCTTCGTGACCAATGCCGATGGCTCGGCCTCGACGAGCGATCAGACATTTGTCGAAGCGGCCTACCCTCCGACGCTCACGCTCGGCACGCCCGAGAAACTCCTCGGCGGCAAAGCCACTCTCGTCGCGAACGTTACGGCCAACGGCACGCCGGGAAGCATGTTCTTTCAATATGGTCTCACCAATGGGCAGATCGTCTCCTACGGCTCGCAGAGCCCGGCGGAGGCCCTCGATGCCAGCGCGGTGGGAAAGAAGATTTCTGCGCCGCTCACCGGGCTCGCACGCGGCGCGAGTTATAACTACCGCTTCGTCTTTCAGGACCGGGCCAACGTGATGACGGTCACGGCAAACTCCACCTTCTCCACGCTCAATCACGTCCCGGTTCCTAAGGCCGACACCTTCTCGCTTCCCGCATTGACTGCGACCCTGCTCGATGTGCTCAAGAACGATACCGATGCGGATGGCGATCCGCTCATCATCCTTTCAAATACCCAGCCGGAACACGGCCTCGCGGTCCGCACGGGTAACAAGATTACTTACACACCCGGCGCCGGTTTTACGGGAAGGGATACTTTTAGCTATACCGTGGAAGATCAGTTTGGCGGCTCGGCCACCGCGACGGTAACGGTGCGCTCACTTAAGGCATCGCTCGCCGGCACGCACGGTGGATTGGTTACCAAAGGCGGGACAGTGGTGGGTTATTTCCGTTTCACGAGCACGGCGGATGGCGCCTTCACCGGCTCGGTTCTCATCGACGGGAAAAAATTCACGCTCGGCGGCGCGTTCCCCGCGGACGGCCGCTTTACGGGCCTGGCATTTTCCGGCGGCGATAGCATCGCGGTCGGCCTCGATGCCACGCAGAGCAGTGGCGGCACGAGCGTTAGCGCCGACTTCGATGGAGGTAAGTGGGCCTCGAAGATCGATTTCACGGAAGCTCCCGTCGCCACGCGGGAAAAGCTCGCGGGCCGCTATACCGTGGAGCTACCCACCGCGGCCAGCGTGGCGGGCGCCACCGGTTCCTCGACCGCTGCGCAGGCTGCGGTGCCCGGTGGCACTGGCTGGGCGACCATCCTGGTGCTCGAGGACGGGCTCGCGCGGATCAAAGGCCGGCTCGCCGATGGCCGATCCTTCTCGACGCCCGGCGTGCTGAACGTGGGTGCGGATGGCGGGGTGGTCACATTTTTCGACGACCCATCGCAGACGCGCGTGATCGGATCCTTCAAGCTCGGCGACACGGTCACCGGCACGATGCGGGTCGATCGCGGTCGTTCGGACGACGAGCGTTTTCCCGCCGGCTACGACATCACGCACACAGTCACCGGTGCGCGCTATGAGCCGCCGGCGAAAGGCGCGAGCGCCTTTGCCGGCGGAAACCGCAAGCCGACGATCACCTTTTCCGGCGGCGGATTTGGGAGCAATCTTTCGCACGAGCTCCGGGTCACCCTCAACGACAAGGTGCAGGTGCTCGATCCGGGCCGCGACGAATTGAGTGTGAAGATCGATCGTGGCAGCGGACGTTTTCAGACCCGGATGAACCTCGATTCCGCAGGCCGCCAGCTCAAGGGCACCGGCGTCTTGATCCAGGGCGCCGGCGTCACCGGAGCCGGAGTATTCTCCGGCGAGACGCAGACGGGAAAGATCGAGATATCGCCGGTCTCGGCCGCGCCTAATCCCAATCCGAACCCGAATCCTACTCCCGTCGTCACGCCGTAACCGGCGAATCGGCTGGTTGCGGAGCGAAGGGTGTTTTGCGGTAAAGGCCCGGGACGCCGCTGGAAATTCGCCGGTGGTGGAGCGCGGCGGACCACTGTCCCGTTGGGACGAAAGCATAGCCCTTTGGCATTCTCGCCTAGGAGCCATTGAATGCGTTGACACCGCCGACCCCGGCCACTACAACCGCCACGACGCCACCCCACGGCCTATTGCGTTGCTTCAAGAACCTATTGGCTGGATGCAAACTACCAAGACAAAAAATGAAATCACTTATCATAGCTATTACCCTCGCCGCGGTGACGGTGGGTCTTACTCCCCACTCCCACGCCGCTGTCCTTCTTCCTGGGTTCGACTCAGAGACACTTGCGGCAAATGACGATAGCTCGACAGGCTTGGTAAACATCGGCTTTGCGAATCCGATCAATTTTTTCGGAACCAATTACAGTCAGCTGTTTGTAAATAACAATGGGAACGTGACGTTCAACGCGGCTGCGAGGACTTTTACACCCTTCGGGCTCGCGGGAGTTACTGTCCCTATCATCGCGGCATTCTTTGCGGACGTGGATACGCGAGGTTTGGGCTCGGGCCTTACACAGTATGGGAATGGCACGGTCAACGGTCACGCGGCATTTGGCATTACTTGGCGGGATGTCGGCTATTACAGCAGTCACATCGACAAACTGAACACTTTTCAACTTCTCCTCATAGATCGAAATGACCGGCTAGCCGGAGATTTCGACATCCAGTTTAATTACGACAAGATACAATGGGAAACTGGCGATGCCAGCAACGGATCGGGGGGCATCGGTGGAACTTCTGCGGGCGCCGGTTACTCAAACGGATTGTCTGGAGTGGACAATGTGAGCAGCGAACTTACTGGCTCGCGCGTGCCGGGTTCGTTTCTCGACGGGGGTCCGGATGCGTTAGTGAGTAACTCGAATGCGGGGAGAGCTGGTGTGTATTTTTACGAGGTTCGTAGCGGAAACATCACGGAGCTAAAGGTGACGCTCACCCCGGCTGGAGCCGTAGCTGCCGGGGCTCAATGGCAGGTGGATGGCGGCTCATTTCAGTCCAGTGGCACGAGTGTGAGCGTGTCTCCAGGCTCCCACACGGTGACCTTCGCACCGGCGGCCGGCTTTGTTACGCCCGCCAGCCAGAGTGTGACGGCTGTCTCGAATCAGACGACTTCCCTTGTCGTCAATTACTTTCCGGTTTCAGGAAACATTTCGGTCGAACAGCCGGCAGACACACTGCTAACCAGCGGCTCGAGCACGGTGGATTTCGGTTCCTTGAATGCGGGCGGCAGCAAGACATTAAGCTTCACCGTCCGCAATCCTGGGTCGCTCAATCTTACCAATCTTAGTCTGCTTGTTATCGGTGCCAATCGGGCGGAGTTTTCTGGTGGCATAATAGCAAGGGCC
>JBBRXP010000120.1:0-17496 GCA_038238555.1 Chthoniobacterales bacterium | reverse complement strand
GCGAAAGCTCTCATCAAGAAGTCGCAGGACATCGAAAAGGCCGCTCCGGGCAGGACGCTGGTGCTGCCGCAGGTGCAGGCAATGATCCCCGATGGTTCACCCGTGGCTTGGTTTCCCACGCGCATGACCGACTTCTTCAAGCGGCAGGGCATCGATAAGATCGCCACCAAACTAAATAGCGAAGCGATCGACCGGGAACTGAAAGGCTTCCGGCGCCTCGCGTGGGTTATCGATCTTCCAAAAGTGGATTTTGTCCGTTACGGCAATGCCCTATGTGCCTTCGAAAATGAGGAGCCTTTAACTGAGATCACCAGCATGCAACTCGAAGTAAGTCACGATGAAGTCGAATCTCAGCACGCCTTACTAACCATCAATAACCTCGTGAAACAATGAACAAGAACCTCTCCTTCGTTACGCTCGCCGGAATAACTTTTGCTTTGTCGCCGCTCCGAGCGGAGGGCGATAACAAGCCACTGCGTTATGAACTTAAGAACAAGTCATCCTTTTCCGCCGCCGATAACTCGCGTCCTCCATTCTGGCCGATCGGCTGGGTCAAGCGCGTAAAAGGCGACACCTCGGTGACACAGACCACGGTGGCTAACAAGCCGGTGATCGAAGCAAGTCAATTCAAGGTAACAAGCATTTTGCTCGGGCCGCCTTCGCTGGCGGTCATTAACGGACGCGCTTACGGCGAGGGTGAATTTCTTAAGCAACCGCGCGGCACGGCGCCAGTGGCGGGAGCGCCCCGGATTCGCGTGCAGCAGATTGCCGATGGCCAGGTGATGCTTCGTTACGAGGAGCAGTCGATTACGGTTGCCTTCTATCGACCGGAAATCGCAAAGCGTGGTGAGCAGGGGTTGTTACTCGAAGACCGGTAAGACGGAACACGGGCTTCTCAGCCCGCTGGCCGCACAGCCAAGGATGGCTGTGTTCCGTTACTTATCCTTGTTTAACCGCGCGAGCACCGCGGGGTCGCGCACGTCGGCCCACTCACCAGTCAGTTCCAAAGCGCGCACAGACTTACCGCTCTGCGCCAGGGCGCGGATGGCATCGGTAAGTTCATACTCCCCACGCGGAGATTTCTGCAGACGCGCGATGAAATCGAAGATGGTCGGGCGAAAAGTATAGACGCCCGCATTATACCAAGGACTGGTGGGTTCGCCGGGTTTCGGTTTCTCGCGCAGGTCGGTAAGTTCAAATCGTTCGTTTACAAACACGGCGCCGCCTTGTGCTATGTCGCCCGGATTATAAGTAACACTTACCAAGGCTTCCGCTTTGTCGGGTGCAACCAGACGCGTGTAGTTATCGGGTGAGATAAGGATGTCTCCGTAACTCAACACAAACGCATCGGCGCCGACGAAATCCTTGGCCAGTTCCACCACCCGACCGGTGCCGTCCTGCACCTCCTGCACCGTGTACTCGATGGCGATTCCATCCCTACTCCCATCGCCGAAGAACTCGCGCACCACCTCCGCGCGATAACCTGCGACTATTAACACGCGGGTAACTCCCGCGGTCCGAAGTCCATCGACTATGTGCTCGAGGACCGGCTTGCCGCGCACTTGGAGCATCGGCTTTGGAAGCTCGTTGGTAAGTTCCTTCATCCGCGTCCCTTTGCCGGCGGCGAGAAGGACGGCCTTCGTTACCTGGCTCAACGCCGTTCCTTTCGCGCGGCCTCCACAAACTCTCCGATGCGCTCCATCGCCACCTTGATCTGTTCGATGCCCGTGGCGTAGCAGCAGCGCACGAAGCCTTCCCCGCTCGCCCCAAAGGCCGACCCCGGCACGCACGCGACTTTCTTTTCCTGCAATAAGCGCAGCGAAAAATCGCGGCTGCTCAGTCCGCTGCTCTCAATATTTGGGAACACGTAAAATGCTCCGATGGGTTTATGGCAGGGAAGCCCGAGGTCGTTAAAAGCGCGAACGATGAAGTTGCGCCGGTGCTCGTATTCGCGCTGCATTGCGGCCACGGCGTCCGCGCCGTGCTCGAGCGCTTCGATCGCCGCGTCCTGCGCCATCACCGCCGCGCACAGGATCGAGTACTGGTGAATCTTCATCATCGCGTCGGTGAGCGGCGCCGGCGCGCAGGCGTAGCCGATCCGCCAGCCCGTCATTGCAAACGCCTTGGAAAAGCCGTGGAGAAAGATGGTGCGCTCGCGCATTCCTGGCAGCGATGCGATGCTCACGTGGCTGGCGCCGTCGTAACGCAGCTCGCTGTAAATCTCGTCGGTGAGCACGATGAGATCGCGATCGATACAGAGCCGCGCGATCTTCTCGAGTTCGGAGCGCGTCTGCGTGGCGCCGGTGGGATTGCACGGAAAGTTGAGCATCAGCACTTTTGAGCGCGCTGTTATCCGGGCCGCGAGTGCGTCGGCAGTAAGCCGAAATTCCTGGTCCGCGCTCGTTGGGATGGCCACCGGCGTGCCGTGCGCCATCACGACGGTCGGCGAGTAACTCACGTAACAAGGCTCGTGATACAACACCTCATCGCCGGGATCGACGAGCGCGCGCAGCGCAAGATCGAGCGCCTCGCTCACGCCGACGGTGATAATGACTTCCGTGCGCGGATCGTAAGCGACGCCGAAATGCTTCTGCACATAACGGCAGATGGAACTGCGCAATTCGGGCAGGCCGAGATTGGATGTGTAATGCGTGCGGCCGTGCTCGAGCGAGTAGATGGCCGCTTCGCGAATGTGCCACGGCGTATCGAAGTCCGGCTCCCCGACGCCGAGGGAGATGACCTCTTTTTCCTGCGCGACGATGTCAAAGAATTCCCGGATGCCGGACTTGGGGATGTCGCGCACATGGGCCGCGATGTGTTGCTTGAGATTCATGGCGCGACGGCGAGACGGTCGGCTTTGGCTTCGGAGAAAAGGGTCACGCCGTTTTCCTTGTAACTCTTTAACCGGAATCGCGTGGCCGTGGAGATCACTCCCTTGATGGTGCTGAGCTTCTCCGAGATGAACGAAGCGACATCGTGCAACGTGTCGCCTTCCACCACCACGAGCAGATCGTAACCGCCGCTCATGAGATAGCAGCTCTGCACCTCGGCGAATCGCGCGATGCGATTTGCGAGCCGATCGAAGCCGCCGCCGCGCTCGGGAGTGATGCGGACCTCGACGCAGGCGATCACTTTCTCCGCGGCGCTCTTTGAGGAATCGACGATGGCTTGGTAGCCGAGGATGACTCCGCTGGCCTCGAGGTCCGCGATGCGCGCGGCCATGGCGTCGGGAGTGGAATTGAGTTTCCCCGCGAGTTCTTCGAGCGACGCGCGGGCGTTCTGGCGCAGGAGTGCGAGGAGCGTGTCCATTTTAAAAATGTGGGACGTGGAGGATACACGCGAGGTGCGGGTGGTCAGCGAAAATTCTCGCGGGTGCGCGGTGGACATCCGGGGAGCGCGCGCGGGACGCGCGCCTCCCCGGATCACCCTCGGCGAATCGCCTCGAGTTCCTCCCAGCGCGCGTAGAGTTGCGGCACGCGGGCGCGGGCGTCGTGGAGCGCGTCTTCGTGCGACTGCAAGTCGGCACCGTGTTGCGCGTAGAAATCCGGCGTGGCCAGGAGCGCTTCGAGCCGCGCAACTTCGGCTTCGGCGGCGAGGATGGCGGCTTCGATGGTCTCCAACTCGCGCGTCTCTTTGTAGTTGAGCTTGCGCGCGCGCCTCGGAGCGCCCGGAGCGCCGCCCTCCGGTGCGGCGGGCGGCGCAGCGCTCCGCTTTCGCTTCTCGAGGTAGTAGTCGTAGCCGCCGGCGTGCAGGTTCACGACTCCATGGCCTTCAAAGGCCAGCGTGTGCGAGCAGACGCGGTTGAGGAAATACCGGTCGTGGCTCACCACCACGACCACGCCGCCAAAGCCGAGCAGCGCTTCCTCCAGCAACCGCAGCGTGGCGAGATCGAGATCGTTGGTCGGCTCGTCGAGGATGATCACGTTGCCGCCGCGCTTCAGGATTTTGGCGAGCAGGATGCGGCTGCGCTCGCCGCCGCTGAGCTGCGCGATCTTTGTGTTGATGCGGTCTTCGGTGAAAAGAAAACGCCGCAGATAACTGCGCAGCGTCACGCTCTCCTCGCCGAGCCGCACGTGGTCCTGACCTTCGCCTACTTCCTCCCACACCGTCTTGTCGTCGTCGAGCGCGAGGCGGTCCTGGTCCACGTAATTGATCTGCGTCCGCGCGCCGCGCTCGACTTTGCCGCGCGTGGGCGGCAGTTCGCCGATCATGATTTTGAGCAGCGTGGATTTGCCCACGCCGTTGCGGCCCACCACGCCGAGACGCTGGCCGGCGGCGAGATCGAGATTCACATGCTCGAAAAGAATGCGCCCGCCGAGTTCCATGCAGGCATCGGTGAGCGTGAGCACGCGGTTGGCGAGCTTCGGCGCGGGCGGGATGATGAGCTCGACGTCGATCTCTTGCTCCGGCGGCGCCTTTGCGGCTTCCTCAAAATAGCGCTCGATGCGATCCACCGATTTCGTCCGGCGCGCGCTGGGGCCGCGGCGCACCCATTCGAGTTCGTGTTTGAGAAATTGCTGGCGCTTGCGTTCGACGCGTTCGCCCGCGGCTTCGCGCTCCGCTTTCGCCACGAGAAATTCGCTGTAACTGCCGTCGTAATTCAGGAAGCCGCCGCGCGACAGCTCGACGATGCGCGTGGCGATGCGGTCGAGAAAGTAGCGGTCGTGCGTGACGAAGAGGCATGCGCCGGGATAGCGCGAGAGGAAGTCTTCGAGCCACTCGATGGAGACGGTGTCAAGGTGGTTGGTCGGTTCGTCGAGGATGAGAAAATCCGGCCGCGCCACCAGCGCGCGGCAGAGCGCGACGCGGCGCTTTTCTCCGCCGCTGAGCGTGCCGACGGTGCGGTCGAGCGCGGGCGCGTGGAGATTCGTGGCGAGGCTGCCGATGCGGTGGTCGAGCGACCAGCCCTCGAAGTGCTGGATGCGATCGAGCAACTCCGTGGCACGTGCGCTGCCGTCGGGCAGGTCTTCGTATTCCGCGATGAGATCGAGCACGCGCTGGGCGCCGACGCGGATGTTCGCGGCGACCGTCGCGGTGTCGTCGAGATCGAAGACCTGCGGCAGGTAGCCCGTGACCAAATCGCGCCGGCGCGTGAACTCCCCGCCATCCGGCTCGAGCGCGCCCGCGGCGATGCGCAGGAAGGTGGACTTGCCCGAGCCGTTGCGGCCAACCAAGCCGATGCGCTCGCCCTCATGAACGGCGAGCGTGGCGCGATCGAGCACGACGTGCGGCCCGTAACGGACGACGAGCGCGCTCGCGCTGGCGATGACTGAAGGTTCCATGTGCGGCGCAACTTAGCGGAAGGCTGCGTAGCTGCGACGTTCCTCGTCGCGTTCGCCGGCCGCGCGGCGAGGACGCCGCGGGAACTACCGGCGGTGGGGACGCCGCCGCTACGGCTTTGGCGCGCCCGCTTAGTCGGCTTTCGCTTTGCGGCCGCCGGCGCGTTGGCCCGGTCCCCATTTCGGATCCATCAATTCGCTGTTCCACTTATCCCACATGGCCGCGAGTTGCTTGACCTTCGCGGGCTCCGCGTCGGCGAGGTTTTTGGTTTCTCCGATGTCTTTTGCGAGGTTGTAAAGTTGCGCGCCCGCCGTCGTCGCCTTGCCAAGCTTTTCGCCGTCTTCGACTCCGCCGCCCGGCGCTTTCACCAGCTTCCAATCTCCCGCGCGGATGGCAATCTGCTGGCCAAAGCGCCAGTAAAGCGCGTCGTGCGGCGGGCCGGATTTTTCGCCGGTGAGATACGGCAGCAAATTGACGCCATCGAGCTTCCACTCCGGCTGGATGGGCACCCCCGCGGCGGCGAGCGCGGTGGGCAGGATGTCGAGCTGGATCACGGGCCGGTCGTCCACTTTGCCCGCCGGCACGTGGCCTTTCCACTGCACGATCCACGGCACGCGGATGCCACCTTCCCAAGTCTGTGCCTTGAAGCCGTGGAGGGGGCCATTGCCCGAAGTGGTCGTGGGCGTGGGCCCGCCGTTGTCGCTGATGAAAAAGATGAGCGTATTCTCCTCCTGTCCGTTGGCGCGGATTTTTGCGAGCACTGAGCCGATGGCTTCATCCATGGCCGCGAGCATGGCGGCAAAGGTGCGGCGTTTCGAGTCTTCGATGCTCACGAAATGCTGGAGATATTTTTCGGTCGATTGCAACGGCGCGTGCACCGCATTGAACGGGAGATACACCAGCCACGGCTCGTTCTTGTGCTTGTCGATGAAGTTCACGGCTTCGTGCGCAAAGGCTTCCGTGGTGTAGGCGAGGTTATCCACCGGCGTGGTGCCGCGGAGGATGGGATTGTTCTTGTCGCCCGCCGCATCGAGGTAGCTGTGCGAGCCGCCGAGGAAGCCGAGGTATTCATCGAAGCCGCGCTTGAGCGGATGAAACTCGGGCTTGTAACCGAGGTGCGATTTTCCAAACCAACCCGTGGCGTAACCCGCGGCTTTGAGCCGGTCGCCGATGGTTTTTTCATCGAGCGAGAGACCGAAATTATCCACCGCCTGCTCCGCCGGGCCCGGATTGAACTCGTGCCCGAAGCGTTGCTGGTAGCGCCCCGTCATGAGCCCCGCGCGGGTGGGGCTGCAATACGGTCCGCTCACGTAACCGCTGGTGAAGCGCGTGCCGTTCTTCGCGAGGGAATCGATGTGCGGGGTGGGAATCTGTTGCGTGAAACCTTGCACGCTCAACTCGCCGTAGCCGAGGTCGTCGGCGACGATGACGAGAATGTTCGGGCGCCCCGCCGGTGCGGCGTGCGATGCGATGGAGAGGAGGGCGAGAGCGGCGAGAAGAAGGCGTGGTTTCATGAAGTGCGGCTCATAACGCCGCTGTCCCGCGAAAGTTTCAAGTGCAGCCCTGGCTGCGGATTGCCTACTACTTGCGCGTGCCGAATTCAAAACTCCGAACCCTCGCCGACCTCGCCGCGTGGCGCGATGCGCTCGACACTGCGGGCCGGCGGCTCGTGTTTACCAACGGTTGCTTCGACGTGCTGCACATCGGCCACGTCCGCTCGCTCCAGGCCGCGCGGGCTCTCGGCGACGCGCTGCTGGTGGCGGTGAATGGCGATGCCAGCGTGCGCGCGCTCAAGGGGCCGTCGCGTCCCCTTCATTCCGAACACGAGCGGGCTGAAGTGCTCGCCGCGCTCGAGTGCGTGGATGCCGTCACCGTCTTTCACTCCGAACGCGTGACCGACCTCGTGCGCGCGATCCGGCCGCACGTTTATGCGAAGGGCGGCGATTACACCATCGAGTCGCTCGACGCCGAGGAGCGCCGCGCGCTGGAGGAAGTGGGCGCGCAAATTTGCATCCTGCCGCTAGTGCCGGGGAAATCCACCACCGGCATTCTCGAAAAATGGAGAGGCTGAAACTCGGGATCCTCGGCTCCGGCAAGGGCTCAAACTTTCGCGCCATCGCGGACTCGATCGCACGCGGAGAACTCGATGCCGAGGTGCGCATCGTCATCAGCGATGTGGGAGACGCCGGCATCCTCGAGCTCGCCCGCGAGCGCCGGGTACGCGCGGAGTTTGTGTCGCCAGGTCGCTTCCGCACGAGGCTGGAACCTGAGGCCGAGGAACGCATCGTGGCGCTGTTGCGCGAGGCGGGCGTGGAGCTCGTGGTGCTTGCCGGCTTCATGCGCATGATCAAGGCGCCGCTGCTCGAGGCCTTCCCCCGGCGCATCGTCAATATCCATCCCTCGCTGCTGCCCGCCTTCCCCGGCCTCGAAGCGTGGCGGCAGGCGCTCGCCGCCGGCGTGCCGGAGACGGGCTGCACCGTGCACTACGTCGATGCCAGCATGGATGCCGGCGAGATCGTTGCCCAGCGCGCCGTGCCCGTGCTCGCCGGCGACACGCCGGAAACATTGCACGCCCGCATTCAAATCGCCGAGCACGCGCTGTATCCGGACGTGCTCAAGACTTTCAACCTTCATCCCGCGCTCCACCCGCCATCCGGGGTGAGCGTCGCGCCGGTGATGAAGGCGGCTTCCTCGCTCGCCAGATAAAGCGCCGCGGCGGCGATCTCCTCGGGCCGGCCCATGCGGCCCATCGGCTGCGTCGAGCACATCTCTTCGTAGGCTTTTTGCGGATCGGGATATTCCCGCAATCGCTGCGCGACAAAGGGCGTCTCGACACGGCCCGGGCAGATGGCATTGACGCGGATGCCTTCGCGCGCGTGATCCAGAGCCATCGCGCGGGTGAGGCCCACCACGGCGTGCTTGGTGATCGTGTAAGCAAGCCGGTCGCGCACGCCGAGCACTCCGCCGATGGAGGCAATGTTGACGATGACTCCGTGCCGGCGCGCGAGCATCGAGGCGAAGAAGGCCTTGGTCACATGGAAGACGCCGCGCACGTTCACTGCGTAGAGCCGGTCGAGATCGTCGGCCGTGGTTGTCGCCATCGTGCCGACGTGGCCGATGCCGGCGTTGTTCACGAGGATGTCGAGCCGGCCAAATTCTTCGAGAAGGGCGCGCGCGATTTCCGCGCAACGCGGGCCGTCGGCGACATCGAGCTCCACAAACTTTGCGCGCCCGCCAGCGGCCGTGATGCGCGAGACGGTAGCCGAGCCGCCGGCCGCATCCCGATCCGCGACCAACACCGTCGAACCGGCTCTGGCAAAAGTTTCCGCGATGGCCGCGCCGATGCCGGAACCGGCGCCGGTGATGAGTGCGATCTGGTCGGTGAGGGTGAACATAGAGGCAGAGAGTGAAGGACAGTAAGGACAGAAAAGACGAGAGCGAGTGGCTAGGATGCCGGCGTGGATGCCTTCTGTCCCTTCTGTGCCTTTGAAGCCGCGGTGTTTTCTCTAATGAAAATCATGCGAGGCCGGCGTGGCGGAAAGCTCACGGACGAAAAGTGGTTCGATCCGGCGCGCCTTCACGTGGATCACTCCTTCGGAATGCTGCACCGGGCCTTCGATGATGAGGAAAGGTTCCTCGGTCACGAGCAGCCGCGTCTTTTCAAATAACGCCGGCTCGAGGATCGCGTTGGCCACGCCGGTCTCGTCTTCGAGGCTCACGAAGACGAAGCCCTTGGCGGTGCCAGGTCGCTGCCGGCAGATGACGTGGCCGCCGATGCGCACCCGCAGGCCGTTGCGCGCGCGCGCAAGATCGGCGGCGCGCCAGATGTCGGGCAGCCGCGCGCGGAGAAGCGCCATCGGGTGCGGGCCGGTGGTGATGCCGGCGCCGGAATAATCGGCCTGCGCGCGCTCGACGGCGTCCATCGCGCGCAGCGGCAGGGCGGCGTCGTCTTCGGCCTGCGCGAAGAGATCGTCGGGCTCCCGCGTGACTTCGATCTTCCACTGCGCGTCGCGGCGATGCGCGGCCAGGCCGTTGAGCGCGCCGAGCTTTGCCAGCGTGCGTTGCGTGGCTTTGGGGAGTTGCGTGCGGAGTTGGAAATCGGCGAGCGAAGCAAACGGGCGCGCGGCCACGATGCGCTCGCCGTGCTCCTGCTTGAGTCCGCGGACGACGCACAGCCCGAGCCGGATCGAGTCGTCCGCGCCGATGGTGCAACGCCAGTCCGACTCGATCACCGAGACCGGGCGCACTTGCACGCCGCGGCGTTTGGCGTCCTTCACCAGCGTGGCCGACGAGTAGAAACCCATCGGTTGATTATTGAGGAGGCTCGCAAAAAATTCCGGCGCGCGATGCACCTTCATCCACGCGCTGGCGTAGGCGATGAGCGCAAAGCTAATGGCGTGCGATTCTGGAAATCCATAGACGGCGAAGCTCTGCACGGCCTTGGTGATCTGGTCGATGACTGCGGACGCCACACCTTTGCGCTCCATGCCGGCGCGCAGTTTCACGCACACTTTTTCCATGCGCTCCTGCGAGCGGTGGAAGCTCAGCGCGCGGCGCAGCTCTTCGGCTTCGCTGCCGCTGAAGTCGGCCATGACCATCGCGATCTTCAAGAGCTGCTCCTGGAAAAGCGGCACGCCGAGAGTGCGCGCGAGCCCGGGCTTAAGGCGCTCGTCAAAATACGTGACCGGCTCGCGGCCCGCGCGCCGCGCGAGAAAGGGATGCAGCATGTCGCCCTGGATGGGCCCGGGCCGGATGATGGCGACTTCGATCACCACGTCGTAGAAACAGCGCGGCTTCATGCGCGGGAGGGTGGCCATCTGCGCGCGGCTCTCGATCTGGAAAACGCCGATGGTCTCCGCGGCGCACATCATGTCGTAAGTGGCCGCGTCGTCCTTTGGGATCGCGGCGAGAAACGTGGCACAGGCTTCCAGCCTGTGAGAGTTGTGCACTGCAGGCTGGAAGCCTGCGGCACTTTCACAGGCAGAGATGCCTGTGCCACGTTGCTGGCAGAGATCGATGGCATCCTGCATCGCGGCCATCATGCCGAGGCCGAGCAGGTCCACCTTGATGATGCCGAGGTCCGCGCAATCGTCCTTGTCCCACTGCGCGACCACGCGCCCGGGCATCGCGGCGTGCTCGAGTGGCATCACCGTGTCGAGCATTCCCTGGCAGACGATCATGCCGCCGGAGTGTTGCCCGAGATGCCGCGGCAGCCCGTAAATTTTTTGATAAAGCGCGACCGCCGCGGCGGTGCGCGGATGCTCGGGCGGGATGCCGGCCTCGCGCAGTTGCGCGTCGAGCTCGAGCGTGTGCGGGTAATCGCCGCTGCCAAAGAGGCTCGAGAAACGGCCGATGGTGTCGGGCGAAAAATTGAGCGCCTTGCCGATCTCGCGCATCGCGCTGCGGCCGCGGAAAGTGATGACGTTGGCCGTCATAGCGGCGCCGCGCGGGCCGTAGCGGCGATAGACTTCCTGGATCACGCGCTCGCGCCGATCGCCGCTCGGCAGGTCGAGATCGATGTCGGGCCACGTGGTGCGCCCCTCGCTCAAGAAGCGCTCGAAAAGCAGATCGCACGCGATGGGATCGCACGCCGTGATGCCGAGCGAATAGCACACCGCGCTGTTGGCCGCGCTGCCGCGCCCTTGCACGAGGATGCCCTGCGCGGTGCAGAAATTCACGAGATCCCAGACGATGAGAAAGTAGCCCGAGAAGCCGAGCCGCCCGATGAGCGCGAGCTCGTGCTCGAGCTGCGCGAGCACGCGCGGGGTGAGGTGGCCGTAGCGATCGCGCGCGCCGGCCATCGTCATTTTGCGCAGGAAGGTGTCCATCGATTCGCCCGCCGGCACTTCGTAGCGCGGGAATTGGTAGCCGAGTTCTTCGAGGGAAAAAGTGAGCCGCCCGGCGAGGCGCACGGTGTTCTCCACGGCCTCGGGCAAGTCGGCGAAAAGGCGCGCCATTTGCGCGGGCGATTTGAGATGGCGCTCGTCGTTGGCGCTCAGCAGGCGGCCCGCGGCGTCGAGATGCGTGTGGTGGCGCGCGCAGGTGAAAACGTCGAGCACCGCGCGCTCTTCGCGCGTGGCGTGGAGCGGGCCATTGCTCGCCAGCAGCGGGAGGCGCTCGGCGCGGGCGAGCTGCACGAGTCGCTCGATCTCCAGCTCCTCGCCGCGCCGCAAGTGGCGCTGCACTTCCACATAAACGTTGTCATCGCCAAAGGCCGCGCGCAGCCGGCCCACGCACGCGCGCGCGCCAGCAAAATCTTCGCGCGCCAGACAGCGCCGCACCGGCCCGTCTTTATCGCCGGTGAGCGCGATGAGGCCGTCAGCAAATTCCGGCAACTCATTCCACTGCACGGGTGTGCCGGCTTTGGTGGGACGCGCGGCGGAGCTCCGGGGAGGGCGCCCGTCCCGAGCGCTGGTCGCGGCGTCCTCGCCGCTATGAACTCCCCGAGGCGCACGGCTGCGAAAGTCCGTCGCGGCGAGGACGCCGCGACCAACACGCGGGACGCATGTGCTCCCCGGAGCACGCAGCTTCGCGCGCGTGATGAGTGCGCAGAGATTGCGGTAGCCTCGATGCGTGGCGGCGAGGACGGGGACTGCGCCGTCCTCGAACGTGAGTTCCGCGCCGACGATGGCGCAGATGCCGTGCTCCTTTCCCGCCGTGCGCAATCGCGGCGCGGCATACACACCATCGCGATCGCACAACGCCAGGGCCGGCAGGCCGATCTGCGCGGCGCGCTCCGCGAGCCGCTCCGGCTGCGACGCCCCGCGCAGAAAACTGAAGGCACTACGCGCGTGGAGCTCAACGAAGCGGGTCATAATGGGATCGAGCGCGCCGCGGCCTTCCGCGACCAACACGCGGGACGCGTGTGCTCCCCGGATTAAACCGCGGCCACATCGTAATCTCCTTCCACAAACCAACTGTCTCCTTGTTTCGAGAGCCGGAAAAGCCCGCCGTCGGGCATCTCGATGTCCCATTCCTCCGCGCTCCATTGCTCGCGCTCCCACCACTGGCCCGAGAGCCGATATGGCCCGGCGGCTTCGCGAATTTCGCCGTGAATTTTTTCCGAGAAAACAAACGCCGGCACGTGCCGCACGAGATGTACTTGCGCGGGAAACGCGGGCCGGTAACGCCGCAGCGGCAGACCGATCGCCAACTCGGGCGCGTCGCATTTTTCCTCCCTCGCCGTCGTGTGAAAGCGCGGTTCGACGACGCGGTGGCGATCGGGCCGATGTGTGTCCTCCAGCTCCGGCACGCCCACACGCTCGGGGCCGACGAGCGCGACGAGCCGCGCGAGCGTTTCGCCGAAACGATTGGCGTCGCGCAGCAGGCTCTCGAAAAGCCGGAGCTGCCGGTGCTCGGCGCGCACGGGCTCGATGACGAGGCGCACACCGGTCGGGCGTTGCTCGAGAGTGAGGCCGTCGAGGTGCGTGTGCAGGATGCGGAAGAGCACCTCGATGTCGGCAGTCGGCGCGGGGATGGTGAAAGCGCGCTCGTGGCAGTCGTGCATCTCCAGCAGCAGCGTGAGCGTCATCCGCGCCGCCACGCGCCACGCTCCCGCGAGCCGCAGCGAGATCTGCTCGAGCATGCGCCGCAGCACGAAGAGCAAGGGCTCGGCGGTCTCGATCTCGTGCTCGAATTCAAAGCTCTCGACAAATTCCTCCACGGGCCGCACGAGCCGCAGCAGCCTGGGTTGGCCGCCCATCGCGCGTTGCCACAACTCGCCGGCGGCGGGGCCGAGCCGGTCGATGAGCGCCGCCCGCGGCACTTGCGCGAGCTGGCCGAGATGGCCGATGCCCCAGTCGCACAACACCGCGAGCAACTGCGGCGGCGGATCGACTTCGGCGATGGCGATGTCGGCGAGAAAGGTCGCCGCGTTTTGAACCACGAGCACCGGCTCCGCCCGGCGCGCGGCCAGCAGCGCGAGATCGGCATTGGCCGCGACGCCGATGCGCGCGCGCAGGTGCAGCGCGGCGAGCCGCTCGACGCTCGCGCCGCCCCAGCGCGACCAGGCGCGTCGCGCGGACGCCCTCGTCCGCATTTGTCCGGCGGACGCCTCGTCCGACTAATGCTCGGACGAGGGCGTCCGAGCGACATCTGCGGACGGGGCGTCCGCGCTACGCGTGCGCAGATCGACGATGGAGATTCCTGGCGCGGTCGCCTCGAAGTCCGGCGAGAGCGACTCGGCGATCTCCATCAGCGCCGCGCTCGCATTTTTCTCCTGCTCGAAAGCGCGCGGCAACAGGCGCAACGCGGGGCAGCGCGCCATGGCTTGGGACGAAGTGAGCCCCGCGTTCACCCCTGCGGCGATCGCGGGCGGCGTGGCTTCCAGCACGAGGCCCGCGCCGGACTGCTCATCGACGATCGCGATGGGTTGTGCCCACAACGCCTCGCGGAAGCGCAGCGCGGCCTGGAGACGGAAGTGCGGGAGAAAGATGGCGGCAAACATGCGTGGGAATGTTCATGCAATCGCCAACTGCACGGCTCCCGCGCCGCGCTCGAAAACTTGTGCATCGAGTGCCGCGAGCAATTCGTGGCGACGCCGGCGCAAGACGGGCAAATCCCAGCGATTGCGCAGAGCGATGCGCACGCGCGCGCCTTCGATCATCGGCTGCGCGGTGAGGATCACAAAGGCCGCCGAGCTCTGCTCGACGAGCCGGTGGAAACGATGCCACGTGCTCGCGGGAACGCCGCGCGGCGGCAGCGCTTGCAGGTCGAGCGCGAGCAGCGGCAGGTTGCCATCGCGCAGGAGCAGGTCGGCCGCTTTCACCGCTTGCTGCGCGGTGTCGCACTGCACCCACAGCAGACGCGCGAGCGCAGCGCTTTCATACGACTGCGGATCGAAGGTGCGGCCCGCGTCGATGAGCCCGAGGAAGGTGCGCTCTCTGCGCGCGGCCGTGAGCATCGCGTCGAGGAAGAGCGCGCCACTGCCGCTCGAGCCGGAGAGTTCCGTGACCACGCCGCGCCGCAACTCGTGGCCCGGACACAGCGGAAAAACGCCGCCGGGTTTCGCGGAGATGGATGGAAATTTTTCCGCGAGCACCGCGCGCAGGCCCGCGAGCGTGGATTCATTTGCGCGCATCGCGGATGAGCCCTCGGAAAACTCCCGCGATCTTCACCGTGGCGGCGGGCATGGCGAGGTCGGGATACTTGGGATTGCTGGCGCGCAGAATCACCCGCGCGCCTTTGCGGAAGATGCGCTTGAGCGTGGCCTCGTGCGCATCGCCCACGAGCACCGCGGCGATCTCGCCTTCGTGCGCATCCACCTCCGGCCGCAGCAGCACTTTGTCGCCATCGAGAATGCCATCGCCCGTCATCGAATCGCCTTTGACCCGCAGCAAAAAATCGCCTTCGCGAAAGGCGAGCAGTTCGCGCTCATCGAGCACGGTCTCCGGGTCGGCGAGCGCCTCGGCAAGCGGGCCGGCGGGGATGGAACCCAGCAGCGGCAGCCCGCCCAGCGAGAGCGCCTGCCGCCCCTTGGGCGTGAGCCGCACGAGCCGCGAGCGGCCCTGCGCTCCGCCGCCGTGCAAGGCAAGGAAGCCATTGCGCACCATGATGCGGAGCGTGGGCGCGAGGCTGCTCTCGCCGGCGAGCCCGAGCAATCGCACGAGATCGGGCACAAAGGCCGGCTCGCTTTTCTTTTCAAACCGCGCGATGGCCCGGGCGATGCGGCGGTGGGTATCGGAAAGTCCGGCGATGGAGGAGCGGCTCATGGATCGTGATATTTCACGATGAATGAGCAGGGGCAAGGGAAATGACGAATGACGAATGACGAAGAAAGAAGGCACTGCGCGCGTGGAGTTCGATCAAGCGCGGCGGAACGAAATTCTGGTGCATCGTCATTCGTCATTCGTCATTCGTCATTCCATGACCTCCGCCCGCTACAAGATCGTGACCTTCGTCGTGGCCATCCTCGTGGGGATGATCGTGGCGGATGAGACGGTGGGCGCGCCGGGCTCGTGGAAGAATCTGCTGGCGGCCGGCGGCGGCGCAGCGGCGGTGGCTTATCTGCTCGCATGGCTGCGCGCGCGGCGGGGACGTTGAAGCTGGAGTGGCGGCAGGAGTATCGCCACTCCTTGGGGCAACACTGAGCGTTGAGCGTTCTGCATTCCCCGCTACAACCGCCCGACTTGAACACAGACTCCACCGACGGCTCCAGAAAAGTATCGCTGCTCACCGCGACCTGCATCGTCATCGCCAACATGGTGGGCACGGGCATCTTCACGAGCCTGGGCTTTCAGGTGGGCGGGCTGCCGAGCGGCTTTGCGATCCTGGCGCTTTGGGCGGTGGGCGGCGTGTGCGCGCTGTGCGGCGCGCTGGCTTACGCGGAGCTGGGCGCGGCGCTGCCGCGGTCGGGCGGGGAGTATCATTTCCTCGGGCAGATTTATCATCCCGCGGTGGGATTTCTCGCGGGCTGGGTCTCGGCCACGGTGGGCTTTGCGGCGCCGGTGGCGCTCGCGGCGATGGCCTTTGGCACTTATCTCCACGGCGTGTGGCCGGCTGCGGATCCGCTCTGGCTCTCGATCGCCGTGGTAGGGCTCACCACGCTGGCGCTGCTGCGGGATGTGAAGCTGGGCGCACTTTTTCAAAACACCTCCACGCTCCTGAAGGTGGCGCTCATCCTCGTGCTCATCGGCGCGGGCATCGCGGCTGGGAAGTCGCAGCCGGTGTCTTTTTTCCCCGCCGCCGGCGATGGGCAGCTCATCGCCAGCGCGCCATTCGCGGTGAGCCTGGTCTATGTGATGTATGCCTACTCGGGCTGGAATGCCTCGACCTACATCGTCGGCGAAGTGCGCGATCCGGCGCGCGCCATTCCGCTCTCCGTGGGCCTCGGCACGCTGCTCGTCGCGGTGCTCTATCTCGCGGTGAACGCGATCTTTCTCCGCACCACGCCGGCCGCCGAGATGGCCGGGAAACAAGACGTAGCCTTGATCGCCGGGCAGCACATCTTCGGCGGCGCGGGCGCGAAGGTCGTGGCCGTCTTGATCTGCGCGGGGCTCGTCTCGACTATCAGCGCGATGATGTGGATCGGCCCGCGCGTGACCGTCGCGATGGGCGAAGACCTGCGCGCGCTCGGCTGGCTTGGGCGGCGCAACGCGCGCGGCGTGCCGGTGCGCGCGACGCTCGTGCAGTTTGCGATCGTCAACGGGCTGCTGCTCACCGCGACCTTCGAGCAGGTGATGACGAGCGTGCAATTTGCGCTGCAATCGTGCGCGGCGCTCACGGTGCTTGGCGTGCTCGTGCTGCGGCGCACGCGGCCCGGGTTGGCGCGGCCTTACAAGATGTGGGGCTATCCCGTGACGCCGATTATTTTTCTGGCCGTCAGCGCGTGGATGCTCGTGCACATCCTGCGATCCGCGCCGGGTGAATCGCTGTGGGGGCTCGGCACGATGGCGCTCGGGCTGGTGGTGTATTTCTTTTCGTCGAAAAGTTCCGCTGCTACTGCTTCCGCGGCCAGCTCATGAAATCGCTTCTGTCTTTGCTTCTGCTCGCCGTCGCCGCTTCCGCGCAGGAGGCGGTGAACGACACCGCGCAATTCCTCGCCGGGCTGCCGGTGCGTGGCACGGCGCTCGAGGCCTTCAGCCGCGATGACGCGTGGACCACGCACGCCACGGAGTTTGACGCGGCGTGGAGGGCGCTCGAGGCGCGGCAGCTTTCGAAGATTCGCGCGTGGGCGCCGGAGCATCTCGGCGCGGCCTTCACCGCGCGCGAGCCGCTCTTCTACATGTTCAGCGGGCCGGACATTCTCTACGCGCAGACTTTCTTCCCGAATGCCTCGACCTACGTGCTGTGCGGGCTCGAGCCCGTGGGCGCGGTGCCGGACATCACGAAGATTCCCCGCGGCTCGCTGCCCGCCTCGCTCGCCGCGCTGCGCAAGTCGCTCAACTCGGTGCTGAGCTTTTCCTTTTTCATCACCAAGGACATGAAGGCCGATCTCACCCACACGCAGCTCGCCGGCACGCTGCCGGTGCTGCTGGTCTTCCTCGCGCGCGGCGGCTGCACGATCCAGAGCGTGGAGCCCGCGGGTTTTGAAAAGCGCGGCGTGTGGACTGCGAGCGGGACCAAGATCGTTTTCGTCGGACCCGTGGGAGGCGAGCAGACGCTCTACTACTTTTCCGTCGATCTCTCGAATGGCGGCTTCAAATCCAATCCCGGCTTCCTCGAATTCTGCGACCAGCTCGGCCACGGCGCGTGCCTCTTGAAAGCGGCCTCCTATCT
>JBBRXP010000119.1:0-17535 GCA_038238555.1 Chthoniobacterales bacterium | reverse complement strand
TGTTGAGAGTTGAGTGTTGAGTGATGGAAGAGTGGCGCTGCGCGCAGCGCTCCGAGCACTCAACACTCAACTCTCAACTTCCATGCTCCCCATCGTCCAAATTTCTCTCGACGTAACCAACATCCCCGAGGCGCTCGACACCGCGCACCTGGCTCGCCGCGCGGGCGTGGATTGGCTCGAGGCTGGCACTCCGCTCATCATCGCCGAGGGCATGCACGGCGTGCGCGCGCTGCGTCGGGCGTTTCCGGGCGTGCCGATCGTCGCCGATCTCAAGACGATGGATGGTGGCTGGCTTGAGGCGAAGCTCATGGCCGAGGCGGGCGCGACGCATGTGGTGGTGATGGAGCGGGCGCACGCGGAGACCATCCGGGTGGTCGTGAAAGCCGGGCGCGATTTCGGCGTGAAGGTGATGGGCGATAATCTCGGCGCGCCTGACATGGTGGCCTCTGCGCGGCGGCTTGAAGATCTCGGTTGCGACTTCGTCATTCACCACATCGGCTACGACGAACGGCGCGGGATCGCCGCGCGCGGTGAACGCATGCCGAGCCCGCTCCATCAACTCCGCGAAGTGGTCGCCGCGGTGCGCGTGCCGGTGCAAGCGGTCGGCGGGCTTTCGATCGAAGAGGCCATCCGCACGCCGGAGTATGGCGCGCCGCTCGTGGTGCTCGGCGCGCCGCTGGCGATCGATGCGGATTCGTTCAAGACGGCGACGGGCGATCTCGAGAGCAAGCTGCGGCTCGTCTGCGAGCGCGTGCATGCTTACGGGGATATTTAGCGATCCGCGCGGCGAGGACGCCGCGGGAACTTCCTGCGGCGGGGACGCCGCAGCTACGCGATCACCTTCATTCGCCGCGCGACTTCTTCGACGTTCGCGCGCGAGTTAAAGGAGCTGATGCGGAAGTATCCCTCGCCCATCGCGCCGAAACCACTGCCGGGGGTGATGACCACGTGCGCCCGGCCGAGCATCCGATCGAACATCTGCCAGCTCGTGGTGCCCGCTGGAGTCGAGACCCAGATGTAGGGCGCGTTTACTCCGCCATACACCCGCAAACCCACTGCCGATGCGGCTTCGCGGAGGATTGCGGCATTGCCCATGTAGTGCGCGATGAGCGCGGCGACCTGAGCTTTGCCTTCCGGCGAGTAGAGCGCCTCGGCGCCGCGCTGCACGATGTAGCTCACGCCATTGAACTTCGTGGTGTGCCGGCGATGCCACAGTGCGTGGAGCGGATGGCGCTCGCCCGCGGCGGTCGATGCCATCAGCGTCCGCGGCACCACGATGAATGCGCAGCGCGTGCCGGTGAAGCCGCCGTTTTTTGAGAAGCTGCGGAATTCGATGGCGCACTCGCGCGCGCCGGGGATTTCGTAGATCGAATGCGGGATCGCCGGGTCGGAGATGTAAGCCTCGTATGCCGCGTCGAAGAGGATGATGGCTTGATGCTCCCGCGCATACTCGACCCATGCCGCGAGCTGCGCGCGCGTGGCCACGGCGCCGGTGGGGTTGTTCGGGAAGCAGAGATAGATCACGTCCACATGTTCGCCCGGAGGCTCAGCCACGAAGCCGTTCTCCGCGGTGCAAGGCAGATAGACGAGCCCGGCATACGCGCCGCTTTTGTTCGCCTCGCCGGTGTGGCCGGCCATCACGTTGGTATCCACATACACGGGATAAACCGGGTCGGTGATCGCGATGCGATTCTGCGCACCGAGCACGTCGAGGATGTTGCCGCAATCGCACTTCGATCCGTCGATCACGAAGACTTCGTCGTCGGCCACGTCGATTCCGCGCGCGCGGAAATCATTCTCCGCGATTGCGTGCCGCAGCCACTCGTAGCCTTGCTCGGGTCCGTATCCGTGGAAGCCCTCGCGTGTCGCCATCTCATCCACCGCCCGGTGCATCGCCGCCGTGACCGCGAGCGGCAGAGGCTCCGTCACGTCGCCGATGCCGCAGCGGATGATGCGCGCAGCCGCGTCGGGATGCACGTCGGCAAAGACCTTCACGCGCCGCGCGATTTCGGGAAAGAGATAGCCCGCCTTGAGCTTGAGGTAGTGGTCGTTGAGGAAGGCCATCGGGGGAAGTTGAGTGTTGAGAGTTGAGTGGTGCGCATTCTCGACAGGCACGCTTGAGCGAATTGTTCGCACTAAGAGCGCGTATGGAAAGTCGCACTTAGCGCCGTGCGCCAAAGGTAGCGGGCCTTTGGCCCTCCATGGTCCGGCGGACGAGAAGAATCGCGTGCCGTGGACCCGTGCCACTCAACACTCCACACTTAACTACTTCCCTACGAAGTTCGCCTCCGCTTGCGTCCAGTTGATCACGTTCCAGATGGCTTTGAGATAATCGGGCCGGCGGTTCTGGTAGTGGAGGTAGTAGGCGTGCTCCCACACGTCGATGCCGAGCACTGGCGTGCCTTCGATGCCGGCGATGGCTTTGCCCATGAGCGGATTGTCCTGATTGGCCGTCGAGCCGATCTCGAGTTTGCCGCCATTGACGACGAGCCACACCCAGCCGCTGCCAAAGCGCGCCACGCCCGCGGCGTTCATCTTCTCTTTCATCTGCTCGACATCGCCAAATGTGGACGTGATGGCCTCGGCGAGTTTGCCCACGGGTTTGCTGTCGCCTTTCGGCGCGAGGAGATTCCAGAAAAATGTGTGGTTGACGTGGCCCCCGCCATTGTTGCGCACGGCGGCGCGGATCGAGTCGGGTAGTTTGTCGAGATACTGAATGAGCTGCTCGGCGGGGTGATTAGCCTCCGCAGGCGCGCTCTCGAGCGCCTTGTTTAAGTTGGCGACGTAGGCGGCGTGATGCTTGTCGTGGTGAATCTCCATCGTCTTCGCGTCGATGTGAGGTTCGAGGGCGGCGGCGGGATAGGGGAGTGGTGGGAGTTCGTAGGCCATGGTGTGTTTGTTACGTGGCGAGGATGGAAATCGGACGTGCGAAGAAGTTGAGAGTTGAGAGTTGAGTGGCGCCGTGCAGAGGGCGCACGGGCTCGGCGAAATTGTTCGCAAGAAGACGAGTCGAAGGCGCGTGATCGTCGTATCCCGAGTACACGCGCCTCTCAACACTCAACTCTCAACACTCAACTTTTTTTCCCCGCGAGCCCGGCGGTAGGTGGCCAGGGCGAGCAGCGGCCAGTTATTGCGATACATGTCGTAGCGCAGATAGAAGACGCCGGGGAAGCCGGTGCCCGTGGTCTCGGGCTCGGGCCAGGATCCATCGGCGGCCTGCCGATCGAGCAGGAAAGCCACTCCGCGGCGGATCGTGCGGCGATCGCTCTCGCCCGGTTGCGCGGCGGCGAGCAGGCCCATGAGCGCCCAGGAAGTCTGCGAAGGAGTGCTCGGGCCTTTGCCTTTGAGATGCGGATCGACGTAGCTCGCAGCGGTCTCGCCCCAGCCGCCGTCCTCGTTCTGGCAGCTCTCGAGCCACTCGCGCGCGCGCACGATCCAATCCTGCCGCATGTCTTCGCCGATGGCGTGCAGGCCGCGCAGCACCTGCCACGTGCCGTACACGTAGTTGATGCCCCAGCGTCCATACCACGAGCCATCGGTATCCTGCGTCGCGCGGATGAGGTCCAGCGCGCGCCGCACCACCGAGCTCTCGCGCGGGTAGCCGATGTAGCCGAGCAACTCGATCACACGGCCGGTGAGGTCGCTGCACGTCGGGTCGAGGATCGCGTTGTGATCGGCAAAAGGAATGTCTTCGAGCCAGCGGCGCGTCACGTCTTTGTCGAATGCAGCCCAGCCGCCGTCTTTGCACTGGAAGCTCAGCAGCCAGCGGAGCGCGCGCGGAAACGTTTCCGATTTCAAATTCCCAATCTTCGCCAGCGCGAGGAGCACCATCATCGTGTCGTCGGTGTCGGGGTAATAGGCGTTGTTGTACTCGAATGCCCACCCGCTCGGCTCCACGCCGGGATTGCCCACACACCAATCGCCCGGCACGCGCACTTCCCTGGCGGCGAGCCACTCGGCGGCGCGCTGCATTTCCTCGCGCCGCGCATCGACGCCGCTCTCGGCCATCGCAATGAGATTGATGGCGGTGTCCCACACCGGCGAGAGGCAGGGCTGGATGCGGAAGTCCTGCGGGTCATCGACGAAGAGGCCGGCGAAGTCGCTCTTCGCTTTCACCACAAGCGGATGATCGACCGGGTAACCCAGCGTCTTGAGCGCAATCATCGAGTTGAGCATCGCGGGAAAAATCGCCGCCAGTCCGTCGCTTCCCTCGCCCATGCGCTCGGTCATCCACTGCTCGGCGCGACGGAGTGAACTGGCGCGCCACGGCTTCCACGGGAAACCTTGCAGGAGCTTGAGCGCGCGGTCGCAGACAAGGAAAAAATTTGGCCACGAGAAACGCGGCCGCCGCCTCGCGAGCCCGAGATCGCCGCGCTCGCTTCCCACGGGATAAAGCTCGTGGAGTTGCTTCTCCGCGGGTAAATGGCGCGTGGGCTTGAAGTGATTGAGGATCGCCAGCGGGATGAGCATCGCGCGGCTCCACGAGGAGAGCGCGTAGAGATTGAAAAAGCACCAGCGCGGAAAGAACACCATCTCGAGCGGCACAGTGGGCAGGAACTTCCACGGGAACTGCCCGAGCAACGCGAGGTAAAGCTTCGCGTAAGTATTCATCTGCGGGATGCCGCCGAGCCGCAGGATGCACGCGCGCGCTTCCCGCATCCACGGATCGCTCGGCAGATGGCCCGCGAGCTTGAGCGCAAAGTACGCCTTCACGCTCGCGTTCACATCGCTGGGGCCGCCCTCGTAAATATTCCAGCCGCCATCCGCCAACTGCCGGCGGCGGATGTGCGCCACACATTTCTCCTCGAGCACCGCATCGCGCTCCTCGGCCCAGTGCATGTAGAGCACGTAGTCCGAGCACAATGTCGAATCGACAAACAGCTCTCCGCACCAGTGCCCATCGGGATGCTGGAGCCGCAGGAGATTTTGCTGGGCGCGGCGGATCGCGGTTTCCAAAGGCGCGCGCTCCGGTGAAAAAGTGCGCCCGTGAGTCTCCGCGAAATGCTTGCGGTCGGTGCGATGAGCCGGCACGTGGAAGGACATCCGCGCGGTTTAAGCAGCTTCGCGCGGGGAAGGGAAGTTGAGAGTTGAGTGTTGAGTGTTGAGTGGCGATTGATTTGCGAGCCGCGCTTTCTGGCGAAGCGGCGGGCCACTCAACTCTCAACTCTCTCCCGTGTCCTTTCTCTCCCTCTACGACAAGCTCGAGCGGCTCGTGCGCCGGCTTCCCGAGGGCCTTCAAGGGCCGGTGCTGCGGGAGATCCTGCCCATCAAGACGCTCTTCCTCCTGCAGCGGCCGCCGCGCATCGTGCTGCTCGGATCGGGCGGCGCGGGCAAGGCGCAACTTTTGAGCGCGCTATTCGCCGCCGACCTCCTGAAACCCGGCGAGGAAAATTTGAACGAGGGCACTTGGGTAAAGTTCACGCGCGGCGGCCACGGCGCGCTGCAATTGCTCGACGCGCGCCGGCCCGTCTCGCAGCAACTCGCGCGAGCCGCGCTCGCGGAACTCGCGCCTGATCTCTTCGTCTTCGCGCAACCGGAAAATGAGAGCGACGCCGCCGATCTCGACCACGCCGAGCAGGTCATCGCCGCCGCCGAGAGCCGGCACGATGCGCGGGCAAGAGTGCTCGGCGTGCTTCTCCCCGCCGACCCAGCGCACGACCCGGAGCGCGCGCGCCAGGCGCTCAATGCCGCTCTTCATTCCCGCGAAACGCTGAGCGTGCGAATGCTCGGCACGCTCGCTCTCGGCAGCGACGCGGCGCGGCTGGCGGCGCTCATCGCCGTGAATTTACCGGGCGAGGCGCAGCTCGAAATGGCGCGGCTTTCCGGCAACAAAGAGCTGCAACGGCAGATCGCGCAGGTGGTCATCAAGTCCGCGACCGCCATCTGCGCGGCCGTCGGCGCGCAGCCCATTCCGCTCGCGGATTTCCCGATCCTCACTTCGCTCCAGGCGCTTATGGTCGCCAGCATCATGCACGTGAGCGGCCGCGAGATGAGCACCAAGCTCGCGGCGGAATTCATCGGCGCGCTCGGCGCAAATATCGGCGCCGGCCTCGTGCTGCGTGAAGGCGCGCGCGCCGCGGTGAAGCTCATCCCGCTCTGGGGCAGCGCCATCTCCGGCGCGGTCGCCGCCGCCGGCGCCTTCGCCGTGGGGCGCGCGGCCTCCGCGTACTTCATCGACGGCGTGTCGATCGCCGACGCGCGGGATTTGCTGCGCCGCAAGAAGAGGGCGGAAGTCGAAGGTCGGCGTAAATAAGCGCGTCACCCGCCGGTCGGGCTTCTCACCAGCGCGGCGCGCGCGGCGCGAACGCGGGTCGCGGCATCCGTCGCATCGCACCCGAACGCGACGAGGTGCCCCATCTTGCGCCCGCGTCTCGGCTCTGCTTTGCCGTAGAGGTGCAGCTTCACCTCCGGCGCGGCGAGCGCGGCGGACCAGTCCGGCTCGCCCGCGGCCCATAAGTCGCCGAGCAGATTTGCCATCGCGGCGGGGCGCAGCGATTCGCTCGAGCCGAGCGGCAGGCCGCACACGGCGCGCAGTTGCTGCTCGAATTGGCTCGTCACGCTCGCATCGAAGGAATAGTGGCCGCTGTTGTGCGGGCGCGGCGCGAGTTCATTGACGAGCAGCGCGCCGTCTTCGAGCAGGAACATCTCGACGGCGAGCAGCCCGACGAGGCCGAGCTTGTCCGCGATCCCGCCTGCCAGCGCGCGGGCGCGGCTGTCCACTTCGGCGGAGATATTTGCCGGCACGATCGTCACGTCGAGGATGTGATTGCGGTGGACGTTTTCGCAGACCGGATAGCTCACCATCTCGCCGCGGATGCCGCGCGCAACGAGCACGGAGATTTCTTTTTCAAAACGCACGAACTCCTCGAGCACCCCGCCGCCGCCGGCGAAAGGCTGCCACGTTTCGGCGAGATCGTCGCGCGGTTCGATCTTGCGCTGGCCCTTGCCGTCGTAGCCAAAGGCGGCCGTCTTGAGCACGGCGGACGCGCCGATTTTTTCCAAGGCCGCGCCGAGTTCTTCGGCGCTGGACACGTGTGCAAATGCCGGCAGCGGGAAGCCGTTCCCGGCGAGGAATTCTTTTTCCCGGAGCCGATGCTGGCAGATGTGGAGCACGCCGGCCGATGGGCGCGCCTCGCAGAATTCTCCGGCCCACGCGACGGTCTGCGCGGGCACGTTTTCAAACTCAAAAGTCAGCACGTCGATGCCCCGCGCAAAATCGCGCACCGCCGCCGCGTCGTCGTACCGCGCCGCCACTTCGCGATCGGCGAGCTGGCCGGTGGGCGTGTCTTCGTGCGGCGAAAAAGTGTGCACGCGGTAGCCCATGCGCCGCGCGGCGATGGCAAACATGCGCCCGAGCTGGCCGCCGCCCATGACGCCGACCGTGCTGCCCGGAAGAAAGATGCGGCCGTCCGCGGAAGGGATCTCCTGGAGCGTGCTGCTCATTCGAGCGTGGCGGCGAGCACTCTGGCAGTCTGCGCGGCGCGGAATTTTCCGAGCGCGGCGCGCACCGTCTCGTCCCGCAGCGCGAGGATGCCGGCGGCGAGCAGCGCCGCATTTTTCGCTCCCGCGGTGCCGATGGCCAGCGTGCCCACGGGCACCCCGGCGGGCATCTGCGCGATGGAGAGCAGCGAGTCCACGCCGCGCAGCGCCCGGCTCTCGATGGGCACGCCGAGCACGGGCAGCCAGGTGTGCGCGGCGATCATGCCCGGCAGATGCGCCGCGCCGCCCGCGCCGGCGACGATGACTTGAATGCCGCGCCCCGCCGCCTCGCGCGCAAACTGCGCCATGAGCTCCGGCGTGCGGTGTGCCGAGACCACGCGCCGTTCGTGCGGGATGGCCAGGGTCTCGAGCATTTCGGTGGCGTGCCGCATCGTCTCCCAATCCGACTTGCTGCCCATGACGACGGCGACGAGAGGCGCGGTGGAGGATTTCACGAATTAGAAGTCAAGGGTCAGGAGTCATTCCACTCACGCAGCGCACACGCGGCGGCGCGCACTTTTTCTTGCAGCGCCTCGTCGAGATTTTTGAGCAGCGGAAGCGCGGGGCCGGGCGCGGCGATGCCGGATTGCGCAACAGCCTCGTGCAAGACCGGGATCGGCCCGTGCGCGTTGCGCAGAGTTTCGAGCGCGTTGAACTTTTCGCGGATCGCCTCCGCCTTCCCGAAATCGCCGGCACGCAGCGCGCCGAGCATTTCCTGCGAACGCCGCGGGGCTACGCACACACAGCCGCTGGTGAAGGCGGTGACGCCGAATTTTTTCCAGTGCACGATGGCGGGCTGCTCGCCGATGCCGCTGACGATGAGCGCGGGATCGACCGCCTGCACGAGCCCGGCGAGCAGATCGTCCTTCGCCGGATCGTCGCGGACGACGGCGTATTTGATCCAGGCGATCGCGCCGGCGGCGACGAGGGATTTCACCACCTCGAGCGTCACGTACCCCGCGTCCTTGATGTAGAGCACGATGGGGTAGCCGAGCTTTTCGGCGATCTTCAACGCCGCCACGCGCACGCCTTCCGGCGAGCTTACTGCGACGGTGGGCAGCAACATGGCGGTCGGAAATTTTTTGCGCGCGAGGATCGCCGCCTGGTCCATGGCCGTGCCGAAGTACGGGCCGACGCTCGGGACGATGAGCGTGTCGGGCGCGGCGGCCGCCTCGAGTTGGTCGAGCACCGCTTCGTATTCCGAGGGCGCGATGTTGTAAAAGTTCGCGTTGCCGCCGTAGAGCAGCGTCGAGACGCCGCCGGCCTCGATGTGCTGGATGAGCTTTGTGTTTTCGCCGGCGTCCGATTTCAAATTCACGTCGCGACAAAGCGGCGGGACGGAGATGACCGAGGCGTGAAGATCTGCGGTGGCGAGTGAAGTTTTCATCCGGGAGCATTGTTCCATCCTTTCGCCGCGCGCTCGGCAAGCGCGATTGATTTGCAACGAGAAGATTGCGGTGCAGTGCGAGTCGGTGGCACGGTCGCAGCGCACGTCATGACCGAGAGAACTCGCATCTTCATCGCCTACTGTTTCGCGGAGAAACGCTGGCGCGACCGGCTGCTCGCGGCGCTCGAGCCGGCGGCGGGGAAGGATCGCTTCATCATTTGGGACGAGTCGATGTTCCGCGTAAACCCGGCGTGGAAGACGGAGCTGACCACGGCGCTCGCGATGAGCAAGGTGGGCGTGATGATCGTGAGCGATCTTTTCCTGGAGTCGGATTTCATGAGCGTGGCGCGGCTGCCGGGGCGGCTCGAGCGCGAGCGCAAGTCGGGGCTGGAGGTCTGCTGGGTACTGGCCCGGCAGTGTCTCTTCGAGCAGGCGGGGCTCAAGGAAGCGGACGCGGGCAATCACATCAACGCCGCGCTCGACGGCCTCGGCAGCGCCCGGCGCGATGCGGAGGTGGCGGAGATCGTGCGCAAGATCGCCGGCTATCTCGGAGTCGATCCCGCGCCGGCGCCAATGGCGGCGCTGCCCGCGGCAAAGGCGGCCATTCCCTCCGCGCAATTGCTGCCCGCCAAGCGCCGCAAGCTCGCCGCCGGGGCGGGCCAGGCGGAATCCGCGGTCTTGCAACTTCAGCCGCTGCCGGAGCGCCGCAGTCGTAGTGCGACTGCGCCATCGCCGCACGGGGACGGCGGCGCTCCTTGCCCGCCACCGCCCGTTCCCGCCGAGCCCGCGGCTTCCACCATCGCCACGTCCGAGGTCGCAGCGCTGGCGGACACGAGAGTACTCGAGTCGCTCGACGTGACCATCCAGACGCGGCAGACCGCGCTGCGTTCCCTCGGCCGGCTCGCGCGCTGGCTGTTGCTGGCCGCGCTCTTGCTGGCGCTGGCGTCCATCCCGATGTGGACGGCGCTCGGCTTTTCGCACTTTGTGTTCGTCGCCGGATTCGCTGTCTTCGTCGCGGCGCAAGCCCTGCGGCTGCGCGCCCGGGCGAGCTACCTCGGCCAGTGCTTGATCGGCCTGCGCTACACGCGCGGCGCGCTGGCCGATGAGTCGCTGCCGAGCCGGCAGCGCGAACCGTTGCTCCGAAAAGCCGAGGAAACTCTCGGAGTTTCCAGAGTTTCCTCTCACCCTCGCTGATGGCCTCTCCCACCACTCCCAACGCCGACCTCGAACAATCGCTCTACAAAGCGAAACAAAAAGAAACGCGGCTGCGCAATCGCGCCGTCCTCGCCGCCATCCTGCCGGTGGTCGCCGGCGGGCTGTGGCTGCTCTACTCGCTTTCCGCCGTCACCACCTGGCAGGCCAGCGCGCGAGAGACCGAGAAACGGGAGGCGGAACTCCAGCGCCGCGAGATCGATTCACGGCAGAAAGTCGCCGATGCCGATACCAAGCGGCTCGCCGCAGAGGCGCTCGCGCAGGCCGCGCAAGATCAAGAGAAGGCCGCCAAACAGCACGCCGACGACATCCAGCGCCACATCGTGAAAGTGCGCGAGGAAGTCGGCAGCCTCGCTCCGCTGCTCAACGATCTGAGTTCCGCAAAAGTCAAAGCCGCAAAGCTCATGGCGAGCGAAGCCGTCGAAACGCAGATCAGCGAAATCCGCACCGGCCTCGGTCGCAGCCTGGGTCGCATCGAGCAGGAGATCGACAAGGACCTGCCCGAGTCGGAACAGAAAGCGCGCATCTACTTCTACGTCACCGACGACGCACAGAACGCCGTCGCCCGCGCGCTCGTGCCGGTGTTCCAAGGCGCCGGGTTTGACGTGGCCCCCATCGCAAAGAACACGACGCGCCGCGTGGACAACACCGAAGTGCGTTACTTTCACGAACCGCAGGACCGCGCGGAAGCCGCGCGAATCCAGGGCCTCATCGTCAAACAAACGGGCCAGACCGATTGCCGGATTTTCCACGCCATCGATCCCAGCCACGCCAGCGGCAGCCGGAAATTCCAGGTGTGGCTCGGCAAGCCGCCGCCCGCCGCGCCCCGCTGAACGGCGCCCCTTTCGAGATTGACCGGATCACGGGTATCTACATTGTATCAACTCATGAAAACCGTTCTGCAAAAGTGGGGAAACAGTCTCGCAGTGCGCATTCCGAAAACCTTCGCGGACGAGATCAATGTGCAGGAGGGGCATGCGGTCGAGGTGCGCGTGGCAAGAGGGCGCATCGTGGTCGCCCCCATTACCCGCAAGCAATATCGGCTCGACGATCTCGTGGCGGCAATCGGCTCGAAGCACCGCCATGGCGAAGTGAGCGCCGGACCGGCGCGGGGCCGTGAAAGCTGGTAATGCTGCGCACATACATTCCGGATCGCGGCGATCTCGTATGGCTCCAGTTCACACCGCATGCTGGCCACGAGCAGGCGGGCCGCCGTCCCGCTTTGGTGCTGACGCCGCGCACTTACAACCGCAAGTCCGGCCTCGCTCTATTCTGTCCGATCACCGCTCAAATCAAAGGCTACCCTTTCGAGGTCCGCGTGCCCGAGGGGTTGCCGGTTCAGGGAGTGGTGCTCTGCGATCAAGTCAAGAGTCTCGATTGGTCCGCGCGTCGAGCTACGCGCGCCGGCAAACTTCCACCCGACACGATGGAGGACGTGCTGGCAAAGATCCTCGCTTTGCTTCGGTAGCCCTTGCGGTCAACTCCCGGTTGTGATCTCCGCCAGACACGGCGCGACCTCTGGCAGCGCCGTCGGATCGAGCCACGCGCGGCGCAGCCAGAAGCCGGCCATGACTTCCGAGCGGACGACCTCTTCGCCCGCGCCAAACTCCGCGTAAGTCTCCTCCGCGAGCCGGAAGAAACGGTGCGCGAGCGTCTCCGGATCGAGCACCCAGTATTCGCGTACGCCAGCCTGCTCGTAGGTGGCAAACTTCATCCCCGTGTCACGCTCCGCCGACCAAGGCGAGAGCGCTTCGACGATGAGCGCGGGCGCTTCCGTGGCAAAGACCGGACCGAGCCGCGTGGTCTGCTCGGTGGTAAAGAAGCTCAGGTCGGGCAGGAAGACGTTGCGTCCGTCGAGTTTCACGGCCACGACTTCGCGGAAGAGTTCGCCCAGCGCGCGGCCATCCAGGTAGCTGCGCAACAAGTGGTCGAGGAAGTTGAGGAGACGGGCGTGCCGGAGATTAATCGGGGAGTGCATGAAAGTTTCGCCGTCGATGAGGTCCGCGTGCTTTCCAGGTTTCAGCCAGTCGAGAAATTCTCCGGCGGTGGAGAGCTTCACCTGCGGGGCGAGTTCGTGTGAGATGACCGCTGACATGGCGTGGCCTACGCGATGCCGGCCTGGCGCCTGAGCACGGCGGAGAGCTTCGAGACTTTCTGCTTCATGATCTTGCCGGATTTGAACTTCACCGTCGCCCGCGCCGGAATCTCAAAGCGACTGCCCGGCACGTTGGGATTGCGGCCCACGCGGGGCTTGGTGAGCTTGACTTCGAGCACGCCGAAGTTGCGCAGCTCGACGGTGTCGCCCGCGGCCAGCGCGTCGGTGATGTGGTCGAGCGTGCGCTGCACCACGCCGAAGACTTGATGCTGCACCAGCCCCGTCTCGTTGCTGATTTTAACGACGAGTTCCCGTTTCGTGAGTGTTGCCATGGCGCGGCGAGCTTAAGCGCCCGGCTCGTAGCCGGGCAAGGAGGGTTTGGTGAAATGTGAGGGCGCGACTTCCGACGCGGTCTTGAAATGCGTCTTGGCCACGGTCGAAAGAAACGGCGCGCCGCGCGCGGCCACGAGCTCGCGGGCCGTGGTCTTCACCGCGTCGGATGCTCCGCGCGGGAGTCTCGTTTGCAGCCGCGCGCCGGCGGTGTGCAGCCAGTCGATGAAGCGCTCGCGCGCGAGGATGGAAGCCGCGGCGACGGCGAGATCGCTCTCCGCTTTGGTGCGCTGTTCGAGCTGAATGCCGCGGCCTTTTTCCATGAGCGCGTTTTGGATCAGGCGCGGATTGGCGAATTGATCGCTGAGCGCGCGCGGGCAATCGGGGCGCGCTTCGAGCAGATTTTCGATGACCTTTGCGTGACCCCACGCGAGCAGGCGGTTCAAGTTTTTGAACTTCGCGTAGAGCTCGTTGTACTTTTCCGGCCCGATGGCGATGACGTTGTGCACCGCGCCGGGCGTGCGCCGGATGATGCCGGCGAGTTCGTAAATGCGCGCGTCGCTGCCGATGCGCTTGCTGTCTTGAATCCCGGCCTGCATGAGCGCGCGGGCGATGTCGCCGTCGGTGTAACATCCGGCGATCACCAGCGGGCCGAAGAAGTCGCCCTTGCCGCTTTCGTCGATGCCAAAGTGCGGCGCGAACATCGCGGGATTGTGCACCTCCTCGTAACCGAGCGTCGCCTCGCCCAGGATTTCCGGTTCGAGCCGAAAGGTGACGAAATCCTGCGTGCCCTTGCCTTGCAGCACCACCTTCGGGCCTTTCTCGTACACGGCGACGTTGAGCTTGTCCTTCGAAGCGTAGTAGAGGGTGTAAGGCTTTGGCTCAAACTTGTAGCCCTCGGCCTCGAGCAGCGCGCGGAGTTTTCCTGCCTGCGCGGCACTGAGCGGTGCCGTGTAGAGCGTGATCGGCTTTGGCTCGGCGGGTTCGGAGTTTTGGTTTTGGAATGAAGGCATGTGCGCGTAGGCAGTGTTGCGATGGCGGCGAAAATCCAAAATCCAAAATTGCTCCGGCTCCGGCTTGCGCGCTGGTTCCTCGGCAACGGACGCGACTTGCCCTGGCGGCGCACCACGGATGCCTACGCCATCATGGTCTCGGAATTCATGCTCCAGCAGACGCAGGTCGCCACCGTCATTCCGTATTTCGAGCGGTGGCTCGCGCGGTTTCCCACTTTTCGCGCGCTGGCCGCGGCGGAGGAAAGCGACGTGCTGCACGCGTGGCAGGGGCTCGGCTACTACGCTCGCGCGCGCAATCTCCACCAAGCCGCAAAGCATGTGCTGGAGCGGCACGGCGGCGCATTGCCCGCCCGCATCGATGGGATCCGCGCGCTGCCCGGCGTGGGCCGCTACACGGCGGGCGCGATCGCCAGCTTCGCCTTCGATCTGCCGGCGCCGCTCGTGGATGCCAATGTCGCCCGCGTGCTCGCGCGTTTGCTCGATCTGCGCGAGCCGGTGGACTCGCCATCCGGCATCGCAAAACTGTGGGAGACCGCCGAAGCACTATTGCCGGGGAAAGGCGCGCGCATCCACAACTCAGCGCTCATGGAACTCGGCGCTCTCCTCTGCACACCGCGGCGGCCGCAGTGCCTCCGATGCCCCGTGCGCCCGCACTGCGCGGCCCGCGACCCCGAATCGCTGCCCGTGAAAAAGCCGCGCCGCAAGACGGTGGCACTCGCCGAGGATTGCGCGTGGATCGTCGCCGATGGCCGCGTTCTGCTCGAGCAGCAGACTGGCCCGCGCTGGCGCGGCCTGTGGAAGCTGCCTGGCATCGCGGCGCGCTCTTCGCCCTTGGTCGCGCTCGAGTATCCCTTCACGCATCATCGCGTGACGCTGCGCGTGTTCGCGGCGCGTGCACCGCGTTCAATCGGAGGGCAGCAGCAGTGGTTTGATTTGCGCGCCATCGAAGAAGTGGCGCTGCCTTCGCCGCACCGTCGTGCCGTGCAGAGGCTCATACATCGCGCAGACAAAATCAGCGCGCCGCGCCGTTGCATCCCATGATGACCCCCGGACATCACCATGAAAATTGGAAGGCCTGCTACCAGCAGCTCGCGCCCAAGCTGCTTCTCTTTGCCCGCCAGTGGGTCTGCTCGATGGCGGACGCCGAGGACGTCGTGCAGACGGCCTTCGTCAAATTCTGGCGGCACCAGCCCGAGGCGCGGCCTGAGCATTATCCCCTGCTCTACTCCGCCGTGCGCACCACCGCGCTCGATCATCTGCGCGGCCACGACCGCCGCACCCGGCGCGAGAACGATCCCGATGCCGGCATGTTGCGCGAGGGCGAGCAGTTCTTTGATTCGAGCGTCGAGCAGCGTGAAGACGCTGCGATGGTCGATGCCGCGCTGCGCTTGCTGCCGCAGCCGCAGCGCGAGGTGCTCGTGCTCCGCATCTGGAGTGATCTTACTTTTGCCCAAATCGCGGAGACCCTCGGCGAATCCATCAACACCGTGGCCTCCCGCTACCGCTACGCGCTGGCCGCGCTTCGCAAACAAGTGAACCCGCATGAATACGAACGAGTCTGATTTTGAAAATGAACTGCGCAGCCTGCGACCCGCCGCGGCGGCTGGCTCGGTCGAAGAGCGCATCGCCCGCGAACTGGCTCCCAGCCTGCATCCGCGGAGCGCCGGCGTCCTCGTCGGGCCGGGCCAGTGCGGCATCTTGAGGCGAATCCTTGGCGGGCTGTGCTGGGCCACGGCAGGCGCGGCTGCGGCGGTGGCGTTGATCGCGTCGCTCCATCGTCCGCAGACGCCGGCACCTTCCAGCGTTCAAGTCGCAGAGACCTTCCAGCCCGCGGAGAGCGAGCGCGAACTCGTGGACGCAGCGGATGAAGGCGTGCATTACATCGAGGGCGAGGAGCCCGTGCGGCAGATGCGTTACAGCTACCTCGAGCATTACGCCTGGACCGACCACACCACTGGCGCGCGCGTGGAAGTGGAAGTGCCGCGCGAAGACATCTTGTGGATGCCAGTGGCGATGCAGTGACCCCGTCCGAATTTCAAAGTCATGAAAACCAAACTCCACGTTCTCCTCGCAGCCGCCGCACTTGGCGCAACCTTCGCCACCGCACAGGACGCACCGCCGGCAGACAGGCCGCCCGCAAATACGCGACCTCGCCCTTCTCCACCACGCCAAGATCAGCCTCCGCGCGGCGAACACGAACCGATCGCGCCACCCGGCGCGCCTCGCCGCCCGGACGGCGAGCGCCCGCGCGGGCCGCGCGATGGCGACGCCACGCGGCCGGGCAACGAACGCGGCGATCGCCCAGCAATGCCGCAACGGCCCACTCCATTTCTCGGGATCGTTACCTCGCCCGTGTCGCCATCACTCGGCGCGCAACTCGGCTTGCCGGAAGGTTTCGGGCTCGTGGTCGATGACGTGCTGCCCGAGAGCCCCGCGAAAACCGCGGGCGTGGAGCGCTTCGATGTCGTCACATTTTTCGGCGATCAAAGGCTCGTCGATCCCGGTCAGCTCGCAGCCCTCGTCCGCGCGGAAGGCAAGGACAAGGAGGTTGCGCTGACCATCGTGCGCAAAGGCGGCGAGCAGAAGCTCACCGTGAAGATCGGCGAAAAAATGCTGCCCGAGCGGCGCGCCTCCGACTTCATGAATTTCAGATTTCCCGGCGACCCGCAGCGCCGGCCCGAGCCATCCCGCGGCCCCGGCGAAGACGCGCAGCGCCTGATGCAGGAGCGCATGAAAGAGTTTCAGGAACGGATGCGGGATTTCCAGGAGAAGATGGAAAAGTGGCAGAAGAATCCCGGCGGCCCGATGCCCGCGCCGCCGCATTTCGAGCCGCCGAGATTTGGCGGCGCGGAACCCGGCGGCCCGATGCCTCCAGATGTTTTGCGCGAGATGCGCGCCGGCGGCGCTGCCGAAGTGAAGATCGAGCAGGACGGCGCGACCTCGCGCTGGAACACTGCCGGTGCGCGCCTGGTGGTGAAGGACGACACCGGCGAAGTCGAAGTGCGCCAGGAAGACGGTCATCGCATCGTGCGAGCAAAGAACCCGGCAGGTGAGATGATCTTCACCAGCCCGCTGGACACCGAAGAGCAGCGCCGCGCCGTGCCCGAAGCCATCCGCCGCCGGATCGACCAGCTCAACGTGAGCGCGCACTCCGGCACATTTTCCCCGCCGCAGCCGCCCTCGCCCGGTCGCGAACCCGGCCCACTTCCGCCGTCGGAGCGGAATGCCCAGTAGCGTGGAATCGAAGCTGGAACTCTCTCACAGCGGCGAGGGCATCCACTCCGTCATGAGCCGTTCTCGAAATCCGAAACAAATTCGAACGATTGGAATGAGGAAACGACTTGCGCAGGCCCAACTTTTTTCTGCGCATTCAAGAAGTTGGCTGCGTTTGTTTCGGATTTCGGATTTCGGATTTCGAGTTTCCTTCGCGCTGCCACAGACTGTTGCGTCTCTACTTGGGATGTGAAATATCCGGGGCTAATCCGGCTCCTCGTCCGGCCCCCAGAGGTGCTCCTTGGTCCAGCGTTTCTCGTAGAGTTTGCAAAGCCCGATGGCCGGCGCAACTCCGCCGTAGTAACTCGCGGTGGTGGTGTATTGCTTGTCTTCGTCGTAGGTGCCGACGGCGATCACCACGTGGTCAAAGTGTTCGCTCAGCATCTCAAAGGCTTGGTCGATCTTTTGCTGTTGGGCTTCAGTCATCCGGAGAGATTTGCGGGCTGCGCTCCACGTTGCAAGCAGTCGCTTTGTGGAAGCCGGTGTCGGATACTCCCACGCCATGTCTCACGGTCCGATCACGCCCGAGCTATTCATCGCCCACCGCAACCGCCTGCGCGCGCTCCTGCCGCGTGGCGCGCTGGCGGTGGTGCACGCCAACGACATCCTGCCGACCAACGCCGACGGCACCGTGCCGTTCATCGCCAACAGCGATCTCTTCTACCTCACCGGCGTCGAGCCGGAGGAGAGCATCCTCCTGCACGCGCCCGATGCCCCCGATGAGCGGCACCGCGAGCTGCACTTCC
>JBBRXP010000118.1:0-17642 GCA_038238555.1 Chthoniobacterales bacterium | reverse complement strand
GGCAACTTCCAGCCCTGAAAGCGTGCCAGTGCTGAGGGCGAACCGATTCGTCTCAACCCCGAAGCGTTGCAGCATGCTTAAATAGAGATTGCAAAGCTGCGCACGGCCCCGGCCGTTCTGCAGGTAGGTCTTGTATTCGCCATGCTTGAATCCGCCGCCGGCGAGAATGATCGGGAGTTCGAGGTTGGAGTGAGTGGCGGCGTTGCCCATGCCGCTGCCCAACAGGACCATGGTGTTGTCCAGCAGCGTCTTGTCGCCGTCTTCCAGCGACTTGAGCTTGCCCAGAAAACGCGCGAACTGCTCCGTCTGATACCGCCCGATCTTCACGACGGAATTGATCTTTTCCGGCACTTGCCCGTGGTGAGAGAGAGAATGGTAATCGGCCTGGTAACCGAAGCCGGTCGATCCGGTCTCGAGGGTCGCGATGCGCGTCGAGTCGGTCTGGATGGCGAGCGCCATCAGGTCATAAAGCGCCGGCAGGTCGGAACTGAATCCTCCGTTCGAGGGCTCTTCGATTCCTGGTTTCGGCTTGGGAACGCTGGACCACTGTTTGCCGAGTTCGAGCTGACGCTCCACGTCCCGGACGGACGTGAAGTATTCATCGAGCTTCTCCTGGTCCCGCTTGCCCAGCCGGTGTTCGAGCGCTTTGGCGTCGCCCTGCACCGCATCCAGGATCGATCCCTTGAGCCGGAAGCGATCCGAGGCGGAGGCGCGATCGCTCGCGCTGTCGGTGATGAACAACTTGCGGAACAGTTCCCGCGGCCCGGAAATCGGGGGCACCCGCACGCCGCTGCGTGTCCAGCACATCATGGTTCCGCCGTGAATTCCGCCATCGTAGCCGATGGTGAGCGAGGGGAAACGCGTGGCCCCTCCCACTGTCTCGGCGGCGCGTTGATCCACACTGATGTTTCCCTCGGGCATGCTCTTGGCATCGCCGGTTCGCACGCCGCTCAGAAAGGCATGGACGGCAAAGTGCGCGCCCTTGAGCCCGTGATCGAGCCCCGCGAAAACCGTGAGATCTTTGCGATATGGTGCCATCGGCTCCAACAGGGACGGGAGGTCATAGTCACCTCCGGGTTTCGTTGGAAAGAACGCCGGTGGATGAAAACCGAGCGCATTGCCCACGCACACCAGGCGCATCGGACGCTTCGCGCCGACCGCCGAACCCGCGGTGGCTCCGAGACCAGGGCTGGCTCCCAGCACCCGGTGGGAGAGCGATTCGAGCAACGGCAGAGCCAAGGTCACTCCGGCGGCTCGCAGGAAGAAGCGACGGTTGATCATGGCGATGTTTTTGTTCATAAGCGGTTCACCGCTCGTGGATGGATTGGGTTGCGGTCATCTTTGGTTTCCTCCAGTTGAACATTTTTGACGGCAGAAGTTGCTTCATTTCCGCCGCAGCCATGGACGCCATGTGAGTTCGCATTGCGTTTTCTTTTGCGGATGCGCGGTTTGTTCCTGCGAGCACGATCCACCACAGCGCCAACCACCGCCAATTCGCATGGCTCAGGGGTGTTCGTCGCTTAGGGTTCATATTCTTATCTCAAGATTTCCGTCGGGTCGTTTGTTGTCAGGCAATCAGTTCATGCACCACGTCGCCGTAAACGTCCGTCAGGCGGAAATCCCGGCTGGCGTGGCGGAAGGTCAGCCGGGTGTGATCAAAACCGAGCAGGTGCAGAATCGTGGCGTGCAGGTCGTGGACGTGGACCTTCTGCTCGACCGCCCGAAAGCCGAATTCGTCGGTGGCGCCATGCACGTATCCGCCCTTCACGCCGCCGCCGGCCAGCCAGGTGGTGAAACCATGATTGTTGTGGTCGCGGCCGTTGCCCTTCGTGTTGTTGGGGAGGCCCATCACCACTTCCACGGTCGGGGTGCGGCCGAACTCGCCGCCCCAAATGACAAGGGTGTCGTCGAGCATGCCCCGCTGTTTGAGGTCCTTCAGCAAGGCGCCGATCGCCTGATCGCACCGCCTGGCCATGCCGCGGTGGCCTTCTTCCAGATTCTGGTGGTGGTCCCAATCGTTGCCGACCCAGGCCTGCACGAAGCGGACTCCCCGCTCTGCCAGTCGGCGCGCGATCATGACCGTCCGGGCCTCGGCGCCGTCCCCATACATTCGGCGGACCGACTCGGGTTCCCGGCTGATGTCGAACGCCTCCGTTGCTTCGAGTTGCATGCGCGAGGCCAGCTCAAAGGACTGGATGCGGGCCTCGATCTGCGCGCTCTTGTCGCGCTCCCGGCGGTGGCCTTCATTGAGTTCTCGCAAGAGTTCGAGTTGCCGGCCCTGGTCCGCGTTGGAAATGCGCGGGTTGGTGGTATTCTCCAGCAGTCTTTCAAGGTCGGTCTGCTGAGTGTCGATATAAGTTCCTTGGTAAGCGCCCGGCAGGAACCCTGCCCGGAAGTTTTGGGCGCCGCCGTTGTTCGGGTATCCGCCGGGGCGCAGGGCGACAAATCCAGGGAGGTTTTGGTTCTCGCTCCCCAGACCATACGTCACCCAGGACCCGAGGCTCGGCCGGATCAGCCGTGCGTCCCCGCAGTTCATGAGCAGGATGGCCGGGACGTGATTGGGCACGTCGGTCTGCATGGAGCGGATCACCGCGATGTCATCGATGCACTCCCCGACGTTTGAAAAAATCTCGCTGACTTCGATCCCGCTCTGACCGTGGCGCTGGAACTTGAAGGGCGACCTCATCACGGTGCCGGTTCGTCGTTCGGTGACCAGGTGCATGCTCTCGGGGAGTTCCTGGCCGTGATATTTGTCGAGTGCCGGTTTGGGATCGAAAGTATCGACGTGGGACGGACCGCCGTTCAAAAACAGGTGAATCACGCGCTTGGCCTTGGCGGCAAAGTGGGGGAGCCTCGGCGCCAGCGGAGAGTCGAGGCTGCTTGTCGGGCGCGGTGTATCTCCGAACGCATCGCCCATGATGCCCGCCAGTGCCAGCGCACCGATGCCCATGCCACCGCGGCAGAGCAGCTCGCGGCGGGTCAGCAAGGGGGCATCCCATCTTGATTGGTTAGAGTGCATCGGTTTCTCCAGAAAGGGTCATTTCACTTGCTTCTCGTCCGTCGTCAGCACCGTGATGATAGAACTGAGTTTCATGGTAGTCTTCTTTTCGGTTATGGTTTGATCGTTAAGTGCTTTTGCCGGTTCATGGAATATCGAACAGCTTGCCGCGCATCTCCTTCCACTGCGCTTTCTGCGCGTCGCTCAGGACGGCCTCGGCTCTTCCTTGAAAGTCCTCGAGAACCTTGGGTCGTATCCCTTTGACCCTGGGCTCCGGCGGTTTTGCGCTGGCCTCTTTTCTCATCCTGGGAAAACCTTGATGACGCCCATGATCTGATTGCGTTGCTCGTCCGTGATTTACAGTTCTTTCACGATCTCGGGCCGCAACAAGCAAAGCGGCGCATCATGCTGCAGCACCATTTGCTGGAACCTCTTGAACTGCTCCGCAGTCAGCAACCCCTTCAGGAACGCCCAAAGTTCTTTGTGAGCAGCGGCGTCGGGAGCCTTGCTTCTCTGACCGAAGTCGGGCGCCTTTGGATTCAGAAAGCCGGGCAGCTTCTCCTTCAATTTTTGCTTCTGGTCGTCCGAGAGCTTCAACTCCTCAGGCACAGAGGGGTCGAACACGATGAAAGGCGTTCTGCGCGGGCGATGCCGGCGGCAGCCAGCAACAGGCAGGCGATGGCGGTGATGGAACTGAGTTTCATGGTGTGTGTTGATGTGGGTGTATTTGCTTACTTCGCATCCGGCTTGAGTTGTTCGAGCAGGCGGTCGAGAACCGCCTCCGCTTCGCTGGCTTTGCCTCCATCGAGCAGCGGTTTGAATTCCTCCTGCATGGCCCGTGCGATGGGCGATGGATCACGCCCGCTGTCGCTGAGGAGCCCACTTTGCACGCCATCCCTCACGCGCTCGATTTTTTCGGAGAGCTGTTTGCGCGCGGCGTCGCCGAGGGCGGGGTTAGTCGGCGACTCGCTGCGTTTCGCATCCTTGTGGAGCAGTTCGAGCACGCGATCCAGTTCCGCCTCCGCTTCGGTGCTCTTGCCCGCATCGAGCAACGGCTTGACCTTCTCCTGCATCGTCTTTTGGATGACCGCCGGATCGCCGCCGGCGGCCACCCATTTTTGCGCGCCCTGCATCACGCGCTGGACCTTTTCAGTGATCCGTTTTGTAGGGTCGTCCGAGGGTGGGCTGGAGGGCGGCGTCTGCGACTTCGAGGGCGGCGTCTGCGGCGTGGATTTCGTTTCGGCCGGCGTGCCCTTCATCAGCGCGAACATCTCGTCGGCCACCTTGTCCATCTCCTGCCACTTCTTTTCCTTCCCGAGCGATTGAACTTTTTGAATCAAGGACATCGCCTCCGCCTGTCGTCCCGTTTTTTGAATCCAGCCCGGCAGCTCGGTTTGAATCCGCTGCATCTTCTCTGCAAATGACGACGAGGAAAATCCTTTGGCGGCAGACTCGACCAGTGCTTCGCCGCGCAGAAACTTCGCGTAGGCGGCCAGGCACTCGGGATTCTCCGTGGCCTGGCGGAAGAAGTTGTTGCGCATCGCCTCGCCGCCGATGCCCCAGGAAAAAACGTTCGCCAGCACTGCGCCGTGGTTGAACATCTTCGCCAGATAAGTCTCCATCGTCGGCTCGCCGGGCATGGTCGTGGGGGACACGTTCGTGCCCTCGGCGGAAATCCAACCGGGGGAACCATGCTCGGCCAGGGTGGCATAGATTTCCTTGAAGGTGCCTCCCTCCGGATAGGTGGAGAATCCCGGGCGATACGCGGAACTGAAGGCCACCTCGGGCGGGGCGACGGCCACTTTTTCCACATACGATTCCCTGGCGTTCGGCTTGCGCAGCCCCTGGTCGGTGAACGCGATGTGGCAGAAGATTTTCTCGCGCGGCGCTCCGGCCGCGCGAAGCGAATTGCACCACAGTTCGATCCACTCCTTCACCACGCTCACGCGTTCGGCGCCGAGATCCTTCGGCGGATTCTTTTCGCTGAAGCCGCGGTGAGCCAGCGCGCGAAACCCCAGGCGGCGATTGGTTCCAAATTCCGGGCTGATCTGCGTCTCCGATCCGGCGATGACGCCCGCGAACAGGTGCTCCTTGCCCGCCGATTTCAAAACCGCCAGCTCCCGCTTGATCTCCGCGCCGATCAGAGCCGCGCGCGCTTTCGCCGCGGCCACGATGGCGGGCGCGTTGTAACACATCTGCGGCGGAAACTTCGTCGGCGAGGGCCCCCAGGCCAGGCTCCGGCTCGTGTTGGGCGTTTGATTCCAGTCGGTGGTCTCGATGTTATCGGGATTGGACACGAGATCCTTGCGCTCTCCCCAGCTCATCGAATCATCAATGTGCAAGGCCACGGCCACGTCGTTCTCCCGCGCGACGGCGAAAGCGTCGCGGATCCACTGGCGGATTTCCTCGTCGGGCATGTCGAAGCAGAGCGGCCCGACGGTGAAACCCAATTTGTGCCGCGCGTCGCCCGTCGTGCCGATCGCCTTGACCACGCCGCGCACAAAGTCCGCCATCTGCTCCTTGCTGAGCGCCAAATGGCCGGGCAACGGTGGAATGCCTGGATACCCCAGCATGCGGGGCCAGACCTGAAAGGCCAGATACCTGGTCTCCTGCTCCGCCTTCGCGGTTGGGGATTGGGTAGCGAACGCGGTGAGTGTGGTCGCGGCGAGCGCGAGGAGGATTTTTGTTGTAGTATTCATCGTGTGATGTGAAGGGAAAATGGGGTTACGGCAGTAGGCGCTCGCGGGACGTGCTCATTTCCCATCCGGCTTGAGCTGTTCGAGCACGCGATCCAGTTCGGCCTCAGCCTCGCTGAACTTGCCCGCGTCGAGCAGCGGCCCGACCTTCTCTCCCATCGTCGTGAGGATGGCTGATAGATCGCTCCCGCTCTCCGCCAATTTTCGCACGGCCTGCGTCACGCGCTCGACTTTCGCAGCGACACGCTGATGCACAGCTTCCGTGGGGGCGGTCGGCGCCCCGGTGCTTTTCCCATCCTGTGGAAGCAGTTTTAGCAGACGATCCAGTTCGGCTTCCGCTTCGAAGACCTTGTCCGCTTCCATGAGCGGCTTGAACTTCCCTTCGATCGCCTGGGCGATGGCCGAGGGATCGCGCCCCCTGGCCACCCACTTTTGTGCGCCCTCTTTGACGCGCTCGACCTTTGCCGAAATTCGTTTGCCGGTCTCTGCCTCGAGTCCGGTGAAGGCGGCGTGATTCTTCGCAATCTCGAATGACATCTCGCGCAGCCTGGCCTGTTGTTCCGGCGTCAGCAGATTCTTGATCGCCACTCCCGCGCCCACGTTGAGATGCTTAACCTCGCGTTCGACATCCAGAACCTTGTCGAGCTGTGCGAGGAGCGGCGCCTCATCCACCCGTTCCTGTTTCGTCAGCGCCGCGAGCGCGGCGGTTTCGCGTTCCAGCCTCACCCGCAGTTCATCGGAACGCTGCTGCGTCTTCTCCAAGCGGACGCGCACCGCCTCCAGTTGCTCCGGAGTCAGAGCGATGCGGTCCTGCGCCAGGAGAACAAGCTCAGGCGGAAAAAACGCCCCTTCGAAGGGGTCGATGGGTTTCTTGGAAGCGTCCGCCGCGAGCAGCGGACAGAGTGAAGTGAGGAGAGCAAACAAGGCGATGGTGAGTTTCATGGTGTGTGTTGATGTGCGAGGTTGGATTGCATGGCAGAAGGGATCATTCGGGGATGCGCGGTGGATCGAGCAGCGAAGCGGTGGGTGACGCCCACGCCGGGAACAAGGTCGGCGGCTCAATCGAAAGGCTCGCGATGTGGCTTTGCGTAGAAGAGATGATGGCCGCGATGTCCGGGCGCGACGGCGGAGGCTCGCGGCGTGTGAAGATCATCACGATCACCAGCAGCAGCGCGACGCCCGCCGCGAGCGCCGGCATCAGTCGCAGCCCGGAGCGCCGTGTTTGCTGGGAGCCCGTGTCCGCCAGCGCGCGGATACGCCGGATCGTCGCGTGTTGCAGCGCCGCGTCGAACGGCGGTTCCTGCATCCGGGCCGCATCGCGCCGCAGCGCCTCGCGCATTTCGGAGTGGTCGTCGTGATTGGGAGTCGGAGTGCTCATGATCGTTTCAGCGGGTTAATGCGCCGCATCGCGGAGGCGGTTCACTTTTTCTTTCATCCGTCGCAGTTTCTCCAAAGCGTGGTGCAGCCGGCTCTTCACCGTGCCGGGCGAGATGCCCAGCGCGACGGCGATTTCCGCCTCGCCCGCACCGGCGTAAAAGCGCAGCCGAATGACCTCGCGATGCCGTGCGGGCAGCGCCGCCATCATCGCGCGCAAGAGTTCCGCCTCCGCCGTTTCCGTGCCGCCGCTTTCGTCCGGCGTCGCCGGTTCATGCCGCCCCGCCATCGCTTGCTGTTCCAGCGTTGCCAACGGCAACCGCCGCGCAAACCAGCCCAGCGAGCGCCGGTGCTGCCGGAGCAGGATCACGTAGAGCCACGTGAACAAGCGGCACGAGGCATCGAACCGAGGCAGGCTTTTCCATGCCGCAATCATCGTCTCCTGCACAAGATCCTGCGCCCGGTGCGCATCGCCGCAAAAGGCCAGGGCTTGCGCCATCAAGCGCGGTTGCTCCGCCTCCATGATTCGTGAAAACGCCGCCACATCCCCATCGCGGGCCAACGCGAGGAGATCAGACGCATCGTCGGGGGGTGAAAAAATCATGCAGCGCTCCACCTTAATGACGCACCACCGCTCCCCGGTTCAGATTATTTCCGGAGCGACAAAAGGGATGGTTCACAAATCGCCACCGCTCGCGCGAAGTTCGCTGTGGATGGGATTCGTTAGGGGTCGGCGGTCTGTTAGAGGTCTGTTAGGGGTCAAGAGGTCTGTTATTAGGGTCATCTGTTATTAGGGGTCAGTCCGAGCATACGTGCAGATTTCCCTCCGATTATTACCTTGCACATATGCACGGACTGACCCGTCCGCCGACGTTGCGGACTGACCCGTCCGCCGACGTTGAAATAAACCGGCAGCAGGATGTCGCCATTCGGCAGGTCGTAGCGCTGCACGCAGGCGGCGCGCGCGGCGTCGCTCAGTTCGCCTTGCGGCATTTCGAGCAAGGCGAGCGGTGACCATGCGCGGCGCTCCGGGTCGTAGGTTGAGTAGCAGGTGTCCGCCTTCGCGTTCCGCATCGGCCCGCTGTCGTGGAGGTAGCGGAAGGTGGTGCCGAGGCCGAGCACCTTGCCCGACTTCGCGTGCCACTGCGGCCAGAAGTCGCCCGGCACTTCCTCGATCTTCTTCTCCCTGTCCTTCCCGACCACGCGCCGCCCGAGCGTGTCGTGATGCCGCACCGGGCCGATCCACGTTTTGCCAAAGTCGTCGGTGCGGAATTCGTGCAGGTCGTACTACACATCGCTGCCCGTGAGCAGCAGCGGGCTCGCCGTCACCACGACAATCGGCGGCTGTCCCGCGCGCGGAATCGCCGCCGCCCGCGCCTGCGCCCAGCAATACTTCCCGTCGTAGCCCTGCGAGATGGTATCGAGCTGGATGCGGAACGGCTCGGCGGCGGAGATCTTGCCGCAGACGAACGCCAGGAGCGCAAAAAGGAGGAGAGGTTTCATGGGAGGCCTGCCGTGAAGAAAGGTGATTCACAATCCAAAAGAAATAGAGGGCCGGACACTTTCGACGCCGCTCATTCGCGCTGATTCTTTTTCTTCGCAGCCTTGCCAGCACTCTCGGGGTGGCCAGCGGTGGGATGAAGTTCCGCGAGCACGTTAGTCAGACGCGCACGCGCAGCCTGCTCGCATCCGTGTCTGCCGATATGGCGACGGGCTTTTCGGCAAACGGCGCGCCGCTCATGTCGAAGAGTTCGCCGAGTTCGTTCAGCTTCCAGCCCTGCTCGCGCGCAAACCACTGCGCGCCGAGCTGCACGAAAGCCCACTCACGCGGCGTGCCCGGCTGGCCTTTGATCTGCGCGGCGAAGCTGTGGCCATCGAGCTTCACCTCGGGCAGCTTCGCGCCGGCGAGGTCGGCGAAGGTGGGCAGGAAATCGGTGAAGTCGGTGAGATCCTTGAGCACCCGCCCGGCGGGCGTGGTGCCGGGCCAGTTCACGATCATCGGCACGCGGCTGCCGCCTTCGAGCATCGTGCCTTTCTTGCCGGAAAGCGCGCGGCCATTCACGGTCGCGGCCTCCGATCCCTGGTCCGCCGTGCCGTTGTCGCCGACGAAGACGAGCAGCGTTTTCTCGCGCAGCCCGAGCCGGTCGAGAGCGGCGACGAGCTGGCCGACGAGCTTGTCCATGTAGGCGTTGTTGTCGGCATAGAGTTCCGTTTCATCGCTCTGGCCGCCGGGCTTGCTGTCGGGCGTGCGCAGGATGTCGCGGTGCATGTGCGAGAGCGCGTAGTGGACGTAGAACGGCTCGCCCTTGTGCCGCGTGATGAAGTCCACGAGGAACTCGTGCATCACGTCGGGCAGATAGCGGTCGCGGAGTTCCTTCTTCGCGCCGTTCACCTGGTAGCCTCTCCCCTGGCTGGCCCAATACAGCCCACTGGCGGGGAAGTGCAGATGCTCGTCGAAGCCCCAGTCCGCGGGCATGCCCAGCACCTGACTCCATTTGCCCACCGACGCGGTGACATAGCCCGCGGGCTTCAGCACCGCCGGCACCATGATTTCTTCGCGGCTCATGTTGTGCGCGTCGGTATTGGTCCGCATCCCGGTGCGAAAAACATAGCGTCCGGTCAGGCACGTCGCGCGCGAGGGACCGCACAGCGGGGTCGCGTAGCAATGTTCAAAGCGCGTCCCGCCCGCCGCGAGCGCGTCGATGTGCGGCGTCTGGAAAGCGCCGCCGTACAGCGCTGACGTTCCCGAGCCCGACATCGTCCGCGAGGATGAAGATGATGTTCGGCTTGGCCGCAGCATCAGCAGCGGGCGTGAGGCACGGCAGGCAAAATGCGGCGCAAAGGAGGGTGATGAGGTTCTTCACGGTTGGGAGTGGCCTGTGAAAGGATACCCGGCAAGTCTCGACCGGACGCATCGCACTTTCGTGAGCTTCACGAGTAATCCCCCTGGGTGCCTACTCGCTTTTCCTTTTAAGTGATCAAGGCTCGCACACTCGCGAGGGGCTAAGGGAGGATAAAGTGTTGCTTGCATCGTGTTTCGGACTTTGGTTTCCGCGAAAGGCTTGTCCGCCGCAAAGAGCGACGCGTCGGCTCTTCCCCCCGTCGGTTGGGGGGACGCGGTACTACAGAACTTGAAACGAAAGAGCTCGACTATTTCATTCTTCTCAAGAAACTTGAAATAGACCGCCGTGCTTATTTCAATGATGAAACGCAGCAGCCCCAGCCCACCCAAAACCTCCGGTCGATGGATCAAGACCCTCGCCGGATACCGGGCGTTTCATCCCGAGCCGTTGCCGCCGCAGTTGACCTGGACACCGCAGCTCGTGAGAGCGCTATCCGATGCCGATCAACTGCTGGGCCGCCTCGCCGGCGAAGGAAGACGGCTGCCGAACCCGCATCTGCTCATCCGGCCCTTCGTGCAGCGGGAAGCGGTGTTTTCCAGTCGCATCGAGGGCACGCAATCGACGCTCGGCGAACTGCTCGCTGCCGAGGCCGGGGCCGCCGTCGAGCGCAGTCCGGAGGATCTGCGCGAAGTCGGCAACTACGTGGCGGCGCTCGAACATGGCGTCAAGCGTCTGAAAACCCTGCCCCTTTCCATTCGTCTGGTGCGCGAACTTCACGAGAAATTGATGAGCGGTGTTCGAGGCGACCATGCCACGCCGGGCGAACTGCGCCGCTCGCAGAATTGGATCGGGCCACCCGGCAGCACGCTGGCGCAGGCTACCTACGTGCCGCCGCCGCACGACGAAATGCTCGATCACTTGGGCGCGTGGGAGAAGTTTCTGCACGACGAGATGCTGCCGCCTTTGGTTCAGACAGCACTGATGCACTATCAGTTCGAGGCGATCCATCCCTTCCTCGATGGCAACGGACGCGTCGGGCGCCTGCTAATTACTCTCTTGCTCATGCAGCGTGGTGTGCTCCCTCTGCCGCTACTTTATCTGAGCGCTTTTTTTGAAGCGACCCGGCGCGATTATTACGAACGGCTCCGCGAAGTGACGGAAAACAGTGCATGGGAAGACTGGCTGCTCTATTTCTTCAATGGAGTAGCGCGGCAGAGCGAGGACGCGTTGAGCCGCGCTGAGCGCATCAATCAGCAGCTCCATCAGTGGCGAGAGCGGATCAGTCGCACCGGCTCCAGCATCGCCTTGCGGTTGCTCGACCTACTCGCCGCCAATCCATTTATCACGGTGCGCAAAGCGGAGGCCCAACTCGACGTAGCTTACAACACGGCCGCCGCAGGCCTGCGGCGCCTCGTCCAACTAAGAATCATCAAGCAAGTCGGCGAAGCTCGGCGTGATCGCGTCTTCTGCGCCAAAGCCTTGCTCGAAATTCTCGAAGAGCCAGCGCGGCTGAGTCCGGAGTAGCGCGAATAGTTTGAAATCATGCCGGTCACCCAAAAGAGTCTCTTCCGAGTTTTCGAAGCGGACTACCGCAACGTCCTTTGGCAATTCTTCGCGAATCGTCATGATCGGATCACCGCAGACCTGGCAGTCGAATTTGCCGATTCTGGCACGCTCCGGCGCATGGTCGGTCTGGAGCTGTTGGAATACGACGGCAACGAATACCGGCTCGATGATCGCATTGAGCGCTTCATCGAAGACATGCTGGGTCTGTTAAGGGTCATTATCATTAGGGGTCAGTCCGAGCATACGTGCAGATTTCCCTCCAATTATTACCTTGCACATATGCACGGACTGACCCGTCCGCCGACTCCCCATTGCTTCCCTACCGACCTATCATGGGCCCGTCACTTTCAGGCGCAGGAACATCCGCGTATTGCTGCCGATGGGGACAGTGAAAACATGTTGCGGCAGAGTGCCGGTGTCCGGGATGTTCGTCCAGCTCAGCGGTGCCATCATCGGTGCTCCACTCTGCGCCGTAAGTAAGTCCACTCACCCCGGCGGGCTGAGTGAAGTTGATCACAAAGTTATTTCCGATTCGCTGCCTCGCCGGTAGCTGCATGGAACTGCCAAGGGTGGGATTCAGGCCCAAGGCAAACTCGATCAGGTTCACCAGGCCATCCTTGTCAAAATCGAAGTTGTCGGCCCCATTGCCGCTATTGAGGGGACTGTTAAACCACATCTGCCGCCACGTCTCTTGAGCCGTGAGTGCCGTGCCGATGACATTAGTAAACGTCAGATCGGCGCCGTTAGCCGTGCCGCTGCTGGTGCCTTTGACGCGATAATGGTACGTGGCACCGGGTGTGAGGCCACTGATGCTCGCGCTCACGGTACTGGTGGTGCTGGCGGGGACTGAGGTGGGCGTGGCCAGGACGTTCGTGCCGTAGGCGGTGGTTAGGCCGTAGTCAAAGGACACGGCGGTGTTAAGGCCGTTGGCGTTCACGAGACCATTCAAAGTCGCCCCGGTCCCGGTGACCGTTGTCGGTGCCAGCGTCGTTAGGATGGGTGAAGGCGGCGTAGCGATCAAACCGAGGCTGAAGTATCCACTCTGGCCACTGACGACCGTCGCAAAGCGCTCGCCCGCTGTGAGCGTTGCTGCGCTCACTGCCGTCGGCGTATATCGGTTCGCCGTGTCGTTCGTGCCTAGCTCGCCGTGGTAGTTGTAGCCCCAAGCAGTCAATGTCCCATCCGAACACAGCGCCAGACTGTGTGAACCACCAGCCGATACCGCGATCACCGTTTTACCGGCGAGAACTCCTGCCGTGCTCACGGCGACCGGCACCATTGAACTAGTGGTGCTGTTGTTGCCCAGCGCTCCGAAGCCTTGGAAACCCCAGGCGGCCACCGTGCCGTCCGAACACAGTGCCAGACTGTGGTCTCTCCCTGCGGACAAAGCGATCACCGTCTTGCCGGCGAGCACTCCCGCCGTGTTCACCAGCACCGGCACCGAGCTGTTTATCGTGCTATTGTTGCCCAACAGTCCAGAATAGTTGTTCCCCCAAGCGGCCACCGTGCCGTTCGACAGCAGTGCAAGGCTATGCGAGGATCCAGCAGATACGGCGACGACGGTTTTCCCTGAGAGGACCCCTGTCGCATTCACCGCCACCGGCACCAAGCTATCGGTCGTGCTGTTGTTGCCCAATTGCCCGCTGCCATTGCCTCCCCAAGCGACCACCGTCCCATCCGAACACAGCGCCAAACTGTGAGTGGCCCCTGCGGATACGGAGATGACCGTCTTGCCCGAAAGCACGCCCGCCGTGTTCACCGCCACCGGCACCAAGCTGTTCGCTGTGGTGTTGTTGCCCAACTGGGCACTAGTGTTGAGCCCCCAGGCAGCGAACGTGCCGTCCGAACAGAGCGCCAGACTGTGGTATGACCCTGCGGACACGGCGATCACCGTCTTGCCGGCGAGCACGCCGGAAGTGTCCACGGCCGCCGGCACCGAGCTATCCGTCGTACTGTTGTTGCCCAACGTTCCCCACGAGTTGGAACCCCATGCGGCCAGCGTCCCGTCCGAGCACAGTGCCAGACCGTGTGATACGTCGGCAGAAACGGCGATGATCGTCTTGCCCGAAAGCACGCCCGCCGTATTCACCGCCACCGGCACCAAGCTGTTCGCTGTGGTGTTGTTGCCCAACTGGGCACTAGTGTTGAGCCCCCAGGCCACCGGCCTGGTGTTGGCCCACTGGAGCACGAGATCGTTGCCGGTGCCACCGTAGTAATTGGCCACGAAATCGTAGGAGACGCCTCCAAAGGTCAACCTCACGGCCTGTCCTTGCGCCAGATTACTGAAGGTGCCGTTGATGAAGCCCATCCCCGTGTTCTTTACCACCGGCAAGTTCGTACCCGCTGCCGGCGCGAAGTTGAGCGCGAAGCTCGCTGTATTGCCCGCCGCACTGTAGCTCGCAGCGGTAACCGGGACGACCGCGGCCGAACTGTAGGTGGCCGTCAGCGGGGGGCCATGAATTCCCACAGCTCTCTTCGCGGTCAGCCCTTTGTAAGTAGCCGTCACCGTCGCAATGCCGAGGCTGTTTGCGGTGAGGATGTTGTTGGCGTCGATGCTGGCAATGGCCGGAGCCGAGGAGACCAGTTGCAACCCGCTCCCCGGCGGCACAAAGAGCAGGCTCCGCGCTCCGGTGTTATAGGTGCCCCAAATTTGAAATTGCTGAGTCTGACCTGTGCCAAGCGCCACCGTGGATGGCGAAATCTCTATCGCGGTCAAAGCAGATGTCGTGGGGCGCGACACGACAGCGATGGGTTTTCCAACGATCAGTTTTCCCGTCGTGGACAAATAGTGGGCGTACAGGACAACGTCCCCTTGTACGCTGCCATCCACGGTCACCGTGACCAGGGTCGAATTCGTGGCATTCACCTGCACGGTGATTCCGTCGGTACTCGACCCGTTGGGAGCAAATGCTTCGGCAAACCAAGTCACTTTCCCTTGGAGTGGCTCGGAGACGCTGGGACGCAACTGATAAGAATAGCTGGTGGTCGTTGCCGCCGCTTCGACCAGCCCTCGGGCAGCTTGTGCGCCGGATGTCGAGAGGAGGATTACATCCAGGGTGAGTGCGGAAACGCTCGGCATGATCGCATTGATCGCCGATTGATCGGTCAGCAGCCTCGGCAAGATAAAAGGGCCAAACGCCGTCGCGGGTCCATCCAGCAGACTCAAAGCCCTCACCGCCACTTGCGGCTCGTTGGTCAAGCTCTCACCGTCTCCCACCCCAAAGAAAGTATATCCTCCCACCCACCCGGGAGCCGGAGCATGGCAGATATCGAATCCCATGGGAGAGGTCTTGTTGCTGGTTCCTCCGTTGACCGGCGTGCCGGCGGCGCTGTCCAGGTCCACCACGCCGTCCGACCCTCTCGGTAGTACCGTCGCACCGCGCGGAATGCCCGAGCCAGCCGGAGGCAAGTTAAAGCCGGGGATGATCGAATAACATGTCGGCACAATCGCGCCAGCCAGCGGGGGACTGCCCCCCTCGATCGCTGCGGTGATGAGGTGAAACTTTGCGGCCGGGTCGGCCTGCGAGAGCGGGTTATTGATCTGCCGGACCTGCTCGCCATAGGGATCGAACTTCGCTTGCAAGAGACCGAAAGCTTGCAACGCGGCAGGCAATATCAGAAAAGGTGTCTCCTTGAGCTTGAACAGGTAATACGCTGTACGAGAGCCGTTGTGCGGCGAGCCAATCGTGACCACGCGGCGAAACCGGCCTCGATAGCTATTGCTGCTGTCGCGAAAGGGCGTGCTGGCAAAGAGCGGGAGATTGGTGCCGACATTCTGGCATAGCATCCGGGTCACGACGCCGCCCTGGCTGTGGGCCACGACATCGTACCGGGTCATGGCCCAGCTATTGAAAAACGTGGAGGTCGCATTCTCAACCTGGTTCTTCAAAACTCCGTCGAGCACTGCTGCGAGATAATCCAGGCGTCCGTCCGTATTCAGTGAGTTACTTACCCAGCCATTAGCCGCGACGGTGACGCCATATTCGATCTTCTTTACAAAATCGGCGGGCCGGCTCGCATTGAACTCGGCGAGGAATGCAGAGCTCCAGGCGGAACTGTTGGCGTTGTATCCATGCACCAGCACGATCGGTGGCTTCCGGATTTTAAAGGGGACGGTCTTGGAGCTTACGGTCGCTCCGCTGGCGTCCAGTTCCTCCACCAGAACTTGGCAATTCACTTCCTGGCTGCCTGCGGCCAGCACGACGGATTCTGCGGGAATGGCGTTCAAATACGCAAAGCCGTGGCGATCCGGATCGCCCGTGGAAACGCCCGTGAGGATCATTTTTACTTCCCCATTGCCGGGACCGCTCAAGTACGTCCAATTGCCATTCTGCAAACCGCCCAAGCGCGCCGTGAGCCCGCCCACAATGCTGCCACCGCCAAGGACACTGCCACTGAGGCGATACGTGGCCACGGCGGTGCTTTCTCGATTGCGCAAGTAAATCAGCAGCGGCGTCACTCCGTCCGCCACCAGACCTTGCACCAAGGCTGCGTTCCCGGACGAGGCGAGCGCGGAAAGCGTCGTCACCGGCACGAGCGGTTCATCCACCCCGAAGTTGGAGGTGCCGTTGGCGATCGCGGCGGGCTGTAAGCGCTGAATGGTCAGCGTGGAATACGCCTGGAGAGAAATGTCACCGACGTTGACTCTCGAGACATCGGCCGCAGCAGTGACGGTGAAGGTTTTCGACGCGTAGCCCACCTTGCTCGCCGTGGCGCTGCTCGACACGGTGATATCGACATCCGGAAGCGTGAATGTGCCGTCGGCGGCGGTCGTCGCGGATACCCCCGCCAATGTCACCGTCGCGCCAGCCAGAACGCTTCCCGCCGTGACGTCCAGCACCCTCCCGGTCACCGTGAGCCGTGTGGATATTACGGTATTGCCGGAGGTGCCGATGCCGATGCTTGCGGGAGCGGTAGCGCTGTCCACAACGATGGCTCCGGAAGTGCCAGGAACAGAACTTATCTCCACAGTCGCGGAAGCCGCTGTTGCCACGAAAGGCACCAGAGCCGTTTGCCAACCATCACTCGATGAACTCGAACTCGAGGTGAATATTGTCTCTTGTCCAGCAATCCTCACGCTAAATGTTCCACCCTCATAAGTCCTATACGGGTACTCGTATTCGTCAATTCTCGTCTGTTGCCATTGGAAGGCGACCGCATATCTTTTCCCGGCCGTAAGTGATGAGATTGTTGTAGAAATGGCTTCCCGATAGTCAAATTCCGATACTAAAAGCGCCATTTGCCCTCCATTGGTGGATGAACCATTTACGTTCGAGACAACCCAGAGGGCGTTCCAAGGCAAGGCACCATTTCCCGCAATAAGGTCGGGACTCCCGGCAGCCTTGACCCATCCAGCAGGAGCTACATCTGGTCCGGTGCCGTTGATTACAGGAAGATTGTATGGAAGATACTCTTCCGCGGTCAGGCGAAAGCGGAGCGACGAGGAGGGGTTGTTATTCCAGTCCACACCGGCATTCCATGTGATTGACTTTCCATTCCCCGGTGTCACGGAGTCGCCGATCGCGCCCGAAGCACTGGAGACGGGCACATTCCAAGTGGTCCCGCCATTACTCGATATCTGCAACGTCACCGTGACCGCCGTCGCCCCAGGGGCAGCCAGATTGTATGTAATATCCACCAGCTTTGTTCCTGACCTTTGGACGGCCTGAACGGTTGAGACGGTGGGAGCCGCAATACAAAGGCAGGCAGGCACCAAAGCGAATCCCACGATGGCGATCCGCCGGATGAAGGATGTGGGATGACGGCTCATATGGAGGGAAAGGCAAAACGACTGTTACAATCTAAAAGCGCAGTTGAAGCGAGGTGGGTGTGAAAAGCTAGACGGTCTGCGTGGGCGAGCGGGAGAAAACGGGCGTGAGAGCAGCGTACGTGAGCTTACGAATCGCGCGCAATGAAATTGTCCAGCGTTCCGGGTCCGCTTTCGAGAAGACTTTCCTCGACAACTTTCAGGCAAGGGAGTTCTGCTTTCAGCCATGAACTCCTTCCGGTGGTGGCGGCGGGGGAGCCGATGGTGTCAGAGTGAGAACCTGACAATTGCACCTCTGTCGATCGCGTCTCCCCCACTGTCCGCGGTCTGGCCTCCCGGAGAAAAGCACATGGGGGTCTGTTAGGGGTCAGTCCGAGCATACGTGCAGATTTCCCTCC
>JBBRXP010000117.1:0-17738 GCA_038238555.1 Chthoniobacterales bacterium | reverse complement strand
TGGCGCGGAGCTTTTGACGAAACGGACGCCATCGAAAGTTCGTCGCGGCGAGGACGCCGCGACCAGCGCGCGAGACGCGCGCGCTCCCCGGATGCCTCCGCTCGTCGCTCATGAAATTCACCGACTTTTTCATCCGCCGGCCTGTCTTCGCGAGCGTGGTGAGCCTCATCATTTTGCTCGCGGGGTTGCAGTCCATCCGCTCGCTCAATGTGCGGCAGTATCCGCGCAGCGACATCGCGGTCGTAAACGTGAAGACGCGCTACGTCGGCGCGAGCGCGGACCTCGTGCGGGGCTTTGTCACCACGCCGCTCGAGCGCGTGATCGCGAGCGCGGACGGCATTGACTACATCGAGTCGCAGAGCGCGCCGGGCCTCAGCATCATCACCGTCCACCTCAAGCTCAACTACGACACCACCGCCGCGCTCACGCAAATCCAGGCCAAGGTGGTGCAGGTGCGCAACGATCTTCCACCCGAGGCCGAAGCGCCGACCATCGAGCTCACGCTCAGCGACACGCAGTTTGCGCAGATGTACATCTCGTTCTTCTCCGACGAGCTGACTCCCAACCAGATCACCGACTACCTCTTCCGCGTAGTGCAGCCAAAGCTCACCGCCGTGAGCGGCGTGCAAAAGGCCGACATCCTCGGCGCGCGCACCTTTGCGATGCGCATCTGGCTGAAGCCCGATCGCATGGCTGCGCTCAACATTTCGCCGAGCCAGGTGCGGCAGGCGCTCGCGGCCAACAACTATCTCTCCGCCGTCGGCATGACCAAGGGCTCGATGACTTCGATGAATCTGGTGGCCAACACCGACCTGCGAAACGCCGGCGAATTCCGCGAACTCGTGCTGCGCGAGCAGGAGGGCGCCATCATCCGGCTCAAGGACGTGGCCGACATCGATCTGGGCGCGGAGAGTTACGACACCGACGTGCGTTTCACCGGGCAGAAGGCGACCTTCATCGGCATCTGGGTGCTGCCCACGGCCAACTCGCTCGACGTGATCAAAGCAGTGCGCGCCGAGATCCCGGAGATCGAGCGGCAGTTGCCCGCCGGGATGAAAGTGGGCGTGCCTTACGACGCCACGAAGTACATCCAGGATGCGCTGCGCGAAGTGCTGCACACGCTGCTCGAGACGCTCGCAATCGTGGTCGTGGTCATCTTCCTCTTCCTCGGCTCGTGGCGCTCGGTGCTCATCCCCGTCGTCGCGATCCCGATCTCACTCATCGGCGCTGCGTTTCTCATGCTCGCGTTTGGCTTCACGCTCAATCTGCTCACGCTGCTGGCCATCGTGCTCTCGGTGGGGCTCGTGGTCGATGACGCGATCGTGGTGGTGGAAAATGTCGAGCGTCACTTGCACGCCGGGCTCAAGCCGATGCAAGCCGCGCTCAAGGGCGCGCGCGAATTGGTCGGGCCCATCGTCGCGATGACCATCACGCTGGCCGCCGTCTATGCGCCCATCGGCATTCAGGGCGGATTGACCGGCACGCTCTTCCGCGAATTTGCCTTCACCCTCGCCGGAGCCGTGGTCGTCTCCGGCGTGGTGGCGCTCACGCTTTCGCCGATGATGTCCTCGAAGCTCCTGCGGGAGGGCGACTCGCACCGCGGCTTTGCCGGCTGGGTCAACGCGCGCTTCGATGGACTCCGCCGCCGCTACGTCGGCACGCTCTCGCGCTCGCTGCAGTTCCGGCCTGTCACGCTCACGCTCGCCGCCATCGTCATCCTGCTCGGCGTTCCGTTTTTTCTTTTCACTCCGAGCGAACTCGCGCCGAAGGAGGATCAAGGCGTGATCCTCGGCATCGTGCTGGCCTCGCCCAATTCCACGATCGAGCAGACCACGATGTACACCGAGAAGGTCAACGACGTCTTCATGTCTTTCCCCGAGACGCGGCACACTTTTCAACTCACCGAAGCCTTCGGCGGCTTCTCCGGCATGGGCCTCAAACCGTGGAGCCAGCGCAAGCGTTCGCCCGAGCAGATGGTGCCCGAGGTTTTTCGGAAAGTGGGAGCCATTCCCGGCATCCAGGTCATCGCCACGACGCCCGCGCCTCTTCCCGGCGGCGGCCAATTCCCCGTGGAGTTTGTGATTTCCTCGACCGCCGAGCCGCTCGAGCTCGTAGGCATCGCCAATCAACTCGTGGGCAAAGCATTTCAAAGCGGCCTCTTTATCTTCGCCGACACCGACCTCAAGTACGACATGCCGCAGGCCGAGATCGTGTTCGATCGCGACAAGGTCGCCTCGCTCGGCGTCAACTTGCAGCAAGTCGGCTCCGACCTCGGCACGATGCTCGGCGGCAATTACGTCAACCGCTTCAGCATCCAGGGCCGCAGCTACAAAGTGATCCCGCAGGTCAAGCGCGGGGAGCGTTTGAATCCCGATCAACTCGCGAATTTCTACGTGAGCGGCGGGCAGGGAAAACTGGTGCAGCTCGCCACCTTCGCGAGCCTCAGCGAGACGACCCAGCCGCGCACCTTGAACCGCTTCCAGCAACTCAACTCCGCGAAAATTCAAGGCGCCATCCCGCCGCACATCACGCTCGATCAAGCCCTCAAAGTACTGGAAGGCGAGGCGACGAAAATTCTGCCGAAAGGTTACTCGATCGACTACGCGGGCGAGGCGCGGCAACTCCGCGTCGAGGGAAACAAACTGAGCGCCACACTCGTCCTCTCACTCATCTTCATCTTCCTCATTCTCGCCGCGCAATTCGAGAGCTTCCGCGATCCGCTCATCATCCTGCTCGGCTCGGTGCCGCTCGCGCTCACCGGCGCGCTGCTCTTTGCGTTCCTCGGCTACACCACGCTCAACATTTACAGCCAGGTCGGCCTCATCACGCTCGTGGGGCTGGTGGCGAAAAATGGAATCCTCATCGTGCAGTTTGCCAACTCACTGCAAGAGTCCGGCACCGCCAAACTCGAGGCGGTGATCGAAGCCGCAGGCACCCGGTTGCGGCCCATCCTCATGACTTCCGTGGCCACGGTGGCCGGCCACTTCCCGCTCGTGCTCGCCACCGGCCCCGGCGCCGGATCGCGCAACAGCATCGGCATCGTGCTCGTCTCCGGCATGGTCATCGGCACGCTCTTCACGCTCTTTGTTTTGCCCGCCATCTACATGCTCATCGCCCGCGACCACAGCCCGCATCGCCGCGAGGAAGACCCCGAGCCCCTCGTGCAAGAACTCGAACTCGAGCCCGCGTAACCTTCGCGCGGCGAGGACGCCGCGGGAACTTCCTGCGACGAGGGCGTCGCAGCTACGACCACTATGAACCCACATTCACGACGCACCTTCCTGCGCGCCACCGCGGCCGCCGGCATCGCTTCCTTTTCCGCGCGCGCTCGCGATGGGGGCAAGATTCGCATCGGCCAGATCGGCACCGGCCACGCACACGCCGCGGGCAAGATGGAGGCGATGCGCGCATCTGCGGACTTCGAAGTCGTGGGCATCGTCGAGCCCGACGCACAGCGGCGCGCGGCGGCGGAGAAGAGCCGCACGTATGCCGACCTCGCGTGGATGAGCGAGGAGCAACTCCTCGCCGCGCCCGGCCTGCAAGCCGTGGCCGTGGAGACTGAGGTGAAGGACTTGCTCGCCACCGGCGCGCGCTGCATCGCGGCGGGCAAGCACATTCATCTCGACAAGCCTGCGGGCGAATCGCTGCCCGCTTTCCAGCGCGTGCTCGACGATGCCACGAGCCGCAAGCTCACAGTGCAGATGGGTTACATGTTTCGTTACAACCCGGCCTTCACGCTTTGCTTCCAACTCCTGCGCGACGGCTGGCTCGGCGAGGTCTTCTCCATCGACACCGCGATGAGCAAGGTGCTCGGCGCGGCGGAGCGCAAGCCGCTGCTGCGCTATCCCGGCGGGTCGATGTTTGAGCTTGGCTGCCACGTCATCGACTCCGTGGTCCACATCCTCGGCCGGCCTGCGAAAGTGACCGCGCACAACCGCAATTCCTCGCCGCTCGACGGCCTCGCCGACAATCAACTCGCCGTGCTCGAGTATCCCAAGGCCACCGTGACCGTGCGCAGCGCGATGGTGGAAATCGAGGGCGGACCACGCCGGCAATTCGTGGTGTGCGGCACGCGCGGCACCTTCGACATCCGTCCTCTCGAACCCCCGCAAGCCCGGCTGGCGCTCGACGCGCCGCGCGGTGCTTACAAGCGGGGTTATCAAGACGCGCAGCTCCCGCGCGCCGGCGGCCGTTACGACGCCGGCTTTGCCGATCTCGCGAAAGTCATCCGCGGCGAGAAAGCGTTTGGCTTTTCCCCCGCGCACGATCTCGCCGTGCAAGAGACCGTGCTGCTCGCCAGCGGCCTGCCTCTCCGCGCGGAGTGAGCACTGCGTCGCGCAGAGGCGAGGTCAGAACTTCGCCATTGCGGAGGAACCGGGCCTGGCTGGTAATCGAGGACGTATGAGCGAAATGATATTCATCCCATGAAAGAAGCCTTTCTCGTTTCCACCGCGCGCACGCCGGTGGGCAAAGCGCCCAACGGCAAGCTGCGCACCGTTCGCGCCGACGACCTCGGCGCGCGCGTCATTCAAGAAGTGCTCCGCCGCGCGCCAGAGGTGGCGCCCGCGGAAATCGAGGACGTCATCCTCGGATGCGCGATGCCGGAAGGTTCGCAGGGATTCAATCTCGCGCGCATCGCCGGGCAACGCGCGGGCCTGCCGGATAGCGCGCCGGGTGTGACCATCAATCGCTTCTGCGCGTCGGGGCTCGAGGCCATCGCGCTCGGCGCGCAGCGCATCATGAGCGGAATGGCCGATGTCATCGTGGCCGGCGGCGCGGAGAGCATGAGCCAGGTGCCGATGTTTGGCTTCCGCACGACGCTCAATCCCTGCCTCGTGGAGGACATGCCCGACGCCTACCTCTCGATGGGTCTGACAGCGGAAAACGTCGCCGCGCGTTATGGAGTGAGCCGCGCCGAGCAGGACGCCTTCGCCCTGGAGAGCCACCGGAAAGCCCTCTCAGCGATCGATGCCGGCCGATTCCGCGACGAGTGCGTGGCGGTGCCGGTGCGCGAAGTCACGCTCGATGCGGAGAACCACCGGCAGGTCATCGAGTTTAATTTCACCACCGACGAAGGCCCGCGGCGCGACACCTCGCTCGAAAAACTCGCCGCCTTGAAACCCGCCTTCAATCCGCGCGGCAGCGTGACCGCGGGCACTTCCTCACAGCGCAGCGACGGCGCGGCCGCGGTGCTGCTCGTCTCCGGCGAGCGAATGAAAGCGCTCGGGCTGCGGCCGCTCGCGCGCTTCGTCACCTACGCGGTCGGCGGCGTGCCGCCTGGCATTATGGGCATCGGCCCGATTGCGGCGATCCCCAAGGCGCTCAAGCAGGCCGGCCTCACGCTCGAAGACATGGACCTCATCGAGCTCAACGAAGCCTTCGCCGCGCAGGCCCTCGCCGTGATGCGCGAATGCGGACTGCCGCCGGAGAAGACCAACGTGAACGGCGGCGCCATCGCCCTCGGCCACCCGCTCGGCGCCACGGGCGCAAAGCTCACCGCCTCGCTCCTCGAAGAACTGCGGCGCCGCGGTGGACGCTACGGGCTGGTGACCATGTGCGTCGGCGGCGGCATGGGCGGCGCCGGCATCTTCGAACTGCTCCACTAACCTCATGGAGCGGGGGCGGCCTCGCCCGCAGCCTCCGCCGCTCGGACGAGGCCCGTCCGCGCTCCGCGTCTTGTTGGACGCTTCCGCCGGTGCTCGACGGCGTCGCCGCCGGTTCACGGGCCGATCTCCAGGCGCAGGAATTTGCGGGTCTCGCCGGGCAGGATGGGGACGCTCCGGCGGTAGGTATCGGTGGGAGAAAAAGGGACTTCATTCTCCACGCCGGCCGCCGACCAGTTCGGCGGCGCGAGGGTCGCGGACCATTGCACGCGATAGCTCAGACCCGCCGCGCCTTTGCGATAGGTGAGGGTGAGCTTTGCGGAATCGAGGCTCAGCGTCGGCGCGAAGAGGGCGGCGTCTGCCACAGTCGGATCGCTGCCGAGCAGAAACTCGCGCGCGTTGTCGAGTCCGTCGCCGTCCGGATCCGCACCCGCGGCTGCTCCGGATGCGGCTGGCGAGCCGAAGTAGAAACTCTGCCACGACGGGAAATCGGTGAAAGGTGCGGGCGCGTCGGTAATGACGATGCCGCTCAGGTTCGGCTGGTCTCTCAAGGCGATGACGCCGAGATCGAGCACGCCATCGGCGATCGTGACGGGCACCGTGATGTCGTAGGCGGCGTTGGCTCCGACACGCGCGTAAATGTCGAGATCGGTAACGGCGGAATTGCCTTCGACCGTGACGGTGAAGACGCGCCGCGCATTGGCCGACCAATAAATTTCCGAGCACTTGAGCGTCACGAAATACGAACCGTTCGCGATCGGGATCGAGTAGGCAAAGTTGCCGTAACGCACGCTTTGGTAAATGGCGTCGTCGCTGGTGCTGGCGATGGGGCTGCCAGTGGCGTAGCCCGCGCCGCCGGTGAAGTATTGGTCGGCGAGGTAGCTCGTCCCGTCGGCTCCGGTGAAGGCCGCGCCGCCGAAATTGATCGCCAGCACCGTGCTCTGCGTCTTGAAGGGCACGCGCGTGCCGGGTGCGATCGCATCGCCGGCGAGATCCCGCACACCGACGACCGCCAGCACGTAAGCTCGATTCGCAAAGAGCGCGCCGGTCGCGAGCGCCACGGATTTCCGGTCCGCGCCGGGCTTCGCGGAGAGGATCGACGCGCCACCGATCGCGTAGTTGCCGGCCGCGGCGAGCGAGGCGGCCTCCATCGTTTCATCGAACTCGACGATCACGGTATTTGCCGGGCGTCCCGCGCGCACTTGCGCGACTCGCGGCGGTTTGGCCGTCTTCGTCGCGCCGGGGGCCGCTGAAGCAAATCCAATTCACGCGGCACAAGGCGGTGTCGCCCGCCGCGCGCAGGAAGACGAAGAACAGCTCGCGCGTGCCGCCCGGATCCACGATCGGCGCCGAGCAGTCGCCATACGCCGCCACGCCGCCCGTGTTCGGGATCGGCACGGTGGCGAGCAGCGGTCCGCCCGGCGCGTCGGCATGGACTTCGATGCGCGCGCCATTCACCGCCGAGGCGAGACGGAAGCCGACCTCGTGGATGTTCAGCAGATTCATCGGCGAGAAAGAGACGAAGTCGCCGTGATCGATCGAGGCCACGTCGAATCCGCCGCCGGCGGGATCGCTCGTCGCCGCGATCGTGATTCCCGAAGCCGCCGTGTAGTGCTCGGCCTGCCGGCATTTCGGCTGCAACGTCACCGCGCCGCGACCGGTCACGCGCCCCACGCCGGGCGCGCCGCGATCCTCGTAAGCGGCGCGAAAGGCGAAGTAGAGGTCGGCGGCGAAGTCGTGATCGTTGGTCGCGAGGACCGTCCCGCTCACGTCCGAAAACTGGCCGAGGCCGTGTCCATGCGTGTCGTGGCCGAGCAGTGCATCCACGAGCACATCGCCGGGCGCGATCCCGCCGGAAACGGTGCTGCCGTCCTCCGCGTCGTCCACGCGCACACTCCACGCGAGTTCATCGCCCCAGTCGAAGAACGCGCCATCCGGCGGCCAGGTGAATGTGATCACGGGCGCGGAATTTCCCGCACCGATCGCGAGATTCGAGATGCCCGTCTTGCCGCGGCTGTCGGTCGCGGAGGTGCGCGGTGTAGTTGCCGGCGACGGAGTAAGTGTGCGCGGGATTCGGCGCGGTCGAGTCGATGGTGCCATCGAGATCGAAGTCCCACGCGAAGGCCGCCGCACGCGGGCGGCTGATTGAATGCGCCGGTGTTGTTCGGCGAATCGTTCACCGGTGCCGCCGGATTGAAGGGAGCGCTGGAGACGCCGGTGGCGAAGTCGTAGTCGCGATACGGCTTGTTATTCGCGATGACGTAAGGCCAGCCGTAGTTCCCCGCGGTGCGCGCCTGATTCACCTCGTCGTAACCTTTCGGCCCGCGCGTCGCTTGGTCCTCGCCTGAGTCCGGCCCCACTTCGCCCCAATACAACCAGCCCGTGATGGGATCGACCGCGCTGCGAAAGGGATTGCGGCAGCCCATCACGAAAATCTCTGGTCGCGTGAGTGGCGTGCCCGGCGGAAAAAGATTGCCCGCGGGAATCGAGTACGTGCCGTTCGATTCGGGATGGATGCGCAGGATTTTTCCGTTCAGCGCGTTTGTATTCGACGCCGACTTCTGCGCGTCCCACGAGAGCCGGCCGGGCCGCTCGTCGATCGGCGCGAACCCGTCCGACGCGCCGGGATGCGTGTTGTCGCCGATGCCGAGGTAGAGGTTTCCATCCGGCCCAAATTCCATGCCGCCGCCCGAGTGCCGGCCCTCCGTGCGATCCGTGCCCACATGCAGCAGCACCCGCTCCGAGCCGGGCACGAGCGCGCCATTGGCCACGGTAAAGCGCGAGAGCACATTCTCCGGCGCGGCGCCCGGCGGCGAGTAGTAGAGATAGATCCAGCCAGTCGTCGCGAGGGCCGGGTCGAGCGCGATGCCGAGCAGCCCATCCTCGTATCCCGTGAAGACCGGCAGCGCGCCCGCGACTGCCGTGGCCTGCGAGGCCGGCGAGTAAATCTTCAACTTGCCCGCACGCTCGATGAAGAACACGCGCCCATCCGGTGCGACCTGCAGCGCCATCGGATCGCTGACCTGATTATCGAGCACGATCTTTTCAAAGCGCGCATACACCGTCCCGCCCGCGTCGCCCGGCGCGCGCCCCGCCGCCCACTGGATGCCGCCGAGCAGATGCGCGCGAAATTCCGGCTCCGCGTAAGTCTCCGTGGTATGCCCGAGCGCCGTGAACCAGGAGCGCCCGCCCTCGAATTCCTGGCACCACGCGATGGGATGATCGTGCCCCATCTCGCCGCCCACCACCGTGCTCTCATCCAGCGTCGCGAGCACATGGACGCTGCCGCGCGGGTTGGTCTGAAAGTTGTACCACTCGTCCGTCCGCACCCAGCGTTCCGGCAGCACGCTCGTGGAAGGATGCGCCCGATCCAGCGCCAGCACCGTGCCCGGCTGGATCGCATCATGGCTCCGAAGATACGCGCCGAGAAGCTGCCCATACCACGGCCACGCCTTCTCCGTATCCGCCGCCGAGTGGATGCCCACAAACCCGCCGCCGGCGCGGATGAAATCTTGCAGCGCGCCTTTCTGCGCCGCATCGAGAATGTCGCCCGTGGTGAGCAGGAAGATGACGACCTTGCACTGCGCGAGATTCGCCGCGTTCATCTGCGCCGCGTCCTCCGTGGCCACCACCTCGAAATCGTGCACCGTGCCGAGCGCCTGGATCGCCGCGACGCCCGCCGCGATCGAGTCGTGCCGGAAGCCCGTGGTCTCGGAAAAAACCAGCACGCGAAAATCGTGCGCCCAACTCCCACACGGCACCAGCGCCACCCAGGCGAGAAGCCAAAACCAGACTGGGCGGGAACGAAATGAAAGCAGATTCATGGGATGGGATGTTTGTTACTTGTTCATACTGCTCTGTCTTTCACCCCGTCTTACCAGAGCAAAAGACGGGAGGATTAGGAATTGAAGAGGCGCAATTCAGAATTCAAAATCTCCCCCCTCATGCGCGCCCTCCTCTTCATTCTTGCCCTTGCTTTGTGTTCGCTGGGTCGCGCCGCGCCTTTGCTCGAAAAGCTCGATCTCTACCAAGCCGCCACCGATGGCTATGCGCTCTACCGCATCCCGGGAATGGTGGTGACGGCTAAAGGCACAGTGCTCGCCTACTGCGAGGCGCGACGCACCGGCAAGAGCGATTGGGATACCATCGACATCCTGCTGCGCCGCTCGACCGATGGCGGGAAAACGTGGAGTCCGCCCGTGAAGATATCCGATGTGCCGGGACCGCACGTTAAGAACCCCGTGGCGCTCGAGAAGAAACTCGCGACGCCGGAGGATGTGACTTATAACAACGCCGTCGCTTTTCCCGACCGCGATGGCTCGGTGCACCTACTTTACTGCCTTGAGTATTCTCGGTGCTTTTATCTCCGCAGCGACGACGACGGAGTAACATGGTCGAAGCCGAACGAGATCACGGCAGCTTTCGATAAGTTCCGGCCGGAGTATGATTGGAAGGTTATCGCCACGGGGCCCGCGCATGGCATCCAGCTAAAGAACGGGCGGCTCGTCGTTCCAATCTGGATGTCCACCGGCACGGGTGGCCACGCGCACCGGCCGTCGGTTACTTCCGTGCTTTATAGCGACGACCACGGCGCGACGTGGGTGCGCGGCGACATCGCCGTGCCTAACACGGAGGAATGGGTATTTCCAAATGAGACGGTAATCGTGGAGTTAGTCGATGGCCGCGTGATGCTCAACGTGCGCACGGAATCCAAGACCCATCGCCGGCTCGCAGTCTATAGCCGCGACGGCGCGACAAAATGGTCCCGGCCGCGCTTCGACGAGGCCCTGCTCGAACCTATCTGCATGGCGAGCATCGCGCGCTTCTCCGCGCGACCGGCCAACGATAAGAACCGCATCCTTTTCGCCAACCCCGATAACTTGGAACGACTCGATGGCAAAGCGGAGCCGGGTAAGTCGCGTGACCGGAGGAATCTTTCCATCAAACTAACTTACGACGAAGGTAAGACATGGCCGGTGAATAAGCCCCTGGAGCCAGGTTACAGCGCCTACAGCGACCTCGCGGTGCTGCCCGACGGCACCATCCTATGCCTCTACGAACGCGGCCGGGAATCCGACGCAGTTAGTAAGAAAGCGACCAGTTATGCTTACCTTACTCTCGCACGCTTCAATCTGGAATGGCTGACCGACGGCAAAGACTCGCTGACTGCGTCGCTGGACGGGAAGAGTAACTACGGCGCGAACCGCGAAGACTTCCGGGTGGCCGACTGCGACGCGTTCGTCATTCATCCCACAAAGCCCGCGCCTGGCGGCGCAAAGCCGTGGGTATGGTTTGCTCCGACCATTGGGCATCACCCAAGTTCTGCTAACTCCTGGTTGTTTTCTCGGTTACTCGCCCATGGCTTCTCGGTCGCGAGCATCTATGTCGGCGAGACCTTTGCCAACCCGCGGAGCCGCGAGCAATTCGCCGCATTCTATCGGCACGTTATCCAGACTTACTCACTCGCTCCGAAGGTGTGCCTGCTGGCGCAAAGCCGCGGCGGCTTGAATCATTATAACTTCGCCGCGGACCATCCCGAGTGGGTGCAATGCATCGCCGGTATCTATCCGGTCGGCGATCTGCGCAGCTTTCCCAGTCTCAAGCGCGCCGCGCCTGCTTATGGTTTGAGCGTTGAGGAGCTGGAGGCGCAGTTACCCATGCACAATCCCATCGACAGGCTCGCGCCCATCGCGCGCGCTCACATACCCATCTTGCACATTCACGGCGACGCGGATAAGACCGTGCCCCTCGAGCAAAATAGCCGGGTAGTGTATGACCGCTACCGCGCGCTGGGCGGCCCGATCGAACTCATAGTAATCCCGGATAAAGGCCACCAAAACGACCCGGGTTTCTTCGAATCACAGGCAATGCTGGATTTTCTTTTGAAACAGTGAAGATAGCATCTTCAAAGCCGCGGATAACAGGCCGGAGCCTCGCCTTGTCCGTCCATCTCCTCTGGCTCAGCCCTCTGCCGGCACTTACTGCTGAGTCTCTTTTCGAGACGACTGTTATCTTTCCTGTTACTCCGAAGAACAAACCTAACTACCGCATCCCTTCCATCATCCAGGCGCCGAACGGTGACTTACTGATTATCGCCGAGAAACGCAACGATGGCCCGGGCGACGTCGGCAACCATGACATCGTTCTGAAACGCAGCCGCGATCAAGGTGGGACGTGGGGCGCCGAGCAGGTGCCGGGCAATGCTATGAACGCGGCGACAAGGGCATCACCCATTACTGGGACGAGATTCACTTCGCTCATTTTAACCTGGAATGGCTTACAGATCGGAGAGACTCCGTGGAACGCCGCTGCCGCGCTAATAAGCGCCCGGCCTGTCCCGCGCTAAGGCAAAAGAGTAGCCTGGACTCGCAGGAACGCCCGGGGCCAGTCCACCAGAAAGACCAAATCGCCGCGAACCACTCCATTTGCGAGCGGAGTATCGAATTCGTAATAGTGAACTCCGTTGACCGCCGGCGCCCAACTAAGTAAGTCCGCCGAAATCTCATATCGATAGAGGAGATCGGTCGCCCACCGTTGTTTCTCATAGCTCAAGATTTTCGCGTACCCATCCGCAACGATGTGAGGCAGGCCGGCCACATCACCGGCGGCCGGATTGAGCGTGAATGCGTATTGCTTGAGCGTTGCAGCGTCCGGCGTCCCCGGCACTCCATGGATATTCGCCCAATTCCCAATCGTGTCGGATAAGGCAACGGTTACTGTGAAAGAGGAAGTTACCGACTTGCCCATCGTATCGGTCGCGCGAACGGCCAGGGTGGTATTGCCGGAGATGCCGGACCTATACTTCAGTGTCAGGCGCTTTGTTGCTGGATCGATTCCCGCGAAGGCAAGTAACCCTGGATTGGAATTGGCGGTAAGTGCGTATTGCAGATTAGCCGCCCCGTCTTCCACGTCGTTGAAGTAACTGGTAAGTAATATCTGACTCGGCGCCACGGTGTCGAATACGACGACATTTGGAATGCCACCGCTAACAGGAGCCACATTCGCCACGGCAGTAACCAAGGACGAGGGACCATCCGCGTTTACGGCAGGCTCGACGCTCAGCAGCGAACCGGAAAGAGCATCGGTGGCAGTGCTCCGCCCGACGCCCTGGCCCACGTGAGTCACTCGGAAGGCGTTAGGGTTCTGTGTGGAAGCGGAAGCGGACATTTGCGCGACAACGAAGTAATTTCGCGTCGCTCCAGGAGCAATCTGAGTGGAGGGAGAGTCACAGAACGCCATCGGCACGGTGAGATTTCCAGAAACCAGGGTAAGATAAAATACCGATCCGACTAACTTGTCGATTGCGGGCTCGAATGTCCCCGAGTTATTCGTATCCGCATAGATATAAAGGTTCTCGATGAGCGCGTTGGCTTCCGCGGTCGTCATCGGGACGCCAGGAGATTTCTCGAAAAGAAGCTTCAGGGTTGCTAGCTGGGCATTATCGTCCCCAGCCAGACCGCGGCTGGACACGGCGATCCGCAGCAAATCATCCCGCTGCGCCTCGGCGATGGTCGATGGGGCGGTATCGGCGCTGGCAAATGCGATCTGGCCGCCGCGGTTAAGAAAGACCGACACCTTATTCGAGCTTTGCCATGTGGCGACGATGTCGAGGGTTCCGTCCAGATTGAAATCCGCGGTGGCCACGGAAATCGCGTCGTAGCCATTGGTGGAGACGACCGACTCATTGGAAGTAGGATCGCCGAAATTGCCAGCCCCCTGGTTTTGATACCATGCAACTCTGGACCCTGTCGAGACTCCGATGGGCGTGAGCCAGGCGGACACGATGTCGGGATTTCCGTCGGCGTTCAAGTCGGCGGCGGTAACCCAGAAACAACCTTTGGCATTCGGCACAGCCGAAATGGGGATCGCGGTGAAGGTCCCGTCTTGGTTATTCTTAAACGCCGTAATCTTACCTCCGAACGTGGCGGAGGAAACGAGATCGAGCCATCCGTCGCCGTCGATGTCGGCAGAGCAGATCGAAACAGCCCGCGGCTCGTTATTGGAAAGGAGGCTCCGGGTAAAAGCGCCCGCGCCATTGCCTTTATAAAATGCAACCGAGTTATCGTTGATGGAAGCGACGGCAAAGTCGAGTTTCCCATCGTGATCGAAATCCCCGGTAACCATGGAAGCCGGGGCCCAACTGCCCGAAGAGATAAACTGGGCGTCGGCGAATGTGCCGGCGCCGAGATTTCTGTACCACATGAGTTGGCTGTCTGTGTTGGGAAATACACCGGAAGAGCCGGAGATTACATCCACCCGGCCGTCGCCATCGACGTCTCCCACCGCGACCACCCGGGCGTTAATGGCAGTGGAAGAAATGATTTGTTGAGGGCCGAAGACGCCGCTGCCGAGATTCTTGTACCAGGCGATCTTGTTATCCGAACTCGAAGCGGAGAGCAGATCGGGGATATTGTCGCCATCCACGTCCGCCACGGCGATGGTCTTCACACTTACCGCGGAGGTCGTGACTAATCGAAGAGAACTAAAGCTCCCGTTTCCCAGGTTCTTGTACCAAGCTATCTTGTTATCCAACGAAGCGACGATGATGTCCTTGAGGCCATCGCCATCCGTATCCGCGGCGATGACCGCCATAGGAAAGCTCTGGAATCCCGGCGTGCTATTATCCGCCACCACCGTCTCCAGCGGGAAGACGACGCTGGAGTGGATGGGATGGATTACGGGCGGCGACGGGGCCGTGGCGGCCATCGCAGGCGCGCCGGCCGGGCTCGGCGGCGGAGGGGAAACGGAGGGAGCAAAGAGCGGCGGCGCGGGAGAAGGAGCCGCCACCAACTCCACGGTGGTGCGGAGGAAGCCCTTCGGTCCCTTCACGATCAAGAGCAGGTCTGTGCGCAGCGAGCCATCGTCCATATCGATGGTATTCGAGACGTACTGCACTCCTTCAGCAGCCGGAATCCAAGTAAAGAGATCTTGGGAATACTCGTAACGATAGAGCAGGTCGGTCGCAAACTTCGGCCTCCGGTGGCTGATGAGCCGGGAGCTTCCCACGGGCTGCAACCGCGGAAGACCGACGCGGTCGCCGGCGTTGGCAGGATCCAGGAAGAAGGCATACTTGAGTAAGTTCGCCACGCCGCTGCCGTTGTTATCGTTTCCGGGCGGTCCACTACCGCCGAGGTATAAGTTAGCAAAGTCCGGGTAAGTGGCGATGGGCGCGGCGATCGCCGTGAAGGTTGCACTGACCGACTTGCCGGCGGTGTCAGTGGCCTGGATCGTTAGTTGAGAGGCGCCTCTGGCGTTACTTACATAGTCGAGAGTTAGAATACCCGTGGTCGGGTCGATGCCGACGAAGTTAAACAAAGAGGGATTGGTATTTCCTAATACGGCATAACTCATCTGCGCCGGTGCGTCCTCGACATCATGGAACGCTGGAAAAAGCGCAACCGAACTTTGTTTCGCCGGATCCAGCGCCTTGACGTTGCCGATGCCGGTCGTGGTGGGCGGGTTATCGAAAATCGCGGTCACGGTGGAGGAGGCAGTATCCGCGCCGACGTTCATGCTCAGCGGCGCGTCGGAGATGGCATCCACCACGGTGCTGCTGTTCGGGCCGTTAATAAGATGAGTGATCCGAAATTGATTTGGATTTCCGGCCGATGCGTTATCGCTCAACCTAGCTACGACAAAGTAAGTCGCCGAGGTCCCCGATGCGGCTCGGAGATCGGCTGGATCGGAGCCGTCCAGCGGTGCTTGGAGGGCGCCATCCGCACCGAGCGGAAAGCCAAGGAGGCTGGCCACGAGTGTGTCGGCGGCAGGTTCGAAGGCGCCGGAAGCATTCGTATCCTTGTAAATATCCAACTCCGCGAAAAGTCCGCACGCGGCGGTGCCGGTGAGCGGCGTGCCGGGCGTCTGCTCGAAAAGCAATCCAACGGCAGACCATTGCACCGTGGCGACCTCACCCGCGGCGGGGTTGCTCAGAACGATGCGTAAGACTTGCCGGCTCTGCCCGTCGAAAATCGTCGCCGGCGCCACATCAGCGCCTGAAAAAGCATACTGACCGGCGAGCGTTCGAGCGCCTCCGCTCACTGCAAAAATCCCCAGACAGAGCGCGACGGATATCCTCGATGCCTGCCGCACCCGGCTTGGGCAGCTTCGTCGAGCGGCAACTGGCTCCGCGGGGGCGCGGGATGCGTTCTTTAGTAAGTGGGCGAGCGAATGCAGCATGTTTGCGAGAGCTTTTTCTGACGGGCAAGAATGACGCACGGATCGCTTAACTAGCGTTACTTTCGCGCGGGCTGGGGGGGGATCTCGTATTCGGAAGCGGACGAGTGTGGGATCATTCGACGATGGGTGTAAGCCTGGCAAGCAGTATTTCGATTGAGGGACTGAAAATGGGTTTTCCCCCCCGCCAAAGCTGGCCGCAGAAGCGTCCGTTGCGGACACAAATTCCGAAGACTCTGCGATTGCGGGAATCGCGCGCGGCCATAAACTGCGCGCCATGTTTTCCCGTGCTCTTGCTCTGCATTGACAAGCCTGCGATCCCGTTTGGCTCTGTAAGCCGGTGTGGTGAAATGGCAGACACAAGGGACTTAAAATCCCTTGGAGCGAAAGCTCCGTGCGGGTTCGAGTCCCGCCGCCGGCACTGCGGGTGGCCCTTTTGTGGAGTCGCGACCCAAATGTCGGGAGAGCCCGTAAGATCGGGGGATTTCAAGGAAGTCCGCGGGGCGCGCCAAGAACCTTCGATAGAATGATTTAGCGATCCCAGCTTGAAAATGGAGAGTCAGCCGCAAAATCCCAAATGTCGCAGCCAAAAACCAAATATCGGACCTTCAGTTTGCCGGCGTTTCCTCTCCCCTACAGAGTAAAAAAACTGAAGGTCCGACATTTGGGCGGCGGCTAGGAAACTGAAGGGTGAAGGTCCAAATGTCGCAGAAAAACTGAAGGGTGGACGCCGCTCTTGGCGAGCGCCGTGGAATACAGGTCGCTTGCAGCGTCCCTGCCGACGCGCTGCAATCTCGGTGCATGACGCTCGAAATTCGGCGATACCGCAATGGCTGGCAGGCATTTGAAGCGCCGGGCGTCTGCCCTTACTACCTGGAGAAACGCCAAGCAATCGAATATGCTCGCTGGTGACTCGGCGCCGGCGCCCGGTGAGATTCGCATCTACTCGGAAGGCTCTAACAGATCATCAAAGGCCGCGATCCGCCAACCGCAACGCTTCGGGATCGGCGCCAGCGCCGGCATCCACTTTCCGAGCACCGCAGAATCAGTTGAGACGATGAGCTTCCAGCCCACGACCCCACCGTTCCGCACTTTGTATGGTCTTGGCGTTTTCATTCCTCAACTCCTTTCATTGCTCGCATCGCCCGCGCCGCATCAAAGGCGCCTTCCATCGCTCAGTGATCTGCGCGCGGATCGCATGTTGCAGCGTGAATAAACGGCAGCCTGGACCTTTGGTCCAGTGGCGTGCTCACATCTACGGTATGCACATCGAGCGAAAGACGATCAACCAGCATCCCCGCTGAGGTCCATGAAAACATTCGTCTTCATTCTCCTCGCGCTGATCGCCTATCTCGCGATCGATCGAACCAAACGCGCGGGAACTCCAGACCTTCGCGAACCAGAGCGGGCGCCGCCGCCGCCATTAGCCCGCGCGACGCCAACTCCGCGGCCACTTCCGATCATCGTCGTCAACGGCGCGTCGGCCATAGCGGTGCGAGGGGTTGTCCTCGTCCAGACGCGATATGGAGCGCTCGTCGATTGCAATGCACACTCGCCGGATTATGCGCGGAAAGAAATGCAGATGGCACGCAGCGCTTCGCTTCCGCCGACCGCTGGCAATGCCGCTGGCGCGGCGCTCGCGAACTCTGCGGTAGGCGTTCTCAATGCCGAAGACGCCAGCTATTTCGGCCCTCTGCAAATGCTGGTCGATGGGGCGTTTTACCCGGCGAAATTCAACCCGCCGAATCAAGCCTGGGGGGAAGTCTATGTCGAGGGAGTGCATGCGGCTGCGGGCGCTCCAGTGCATGTGCTGGCCGGGCAAGTGGGGCGCGCCGATGATGGCGCTCCTCTACTCACCCGGCAACCCGTCGCGCTCGTACTACGGCACGGAATCGCGTGCGCACCAGCTCCTGATCGGTGCGCTGGTCGGCGTGCTCGTGATTCGTCTCCGCCCGGGAGTGG
>JBBRXP010000116.1:0-18067 GCA_038238555.1 Chthoniobacterales bacterium | reverse complement strand
GCGAGCAGCACGGGCAGCGCTCCGAAATTCATCGGCCAGAAAAGCAGCGCGGCGCTCAAGAGCGGCGGACCCGGCACGTGCGCGGAGCACCACTCCACCCATGGCGGGTCGTCCCACATCCAGCCTGCTTTCCACCCGAGCATCGAGGCGCCGTGCAGATTCCCCGTGACGAGCAGCGTGAGCGCCGCAGCCGGGACCAGCGCCGCGGCCACGAATCGCGCGATGTCGCCGCGCGCTTGCGGCTGCATTGCAAACCACGCCGCGAGCAGCAGCGAGAGAAAGAGAAAAGTGTGCAGATGAAAGAGCGGCAGCGCCGAGTAAAGCAGCCACTGGCCCCAGCGCGGGAGCCGCCAGCCATCGTCCGCCTCGATCCATCGCGCGCGCCAGCTCGCCATCAGCAGCAGCCCCGCCGGCAGCGCAAAGAGCAGCCCGCGTTGGGTGACGAAGAGCGCGAGCGGCAGACTTTTCCAAGCCAGTTCCGCCTGGAAATCGCGCAACTGCCCCGTGCCGAAAAAGGCGAAGCCCATGAGCCCGCCATTTGCCAGGAAACCGAAGAGCGCAAATGCGCCGCCCCAGCGCCAGAGCGCCACGCCGGTGAGCGCCGCGCCGCCGAGCCCCACCCACACGAGACCGCGCAGCACATCCACCCCCACGAGCGCGAGCAGTGTATTGAATAGGTCGAGGCCGATCGGGTAAGTGAGCGCACGGCCCGCGTAGATGGGATTTTCCGGCCAGAAGGCGACGCCGCTCGCGAGGTAGCGGATGTAAGTGAGGTGCAGCGAGAGGTCGCCGAGATTGTTGGGTGAGGCTACCTCGATCCGATCGCCATCCGCAAAGACAAGCCACAAAAAGGCGCGCAGCGAAAAGAGGGCGAAGGCCGCGATGGCGGCCCACTCCCAAGCTCCGAGTCGGCGGCGCGCCGCCGTCCTCGTGCGGCCATTCTCTCGAAGCGGTGCGGTTCCGCGATGCCGCACGAGGAAGGCGGCGCTCCGCGACCCGCCCTCCCGCCACATCGCGAATACCCCGACCGCAGCACCCGCGCCCAGAGCGCCCGCCGCCGCCGCAGGCCGCAGCCCGCCCAGCGCGAAGCCCAGCGCCACGGCCACGAGCGCGGAGAGGCCGACGGCGTAGAGGAGAGCGGCGACGTATTTCAACGGAAGGAACCTCCGCCATCGAATATCGAAACCTCAACGCCGATCTTCGAAAGAGAAGGAGCGCCGCCGTCCTCGTGCGGCATCGCGCTATTTCGCGCGAGAGAGCCGCCCGGGGGACGGCGGCGCTCCGATGAGCGGCACTCGTTGGAGTCCAGCCTTTAGGCTGTTCTGCGCCCGACAGGCTAAAGCCTGGACTCCAACATTTCTCTTCATTCGTCATTCGTCATTCGTCATTCTCCCGCCCCATGTCCACACCCTCCGCTCCCTGGTGGCGCCAGCTCACGGGCTACCATTGGTTTGTCTTTTTGGTCGCCAGTGCCGCGTGGTTTTTCGATTGCCTCGATCAACGGCTTTTTTCCCTCGCCCGCATCCCGGCGCTGGCTTCGCTCCTGCACCTGCCGGCATCGGATGCCTCCGTGCAGGCTTTCGGAAAAGTGGTCACCGCGTGGTTCCTCATCGGGTGGGGCGTGGGCGGGATGATCTTCGGCGCGCTGGGCGATCGCTACGGCCGGGCGCGCATGCTCACCGTCACCATCATCATCTACTCCGCCTTCACGGGCCTCACCTTTCTGAGCCAGACGCGGCTCGATTTTACCATCTTCCGATTCATGACGGGCCTCGGCGTCGGCGGCGTCTTTGGCCTCGCCGTGGCGCTCATCGCCGAGACGGTGCCGAGCGGCGCGCGCGCGCAATCCCTCGGGCTGCTCCAGGTGCTCTCGAGCATCGGCAACATCACCGCCGGCTTCACCAAGATGGCCATCGACGCGATGGAAAACCATCACACCATCGCCGCCGGCCAGGGCTGGCGCTGGATGTTCCTCATCGGCGCGCTGCCCGCGCTCATGGTCATCTTCACGGGAAAATATCTGCGCGAACCCGAGGTGTGGCTGCGGCTGAAAGCAGCGGGCCAGCTCCCCCGAGGCAGCATCTTCTCGCCTTACGCCGGCCTGCTCTCGAGCGCGCGCTGGCGCAAAAATCTCGTCGTGGGCGCGTTGATCGCATCGACCGGAGTCGTAGGCCTGTGGGCCATCGGCGAGTATGCCGTGGACCTGCAAAAGGCCGTCTTCGCCACGCACTTTGAGCGCGCCGGCCTGGCGCCCGACGCGGTGAAGAGCAGAGTGAATAACGCCATCACCTACTCCTACCTGCTCAACATGGTGGGCGCCGCCACCGGCATGTGGATGTTCACGCGCTTCGCCAATGTGGCCGGGCGCCGCGCCGCATTCCTGGTCGGCTTTCTCGCCGCGATGGTCGTCACTTTCTTCGTTTACTGGAAGATGGATTCGCCCGCCGATGCCTACTGGATGATGCCGCTCATGGGCGCCGCGCAGCTCAGCGTCTTCGCGGGTTTCGCCATTTATCTGCCCGAACTTTTCCCTAGCAGCCTGCGCAGCACCGGCACTTCCTTTTGCTACAATCTCGGCCGCTTCGCCGCGGCGGGCGGCAGCTTCTTTTCCTCGGTGCTCACGGTGCGCGTCTTTGGCGGGCATCCCTCGCCGCTGCCCTACCGCTACTCGGCCATGGCGATGTGCGCCATCTTCCTCGTCGGCATCGTCACCCTCGCCTTTGCGCCCGAGACCCGCGGCCAGCCGCTGCCGGAGGAGACGGATGAAAAAGAAAATCCCGACACCGGGAGCGAACTCGATGTGGCCAGCGACGTGGCTGCAAAACGAGCATGAAGGGTAGCCAGGGCTGTTTCACCGCCTCGGATTCGGCGAGTGCGCTGCTGCATTACGAAGACCTCTTCGTCGGGCGCGTCTTTCGCACGGGGACGCTCGAAGTCACGGCGGCGGAGATCGTCGAGTTTGCGGCGCGCTTCGATCCGCAGCCTTTTCATCTCGATGAAGCGGCGGGGCGCGAGAGCGTGTTTGGCGGGCTCGTGTCGAGCGGATGGCTCACGGGCGCGCTCACCACTCTGCTCATCGTGCAGGGCGAACTGAAGCTCGCGGGGGGCTTGATCGGCCTCGGCATCGACTCCGTTCAGTGGCCTCACGCGGTGCGCCCGGGCGACCGGCTCACGGCGGCGAGCGAAGTGGTGGCGATGCGCCTCTCCCAATCGCGGCCGGGATATGGCGTCGTGAAATTCCGCACGACGACGACCAACCAACGCGGCGAGACCGTGCAGATCGTGGTGCTCAACAATCTCGTGCGACGGCGGGATCATTGAAGCGGTGAAATTGGAGCAGCCGCGCTATTACCCCTTGCCATGAAATTCAAATCCCTTCTCTCCGCCGCGGCACTGCTGGCCCTCTGGTGCGCTGGCTCTCTCACTGCGCAGGCCGCTTCCAAGCCCAACGTGCTCTTCATCGCCATCGACGACTTGCGCGACTGGGTGGGCTATCTCGGTTACGCGCAAGTCAAGACGCCGAACCTCGACCGGCTCGCCGCGCGCGGCGTGAGCTTCACCCACAGCTACTGCGCGGCGCCGGTGTGCAATCCTTCGCGAACCGCGCTGATGTCCGGCCTGCGCCCATCGACCACGGGCGTGTACAGTAACAGCACCGACTGGCGCACCGTGATCCCCGACGTGACGACCATCCCCTTGCACTTCCGTGCAAACGGATACTATGCCGCCGGGGCGGGAAAGATTTACCACGACTCTTATCGGCGCCCGACGGATTGGGACGACTATCTCCCCGCGGGCGCAATGGAAGCCGATGACGTGGAAAATCCCGGCAAGGGCAAGGGCAGGAAAGCCGCCAAGTCCGCGGCCAGCGACGCGCCCAATGACGGCGTGGGCGGCATCAAATTCAAACCGCTCAACTGCGAGGACAAGGACATGGTCGATTACGTGAGCGTCTCGTATTGCCTCAAGCAACTGGCCGCGCCGCACGACAAGCCGCTCTTCCTCGCGTGCGGCATCCACAAGCCGCACATGCCTTGGGACGTGCCGAAGAAGTACTACGACATGTATCCGCTCGACAAAATCGAGCTGCCCAAAGTGCTCGAAAACGATCTCGCGGATATCCCGCCCGCCGGCGTGGCGATGGCCAAACCGCAGGGCGATCACGCGGCGATCGTGAAGTCCGGCCGCTGGAAAGAGGCGGTGCAAGGCTACCTCGCCGCGATCACTTTCTGCGATGCGATGGTGGGCCGGCTGCTCGATGGCTTCGACAAGAGCCCTTACAAGGACAACACCATCATCTGCCTATGGAGCGACCACGGCTGGCATCTCGGCGAGAAAGAGCACTGGCGGAAATTTGCGCTCTGGGAGGAAGCCACGCGCGCGCCATTTCTCATGGTCGTGCCCGGCCTCACCAAGCCCGGCGGCGTGTGCCAGCGCACCACCGATTACATGAACATTTACCCGACGCTCTGCGATCTGTGCGGCCTGCCGACTCCGAAGCACGTGGAAGGCGTGAGCATCCGCCCGCTGCTGGAAAATCCCGCGGCGCCGTGGACGCGCCTCGCGCAGACCACGCACGGCTACAAGAACCACGCGGTGCGCAGTGAGGACTGGCGTTACATCCGGTACGCCGACGGCAGCGAGGAGCTTTACAACGAACAACTCGATCCGCTCGAGTGGACCAACCTCGCCAAGGACGAACACTACGCCGGCACCAAAGCGGAACTGGCGAAGTCCATGCCGCAGAGCGACAACGCCGGGTCCGGCGGGAAAGGCGCAAAGAAAGAAGGCAAGCCGGAGAAGAAGACGAAAAAGGGCGCCGCCAATTAAGCACGTACCGGAGAGCTGCTCGATCAAGTAGAGGCGGCCTGGAGTGTCCCCTCTCCTTGGCAGCGAGCGCCTCTACCGCCGCGGCCGTTCTCCGTGGTTCACGTACTTGTGCTCAAATTCACTCGCCAGTTCCGCCGAGAAATTATCCAGCTCCACGATCATCCCGCGGATCGTCGTGACCAAATAATTGTACCCAAACATCGCCGGGATCGCGACGAGCAGGCCGGTGACGGTGGTGATGAGCGCGGCACTCACGCCGGGTGCCATGGCGGCGAGGTTTGCGGAGCCCGCGGTGGCCACGTCGCTGAAGGTCTCCATGACGCCCCACACCGTGCCGAGCAGGCCCAGAAATGGCGCGCCGCTCACCGCGGTGGCGAGCACGATCATCTGCGATTCCAGGCGCAGAGCCGCTTCGCCGACGGCGCGCTCCATGGCGCTGCCGATCACGCGCATCTGCGCCGGTGAGATGCGCTGGGCGATGTCGAGCCGGCCGCGGAAAGTTTCATCCACCTCCGCGGAGCCAAGCAGTTGAAAGGTAAGCTCCTTGCACCCCGCCTTATAGACCGAGAAGACCGGCGCGCCCTCGAAGCGCAGGCGGTCGGCATAGATGCGCAGCGGCTGGCGGTCGGTGCGAAAGAGATCGAGAAATTGCAGCCGGCGATTCTGCGCGCGGCGGATGGTGCGCCACTTGGTGACCATGACCGTCCAACTGAAAATCGATGCCGTGAAGAGTAGCAACAGGATGACTCGCCCCGGCAGCGTCGAATTTTCAAAAGCGAAAATGAGACCGCCGCCCGGCGCCGCTGCGAGCAGAGTGAAGGAAAAAAGCGTTGCCGCCATCGGAAGGCGAAGGCTGTAGTGGAATGCGTGCGCCGATTCAAAGGCAAAGCGGTGAAACTCTCGGCGCTCATCGCGCTCACCGCGCTGCTGCCCGCGGCTTCCGCCCCGAACAAATACGACGTGCTCGCGCAGGTGCTCATGCCCTTCGCCAATGTCTTCGCGCAACAAACGAAGAACCCAAACCGCGCGATGCAGCTCGCCATGCGCCTCGAATCGCTGACCGATTTGCCGGAGGCGCTCGCCGGCACACGCGCGGAGTTTTCTCTCGAATATCCCGACAAGCTGCGCCTCCGTGGCCCGGTGCTCGGTGAGTCGCTCACACTCTGCCGCCGGGGGCAGGAGCTCTGGGTGTCGCCGGGATCGAAGGTCGATGCGCTGCTGCGGAAGCTGCCGCCGGAGGATCGCGAGTTTCAACTCGCACCCTTCGAGTTGCCGGTGCCGGAGAAGCAACTCGTCTTTCTCCCCGCGCTCTTCCGGGTGACCGATGCCGGCAGCGAGATGCTCGACGCCGAGCTCTGCCGCGTGCTCGAAGTGCAACTCGCGCCGGAAGTCGAGCGCTCGCTCAAGGCCGCCGGCTGGAGCAGCCGCCTCTGGGTGCGGGCAAATGGCGCGCCCGCGCGGCTCGTCGTGAAGAAAGCGGACTGGCAGATGGCCGTGCGATTCGAGCGCGTGGAATTTTCAAAATCGCTGCTCGCCGCGACCTGGCAGCCCGACGCGAGCGAAGCCGCCGACGTGAGGAAGCTGACGCCCGCGCAGTATCAACAACTCATGACCTTGAGGGTGAAGTAGAACGCGGCGCTGGCGTCCCTACTTCTGCGCGGCGAAGGACTCCCACTCGGCGGTCACGCGCGCGAGGTCGTCGGCCACGGACATGAGCTCCCGGTTTAGCTGCATGGCGCTGCCGCCGGGTTCGTAAGTGGCGGGCCGTTCGAGTTCGGCGGTCAGTTCGCGCTGGCGGCCTTCGAGGGCGAGGATTTGCCGCTCGAGTTCGGCCACATTTTTTTCGTGATCGCGTTTTACTTTTGCCTCGGCTTTGCGCTGCTCGCGCGATTCGCGCATTCCCGGCTGCGAAATAGGAACGGCGGCGGCAGCCTGCGCAGGCTGGTCGTTGTGCAGCTTCTCGCCGGCGGTGAGCGCGGCGCGTGCGGAGGTGGCGCGTGATTTTTCCAGGTAATAATCGTAGTCGCCCGCGTAAGGCGTGAGCCGCCCGGCGCCGATGTGCAGGACGGTGCGCGCCATCGCGCGGATGAAATGCACGTCGTGGCTGATGAAGAGGAGCGTGCCTTCGTATTGACGGAGCGCGCCAATGAGCGCGTCGATGGAGCCCACGTCGAGATGCGTGGTGGGCTCGTCCATGAGCAGGAGATTGGGCGGATCGAGCAGCAGCTTCACCAGCGCGAGCCGCGTCTTCTCGCCGCCGCTGAGCACGGCCACGGGCTTGAATACATCGTCGCCGCGGAAGAGGAAGCTGCCGAGTACCGAGCGCGCGGTCTGCTCGGCGGCGGGATTCGGCACATCCTGCACGCTCTCGAGCACGGTGTGGCGCTCGTTGAGGCTGTCCATGCGATGCTGCGCGAAGTAACCGACTTTCACATTGTGCCCGAGGTCGCGCGTGCCGCGCGCGGGAGTGAGCGTGCCGGCGAGGAGCTTGAGCAGCGTGGATTTTCCGGCGCCATTTGGCCCCACGAGCACGGTGCGCTGGCCGCGCTCGGCTTCAAAGTCCAACGCGTCATAGACGACCAATGAGTCGTAGGCGAAACGCACATCCTTGAGCGTGATGGCGCGCACGCCGGAGCGCGGCGGCTGCGGGAATTTGAAGTGCACGGTCTTCTCCCTCGCGAGCGGCGCCTCGATCTTCTCCATGCGATCGATCTGCTTGAGCTTGCTCTGCGCCTGCGAAGCCTTGCTGGCCTTGGCCCGGAAGCGATCGGCGAAGAGTTGCAACGACGCGATTTCCTTCTGCTGATTCTTAAAGGCGGACATCTGCTGCTCTTCCCGCGCCGCTTTCTCCACCACGTACTTGTCCCAATTTCCGCGATACCGATTGAGCCGCCGGTGCGCGATCTCGACGACCGAACCGACGAGCTGATTTAGAAATTCGCGGTCATGCGAAATCATGAGAATCGCGCCGGAATACGCGCGCAGATATTCCTGAAACCAGACGAGCGATTCGAGATCGAGATGGTTGGTGGGCTCGTCGAGCAGGAGCAGATCGGGCTCCATGGTGAGCAGCCGCGCGAGGTGCGCGCGCATGATCCAGCCGCCGCTCATGGTCCGCGCCTCGCGATGGAAATCGGACTCGCGAAATGCGAGGCCCGCGAGGATGCGCTTTGCCTTTGGCTCGAGCTGCCAGCCGCCGTGTTCGTCGAAGATGCGCAGCGCTTCGTGATGCTCGGGATCGTCCTCGGGCCGCGTCTTGATGACCCGCTGCGCCTTCTCGAGTTCCGGCGAAATGGCACACGCCAGCTCGAGCACCGTCTCGCTTCCCGCCGGCGCGCTTTCCTGCGGGAGGAAGCCCATCTTCGCCGAGCGCTCGACCGAGATGCGCCCTTCATCCGGCGAAGCCTCGCCGAGGATGAGCGAGAAGAGCGTCGATTTCCCCGCGCCATTGGGCCCGACGAGTCCCACGCGATCGCCGCGATTCACCTGCAGCGACGCGTCTTCAAAAAGCGTGCGTCCGGCAAAGGATTTGGTGACTTGGGAAATGGTAAGCATCGCGAGAAAGGCGCGGAATCTCGCGGGTGGCGGGCGGAGGCGCAAGGCCCGCCGCAAGATTGCACGTCTCGCTTCGAAGTTGGTGCTCCGGGTCGGAGTATGCGCGCATTTTCCGGCCCTTGCGCTTGCGCCTCGGAGCGCTCCTCGCTAGGCAGGGCGCATGGACTTGCTGAATGCTCTCCGCGCGCATTTTGGCCACGAGTCGTTTCGCGAGGGGCAGGAGGCGGTCGTCGGCGCGCTGCTCGCGGGCGAGTCGGCGCTGGCGCTCTTTCCCACGGGCGCTGGGAAGTCGCTCTGCTACCAGCTTCCGGCCGTGTTGTTGGAAGGGACGGCGCTCATCGTTTCGCCGCTCATCGCGCTCATGAAAGATCAAGTCGATGCGTTGCGGGCGCGAGGGATCGCAGCGGCCCGGCTCGACTCCTCGCTCACGGCGGAGGAGACGCAGCGAGTGGTTGCGGACCTTCGCGCGGGCGCGCTGAAGCTGCTCTACGTCGCGCCGGAGGGGCTCTCCGGCGAGGCCTTCATCGAGCGGTTGCGGCGGGTAAAAATTTCGCTGCTGGCGATCGACGAGGCGCACTGCATCTCGGAGTGGGGCCACAATTTCCGTCCCGAATATCTGCGGCTCGCGCGCATGGCCGAGGAGCTCTCGCTGCGGCCCGTGCTCGCGCTCACGGCCACGGCGACGCGGGAGGTGGCGCGCGATATTTGCCAGGCCTTCGGCATCGCAAGCGAGCGGCACGTGCAGACTTCTTTCCGCCGAAAAAATCTGCACCTGCGCGTGACTCCGTGCGCGGCGCGCGACCGGCTGGTGGCGCTCGCCAGGCGGCTCGCCAGCGCGAAGGTGCGGCTCTCGGTGGTGTATGTGACGTTTCAAAAAACCGCGGAGAACTGCTCGCGTGCGCCGAGGACGCGGTGCCGCTGGAAAATTTCACGCTCGGCGACACGCCGGAGCCGCGCGCGGTGGAGGCGCTCGTGAGAAAAATGCTGGGCGCGGGCGAGGAGTTCGACGTGAGCCGCTACGATCTCGCGCAGGAGACCGACATCCGGCCGCTCGTGGTCGAGACGGTGATCACGTATCTCGAGCTCGACGGGTTGCTGCGCCCGACGCGCGCCTTTTACGAGAGCACGCAGGTGCACTTTTTGAAAAGCGAGAACGCCATCCTCAGCGGTCACAACGACGAGCGGCGGCGCTTTCTCTCCGCGCTTTTCAACGCCGGCCGGCGCGGGCCGAAATATCTCACGCTCGAGCTCGACGCGGCCGCTCGACAGCTGGGCGAACCGCGCGAGCGCATCGCAAAAGCGCTCGGCTGGCTGGAGGAAACCGGAGCCATCACGCAAAAGCCCGCGGGCTTGCGGCACGGCTTCCGCCTTTACGGCGACGCCGCGCAACGCGACCCGGCGACGGTCGCCGCGCATCAGGCTGAGCTTTTTGCAAAACGCGAAGCGCGCGACTCGCAGCGGCTCGCGCAGATTCTCGAGTTCGCCGGCGCATCGGGTTGCATCACGCGCCGGTTGCTTGCGTATTTCGGCGAAGCGCTCGCGGAGGAAAATTGCGGCCACTGCCATTTCTGCCGCACCGGCGAGCCCGCCGACCCGGCGGTGGCGCTGCCCGCGTCGCCGATCCCGCCTTTCACGGACGCGGACGCGGAAGAAATCCGCGCGCTCATCTTCGAAGAGCACGCCGCGCTCGCCACACCGCGCCAGCTCACGCGCTTCCTCTGCGGCCTCAGCAGCCCCGCGACCTCGCGCGCTAAGCTCACCAAACGTCCCGAGTTCGCCCGCTTCGCTGCCACGCCATTCCGCGCCGTGCTCGCGCAGGTCGAGGCGTGTTTTGCGGAGGAATGATTTTTGCCCGCCTCGCCGCCGCGCTCGCTAAAATCGGAGCGTGAATTGCGCGGCGAGCATGTGACCAAAACCGCTGCGGCCGGAGTCGTCGCGGCCGAGATTATATTGGAGCTTGAGTTGCGTGTGCGGCGTGATGCGATAGCCGAGTGCGGAGTCGATGCGCCACGCGTCGCGGCTCCATGGAATGCGCCCGCCGCCGCCGTCTTCGCGCACCGTGCCGAAGAGCTGCTCGTTCCAGCGCAGCGCGCCGAAAAGCTGCGGAGTGAATTTGTATTTCGCCTCGAAGTAGTAGGCGAAGGTGTCGGCATTTCCCACGCGCGGAACCTCGAAGCGCGCCTCGTAAAATTCCGCCCAAAGCTGGAGGTGATGCCACGCGAAGCCGATGTCCTGGCCGAGCACGAGCTCGTGGTAGTCGCCGAGACCGCGGCCGCGCGGGAGCGTCGGCTCGGCTTGCGGGCGAAGATACGCGCCGCGGCTCGCGGAGAAGCCGAGGTTCCAGGCCTCGTTCGGTCGGTAGCCGACGCGTCCGCTGAAGGTCGGGTGACCTAATCCGCCCTCGGTCGCGTTCCACGTTTCCGGTCGCGAGGTGAGCGCGGCGTTTTTCATTTCCAGTGCGTAGTCGAATTTTCCGAGCCGTCCCGCGACCGACGCGCCGGTCGTGTAGTTCGGCCCCCACAGGATCGGGTTGTATTCGTATTTCTCTTTCGGACTGAACGGCTCCGCCAAATCGCGCCCGGACAACGGCGCGGCGATGTCCTCGATGCCCGTCACGTTTTCATACGGCAGTGGCGAGTTGATGAACGGATTATCCCACGAGAGATGCCGCGCGACCCAGTTGCCGACGACGGTCGAGAACTGGCCGATCTGAAAATTGAATCGCCCGTCTTCCCAAGGCGTGATGCGGATCGCGTATTCCGCGAGCCGTACCTGAGTGCCGCCGTCGCTCGGATCGAAGCCGCGATCGACGCGCGCCTGAGCGAAGGCGTAAACGCGCGGCCCGAGTTGCGCGTCGAGGAAGAGGGTAAAGCGCGGATTGAAAAGCGTGTCGTGCTGCGAATCGATGAGTCCCGGCGCCGGTTGATCGAAGTGATAGGCCTCGAGGTCGAGAGTGCCGCTGAGCCGCACGCGCACTTGGTCATCGAAGGCGCTGCGCGTGAGCGCTTCATCGACGCGATCGATGATTTCTTCCGCAGCGCGTGCGAGCGCTGCGAACGAGAGGAGGGAAAAAGCGAAAATGCGGAAGGCATTCATGCGGGTGCGAGAGCCGCAGACGGTTGCTCGGCGCGTCGAAAACGCACTTCGAATTCCGTCCAGTCGTCGTCGGATCGCGCGAGCCGCAGATCGCCGCCGTGCAAGCACGCAAGCTCTCTCGCGAGGTTCAGACCGAGCCCGTGGCCCGGCACATTCTCACCCATCGCGCCGCGATGAAAGCGCTCGAAAATATGCTCCCGCGCGTCTGCCGGAATCGCGCGCCCGGTGTTGCCGATCGTGAGAATCGCGGTGTCGCCTTCCTCGCGACACGCGATGCGGATTTTGCCTCCGGGCCGATTATATTTCCGCGCGTTCTCCAGCAGATTTTGCAGGATGAGCGCGATGTAGCGCTTCTCGCCGGTGACGTGCAGCGAAGGGCATTCGGAATCCACCTTCACCTCAAAAGGATCCGGCAGCGCACTGAGGTCATCGACCAGCGACTCAATGAGCTGCATGAGATCGACGGAGGTGAAGGCAATCTGCAGCCGGCCCGCATCCATACGCGAGAGCAGCAGCAGATCTTCGACGATGCTCGTGAGCCGGAAGGTTTGGTGCACGAGGGCCGCGACCTCCTCGCGCATGTCGGACGTCAGATGATCGAGCACGAGCAGCTCCTCGAGGCCGGCGCGGAGCACCGTCACCGGCGTCTTGAGTTGATGCGAAGCGTCGGCCGAGAAGCGCGCGGAGCGCTCGAGCTCGGCCTCCGCGCGGGCGCGTTGCGCGCGATCTTCCGCCGAAACGATCGCCAGTTTTTCGACCGGCTCCGAGAGAAGCCCGGCGAGGAAATGGCTCACGGCCACGCCGCCGAGCAGCAGTGCCGCGCAGGCGAGAGCGGCCTGCCAGCGAAGTTCTCCCTCTCGCGCCAGCAACGCCGTGAGCGGATAAATACAGACTTCGTAAGCGGGCGGAAAAAGGGAATCGGGATTGAGCCGCTTGAAAAAGAGCCGGTGCCGGGTGCCGTCGAAATCGAGATCGAAACTGCTCGCGCCCGTTGATGCGCCGAGAGCGCGGTTGAACTTTGCCGCGATCGCCATGCGCGCCGAGTGCCCAAGCTTCGGCAGGTGCAGTGCGCCGCCGAGCCAGATGCCGCTTTTCATTCCGCGGGTTCCGCGCTCGCCGCCGAGTTCGATCGGTTTGAAGCCGAGCACGAGCGCCGCGATAACGTCGCCCGTTTCGCTGGAAAAAATCGGCATCGCGATCACTTCGTCCACGCTCTCGCCGGCGTTTGGCAATGTGTGCACGAGGTAGCCGATCTGCTGTCTGTCCAGCGTGCCCGGCAGCGCGAGCCGCGCTTCTTGATCGGGCCGGAGCTCACCGATCTCCGATGCGTTCGGCGGCGGGATCACCCGGCCCGCGGCATCGAGGAAGCGGTAAAATCGCGCGTGCAACACGCGCGCCAGGGGCTCGTCGGGGGCGTCCTTTTCGTCCATCACGTCGCGCAATTCGTCTTGCGCGCTCGGATACAAAAGATCGAGCGCGTTGTCTTCGAGCGCGGCATGAATCCGCGGCCGGCGCACGAGCACGCGACACCGCTCGGCCAGCGCAGCGTGGCGCACTTCCTGGACGCTGTGCAGCGACGCGAGCTCAGCCTGGAAGTCGCGCTGCAAATCGTGCTCGGTCTCCGCGGCGACTTTCCGCTGCGCGAAAAAAAGACCGCAGCCCGTGATCGCGAGCGCAAGCAGCGCCATCGCGACGAGAAGCCTGGCGCGGAACCTCGCGACGCCGGAGTTCTGCGCGTCAGCGTTCACGGAAAATCCACGCGCAGCGTCGAGCCGCTCTTCAACTCCACGGGCCGCTCGAGCGTCGTCTGGCTGCTCAGCCACGCCTTCAAGGTGAAGCGCCCCGCGGGCAACCCGCTCAGCCGGAATCGGCCGTCTGCGTCCGTCATCACGAAATTCGGCGTATCGAGTACGAGCACCAGTCCGCGCATGTGCTCGTGGATGTCGCAGCGCAGCGTCACGAGGCCGGGTTTGTCGAAGACTTGCAAAGGGATCGGCCGCTCCTCCGGGCGATAACGGCCGAGGTCAAAACGCTTCGGGGCCGAGTAAGAAAAGATGTTGTGAAACGTGTCGTCGAGATTTGGAAACTCCACTTTCGTCCCGACCTGCACCGGCAAAAGCGCGGGCACGAACATGAGGTCTTTCTGCGCGATTTGTTTCGTCGGCGCCGCGCTCGGTCTCGCGAAAGGCCCTTCCAAATACACCACCGCAAGCGGCGGGTTGGTCGCGAGCACTCCGCCTTTGGAAACGATCTCGTAGCGTTTGTTCATGACCGGCGCGCCGCGCGATTTGGGGAGCGTGACGCGGCCTTCCACCACGGCTTGCGCTCGGGTGGAGCAGGGGAGTGATGCGAAGACAAACATGAAAACGAGCCGCGGAATAAATCGGACTGGAGTGGACGGAAGAGACAGAAGCCACGGAAAAGAACTCACGGATGGAGGGGTCATAAGTCCATTGGTTGTCGGGATGGAAGGCGCGTGGAGCGTGCTGCGTGGCGCAGGCTTCCAGCCTGCGGTAGTTCCGCAGGCATCCTGCCTGCAGCGCAGCCAGCCACTGCAGGCAGGGATGCCTGCGCCACGCTCTTGGAATTTCGCAAATCTCCGCTGCTTTCGTGTCTTCCGTGGATAAATCAGTGTTTCCAAAATGAGCTGCGGAGACAGGCGCATGGGAGCGCAAACTGTAGCATCGTCGCGCCGGCCGGAAAGCGACCGTGCGAGTCCGCTATTGCGGCACCCGAACGGTGTAACCAATGCCGCGAATGGTGTGGATGAGCGGCGCCGCAAAACTGGCGTCCACTTTCTTGCGCAGCCGCGCGATGAAAATCTCCACGGTGCGCGTGTCGTATTCGTGATCGCGCTGCCATACGCGCTCGCAGAGTTCCGTGCGCGAGAACACACGCGCTGGCTCCTGCATGAGCATTTGCAGCACATCGAATTCGCGCGGCGACAACGCGATGGCCTGACCCGCGCGACTGACCTGCCGATGATGGACATCCATGTGCAGGTCGCCCACATCGAAGAGATCCGTCGCGGGTGTGCCGCCGCGTCGGCCGAGCGCCTCGACGCGCGCAATCAGCTCATCCATCGAAAATGGTTTCGTGAGATAATCATCCGCCCCCGCCTTCAACCCTTTGATGCGGTGCTCCACATCGCCGCGCGCCGTGAGGATGAGCACGCGCGTCGCCACCTTCGCCTTGCGCAGCCGCGCGAGAACGCTGAGCCCGTCGAGGCTCGGCAGATTCAAATCCAGCACGAGCAGATCGGGCGGATGGTCGAGCGCCGCGTTCAGGCCGGCATTGCCATCGTGCGCCGCGCTCACGCCATGCCCGTTGCGCGTCAGAGCCCGGGTGACGTGCCGGGCGAGCTCGGGTTCATCTTCGATCACGAGAATGCGCATGGCATTGCGATGCTAGCCGGTCTTCTGCAACTGGCGATGGGCGCTTGAGATCAATCGTAACAGGACCGTTACGCTTCGCGGTTTGCGGCGGCTAAACGAAAAGCTTCCTGTGCCGCCATGACCACCACTTCCAATTGCCAGCCGGCGCCCGTGCCGCGCGCGTTTTCGCTCCTCCTCTCCGCGCTGTGCGGCCTCGTGCTTGGCGCTCCGGCGGCGAAGGCGAGCATCGCTTACGGCAGCATCAATAACTTCGACACGGTCAATGACACCGGCGTGGAGTGCCACGGATTTGAGATCGAGATCGAGGATTGCCACAGCACGGACATCACCTACACCTACAACTACAATCACTACGGCGTCTGCAACATCACCGAGGACAACTCGGTGCCGGGCCACCCGAAGTGCGTGATCCGCTGGGAGAGCAAGAAGAACGCGAATGGCTCGTGGGCGGCTTATACGGCGATCCCGAGCGCGCCGATCACGCCGACCAATGGGCACATGTTCACGGACCCGAATGTGAACTTCGGCGGCGAGCATTTCGGCGTGGGCTATCGCGTGGCAGTCGGCGCGGTGGGCTACCACTGGCTCATCGACGATGGGGCGGGCGCGCTCGTCTTCGGGGGCGCGGTGCAGGTCTCGACGCCGACGTTTACCTACTACCCTCCTGCGGCGGGCGCAGTGGGGCAGGTGCAGGCTGCGATCGATCCGCCAGAGCCGCCGGAACCGCCGGCGGTGCAGTTTGGGCCGGCGGTTTGGGTGAAGGAAATTCGCACCGCCACGCACAACAATCGCAAGGTGAAGCTGCGCGACCTCGTCTCCGACGATCCGGCGGATGCGAACGACAAGAACTGGCGCAACGGCGAGCCCGATGAGGTGGAAGTCGATTGGGCGCTTTTGCAGAAGGACTTTGGCGCGGCCAATGGCGGGCTGCATGGAAAACGCAACGCCGCGGCGGAAGAGCTCGCGAACGGCGACGAGGTGGTCACGCGCCGCTACGAGTTTTTCAAATACGTGGGGCCGCTCGATGCCGCGACGGGCGAAGCGCTGGCAGACAAGGTGGGCGCGGACAGTTTGCACGGCATTAGCGCGCAGAGGGTGCATGGCGTGGAGACGGATTACTCGGCGGTGGTGGTAGTGGGCGAATACTCCGGCGCGCAGATGGCGGCGGTGGATGTCGAGGGCGCGCTCGGGCTCATCGAGCACGTGAGCGAGGGGCGAGTGGACACGGCCTACACGCCGCGCACCGTGGTGGTGCTGGGCGCGCTGCCGGCCACGATTACGCTCGCGGGCGCGCTGCCGCCGGGCATGACGTTCGATGAAGTGACGGGCGTCCTCGCGGGCGCACCGACCGCGAGTGGGGAGTTCATTTTCAAGATCGCCGCATCCGACGGCGTGAACCCGGATGTCGAAAGAAACTATACGCTGCGCATCGCCGCGGCGGACGCCGATCTGCCGCCGGCAAGCCTCGTGGACACGACGGCATCGCCGCTCGACACGGGCACGACCACCGGCGACGGCTCCTTTGCCCCCGGCTCGAATGTGACCGTCAATGCCACGGCGGCGGCTGGCTTCCGGTTTATGAATTGGACCGACGACGGGAAGATCGTGAGCACCAGCGCGAGCTACACTTTCACGATCGACGTGAACCACTCGCTGGTCGCGAACTTCATCGTCGATGTCCCGCAGCGCAGCATTGGCACGAGCGCCGCGCCCGCGGCGGGCGGCAGCACGACCGGCGGAGGCGTGAAAGATAATGGCGCCAGCGTCACGGTCGTGGCGGCGGCGAATGCGGGCTACGCTTTCACGAACTGGACCGAAGCCGGCGCGGTGGTGAGCACGAGCGCGAGTTATACGTTCGTGGCGATGGCGGACCGCGTGATGGTCGCCAATTTCACGAACCTCCCGACCTTCACCGTGAGCACCAGCGCCTCTCCATCAGCGGGCGGCATGACGACCGGTGGCGGCGCGTATGTGAGCGGCTCGAGTGCGACCGTCAACGCGACGGCGAACGCGGATTACTTCTTTTTGAGATGGACCGTGAGCGGCTCGGAGGTGAGCACCGCCGCGAGCTACACCTTCACCAGCACGGCAAACCAAACACTCGTCGCAAGCTTCCTCGTCGCCGGCACGCCGGAGACGATCACGACCAGCTCCAGCCCCGCCGCGGGAGGCAGCACGAGCGGCGGCGGCAACTACTTGAGCGGCGCGAGCGCGACGGTCGTGGCGGCTGCGAATCCAGGCTACGCCTTCGCCAGATGGCAGGAGGGCAGCTCGACGGTGAGCACGCCCTCGAGCTACACCTTCACCGTCGCGGGCAATCGCACGCTGACGGCGAAATTCGACGAGGCTTTCGTCGTCAGCACCGGCTCATCGCCCGGTGTCGGCGGCACCACGGAAATGAACAGCGCGATCTACAAGACCGGCGACCGTGCCAGGGCGAGAGCCTTCCCGGCTGCTGGCTATAGCTTCAGCAACTGGACCGACAACGGCGCGGTCGTGAGCACCGCCGCGAGCTACACCTTCGACGCCACCGGCAATCGCGCGCTGGTCGCGCACTTCCTCTCGACGACAGGCGCGACTATCACCACGAGCTCCGCGCCCGCGGCGGATGGTACGACTGCTGGCGAAGGCGCGTATGCTTTCGGCGCTGCCGTCACCGTTTCGGCTTTCCCAAATCCCGGTTACGGATTCGTGAACTGGACCGTCGGCGGCACGGTCGTGAGCATCGATCTGGATTACACGTTCCCCGCCGCGGCCAATCGCGCGCTGGTGGCAAACTTCAGCGCCTTCCCGCCGCTCGCCGCCGCCCGTGGCGCGGCCGGCGCCCACGTCATGGTGCTCTCGTGGCCTGCCTCGAGCGCCGGCTGGATTTTACAAGAGAGCGCCGACCTCGCGACGTGGACGTCCTCCGCGCGCGCCATCGTCACGAACGGCGGACAGAAGACCGTCACCGTCAGCACCGCGGGCGCGGGCCGCTTCTTTCGCCTCGCGCAACCATAAGTTTCCAACACCCATCTCCATAAAAATCACCACTCCATCGCTCCTCCTTGTCGCCGCCGCTGCCTCGGTCGCTGCCGCGCTCCTGCACCTCGACGGCTCACGCGCACACGCCGCCGCAGCTTCCAGCCGGCAGCTTTCCGCCAGCTTCAATTACAACGTTTTCACCACCGCGCTCGAGGCGCCGCTGCCCT
>JBBRXP010000115.1:0-18121 GCA_038238555.1 Chthoniobacterales bacterium | reverse complement strand
GGTATTGCTGGTCGCGTCCCAAGTAATCGCGGAAACCGAAATCGTATCGCTCACATACCCGCCCACGAGCACGGGCAGGCCGTTGTAACGGACATAGGCCGCGCCCCAGCGCGTCGCGGGCAGATCGGCAATCGCTCCGTCCGACCAGGTATTAGTACCCGGGGTGTAACGATAAGTTTTAGCTGTAGCGGCGGACGCGGGATCCACTCCTCCCGCGCCATAAACAAAACCGTTCTGCGTAAAAGCCGAGACCCAGCCCAGGCTCAAGGGATAATTTGCAGCGGGCGACCAGGTATTGCTGGCGATGTCATATATTTCGACCGCATTGGAACCCACAAAGCTACTCCCGCTGCCGGTAATGACGTAGCCCGCGATCTTATAAATCTGTCCATTCAAAAAAACCTCCGCGGCACTCCATGTGGCAACACTGGAGGCTGCCAGTGTCGTGTAAGTATTGCTCCCTGGATTATAGCGGTAGAGAGTGCTGACTGAATTGCCCGAAGCGCTGGCTCCAATTGATGATGTAAGCAGATGTGCCGTCGGAGACGACCGCCGGTTTCGACAAGGCTTGCGGCAAAGGTGCAATCGGAGTCCAGGTCGTGCCATCGAACTTATAAGCGTTCGCAACGAGCGCGCCGTTACTGACACCGCCGAAACTGTAGAGAGTAGCGCCCACGGTCGCCGCGCCGTTATCCACAACGGGAATCGGATACACTGCCGCATTGGTCCAGGTGCAATTCGGCGGCGGCGGCGGCGGGGCCGGGGCGGCAGTGAGGTTGAGATCGATGTTACCCGCGCCGTCATAACTGAAGGTGCCGACGAAACCGAAGGTGTTGATTGTCCAGGATGCCTCCGTCCCCGGATCGCCCGCCAGGCCGGTGATGATGTTATCGTAGAACCCAGGCTGCGCGCCGCCGTTGATGAAGCTGAAGCGTTGATTACTGGCAAAGGTCCAGGTTCCCCCAGTGCGGACAAGACTGGAATGGGCCCCGTTGGCGCCGAGGACGAGTAGAATGTTCGCGCCGGAGTTGAGGGTCAGATTGTTTGCCACACTAAGAGCGCCACTCGCCGTCGCACCATTACCGCCCAGGAGACTTGCACCTGAGTTAACCGTAACAGGACCACTGATCGCGCCCGTGCCCCCGAGCACAGCGCTGCTATTGACTGTGACCGCGCCGTTCCCCGTGCCCGAGCCACTGGTGTTATTGGTTAGAAGCCTGCCAGCGGAGAGAGTGGTGCCGCCCGTGTAGGTGTTACTTCGAGTAAGAGTGAGTGTGCCTGGTCCGATGGTGAAGCTACCGGCTTGTCCAGGCCGCCGGCGCCGGAGATCACTCCGCCGAAGGTGGAGTCGAAGAAATTTGTGTAAACGCGAACACCGCCCGCTCCGAGGGTGAAGCTATTCGTGAAAGTCGTGTTACCAACCATTTGAATGGAGCCGCCGAGAAAGGTGAGCGGGCTGTCGAGAATCGGACTGCCCCCGAGCATTAGGAATCCAGTGTTGTAAATTGTCGTCGCTGCCGCGCTCACCGTGCCGCCGGTATCGATTTGCAATTGGCCGCTACCGCCTGGCGCAGCTCCATTTCCGCCCACGTAAAGATTCACGGCCATGCTCCAGGTCGAACCCGGGCCGCTGACGACCGCGTATCCAGTCGTATTGGTGCTAAAGGCGATGTAGCCATTCCCATCGCTGCTGACGTAGCCGCCGTCGCGCACTTCGAGCGTCCCGTTGCCCGAATTGCCGACCCAGACCGAGCCGGGTGTTTTGCCAATCCGACACCTGCGCGCCGGAGCCGGTCACGAGCACCGCGCCCTCCGAGCCGGCGTTCCCCCCAATAAAACCCCGGCGATTGGCGACGGCGCCGCCACTGCGTATCTCCATGCGCCCAGTGCCCGTGTTACCGATGGCAATGTCGCCAAAGCTGCCGCCCGCAGCGTGCGCCGGTTCATCGCCCGAAGCGATCAATCCGGGCACGCTGGTTGAGCCATTGTCGATCTCAACGAAGGCGGGCTGGAAGACCTTCAGCAACGTTGCCTTGACCTGGCCGCCACTGAGAATGTGCAGGGCGCCGGCACCGCCGCTCGCGCTGGTGTCGCCGCTGCCAGAGACATAAATGACTCCGCTAGATGCGTCCCAAAACGAGCCGGCTCCGGTCACGGTCGCCGTGCCGTTCGAGCCGGCAGCGTTCCGATGGTAGCGTTGGCGGAGAAGAGTGTGCCGCCGTTGGAGATCGTGAGTGATCCGTTGCCGAGATAGCCCACGTTGAGAGCCGTGGCGTTGCTAATCGTCCACGCCGAGGTCGCCCCCCGTGACAGTGGCCGAACCAGTGGTCGAGCTGCCTCCGGCGATGAACGGCGTCCCAGCGATCGACGCGTCTCCGCTGTAGAGTTGCCCTCCATTCTGGACATTGAGCGTCGCGTGTCCGGTATCGTTACCGAGAGTAAGTCGCGCGCTGCTGATGAAAGAGCCGGGATCGGTCACCGTCACATAGCCAAAAGGTCCGTTCGCATAAGCAGCGACTTGAATCCCATCAGGCCCTTGTGTGGTGAGGCCGGCGCCACCGGAGACGCCCAATGTCCCCGTTGCCACGACGCCCGAGCTTGATCTTCCGATGAACATCGCATTACCCACCGTCAGGCTGCCGGGCGATCCGACACCGGGCTTGGCGATGGTCAATGTCCCGGTGCTGCCTTTGTTCGTGACGACGCCGAGGAAAATATTCTGCGCCTGCGCGCCTGGAGCAGTGATGAGCGCGGTGCCGCCGTTAGCGATGATGGCATCGGTGTTCGCATCGGGGAGAACGGCCAACCAGTTGGCCTCGATGAACCAATCGCCGAGCGAGGTGTTCTTCCAAAAGGTTTGTCCAAAAGCGTTGGCCTTTGCCACCGGCAATAACAGGAGCAGGGCCGCAAAAACGGCGTGGGTAATTTGAAGGAGTTTCTTCTGCATAAGTGTACCTCGGTCATTTGGCGAAAAGGACTTTCCGGGCGTGAGGGAAGGAGCCAAAGGTTCGTGAAGCAAGCTACCCCCGCGGCCGGGGCGGATGTCGATCTTTCTCCCATCGAGCTACGGTGCGTCCTCGCATATGGCGTCAGCCATAGAGTTCCCGGCGCCGGCGTAGTTCCGCTTCGCTGTCGCGCGCGGCGTGCAGCACTCCGACCACGATGACCGTGTCGGCTTGAAGGAAGTAAAAAATGCCGTGAGGAAACGCGCGCAGATTCATGCGCCAGATGTCGGAAAACCGAGGACGATAGAGCCACGCCTCGCGCGGCAGCCGCTCGAAGCGGGAAGTCGCCGTGCGCATGAATCTGCCGCCCAAATTCCGCTGCTCCGATTCATACCAGGCGAAAGTTTCCAGCAGATCAAACCGAACCAGTGGATGAAACTCGGGCCTTGGCTTCACGGCAGATCTCCTCCATCCACGCGCGCAACTCCTCGTCAGTCTCAAAGCGGATGAACCGCTCCGGGTGGTCGAAGTACTCTTGTTTGCGCAGGAGGAGTTCAGCCTTCATGGCTTCGCTGACATCGCCTTTCTCGTCTTCGCCATCATCAAGCGGCGGCGGCAGGATTTTGCATTCGTTGCGGTGAAACCAAGTGGCGAACTCCACGCGCTCCTCCTCCGAAAGTGCGAGCACTTGCGCTTCGATTTCGGCGAGATTCATCGCCCCGACTTTACTTTCCCGGCCTTCAGTTTGCGAACGAAATGGGATCCAACGTTCATCGCTCATCGGGGGAAATTGGGAAAAATTGCGATGGAGCGCGAGCGGCCTCGCCCTGCTCGCGGCTTGCGCACCGGCGGACGGGGCCGTCCGCGCTCCATCACTTATTACCGAAGGAGTAACTCTCCACCACCGCGTGCACCAGCGTGCGCAGTCCGTGGTCTTTGGCGGCGGTTTGTTTGAGGATGTTTTCGATCACGATCTTGTCGGCAAAGGTGATGCCGGCGCCGGTGGAGTAAGTCAGGAGTTTCTCGGCGATGCAGCGCGCGACTTGATCCTTGTCGGCTAGCAGCAGCTTCTTGAGCTCGTCGATGTCCTTGAAAGTCTGGCCGCTCGCCAGCGTGCCGGTCGCATCGACCGCGGCTCCGGGCTTGTAACTGGCCACGCGCAGTTCGTTCTGTTTGTTGTTACTGCTCATCTGCGGCACGCGGTAGTTAGTCCGCCATTGACCGATGATGTCGAAGTTCTCCAGCGCGAGGCCGAGCGGGTCCATCTTGTCGTGGCAAGTGGCGCACGTTTCGTTGGCGCGATGTTTGGTCACTTGCTCGCGGATGGTGGTGGCGCCGCGGATGTCCGGTTCGAGGGCGGGCACGTTGGGAGGCGGCGGTTTCATGGGTTTGCCGAGGATGTTTTTCAGCACCCAGTTTCCCCGGATCACCGGCGAGGTGGTGGTGCCGTTTGCGGTGATTTTCAAAATGGACGCCTGGCACAGCACGCCGCCGCGATGCGACTCGGCGGGCAGCGCGACTTTGCGGAACTGCCAGCCGCTCACACCCGGAATGCGGTAGAGCTCGGCGAGCCGCGCGTTGAGGATCGTGAAGTCCGACTGCACGAAGTTCCGCACGCTCAGATCGTGCTCGAGCAGTTCGGTGAAGAAGAGCCGCGTCTCCTGCACCATCGCCGTCTGCAGGGCCTCGTCGAAATCGGGATGCAGCTTCTTGTCCGGCGTGGTGGCCTCGATGTTGCGCAGCCCCAGCCACTGGCCGCTGAAATTTTCCACGAAGCGCCGCGACTTCGGATCGTCGAGCATCCGTTCTACCTGCGCGTGCAGCGCGGACTTGAGTTTTCCTTCCCGCGCCGAGGCCAGCAGGGCGTCGTCGGGCAGCGAGGTCCACAGAAAATACGAGAGCCGCGAGGCGAGCGCGAATTCGTCGAGCGGGCCGGCCGGCTCGCGGAGAAAGAGAAAATCCGGGGCACACAACATCCCCTTGATCCCGTCGCACAACGCCTCGTCGAAAGGCTTCTTCGCATCCAGAGCGGTGCGCACCAGCGCGAGATACGGCGCGATGTCTTCCTTTGCGATCGACCGGCGAAAGGCGCGCGGCGCGAGGTTGCGCAGCGCTTTCTCCGCGTCGGCGAGCGTGCCTTTCTCGATGCTCACGTCACCCAGCATCCGCTTGTATCCCACCGGCGGCCACGATTCGATGAGAGGGCCTTCGACTTCGATCCATTGCACGGCCACGCCCGGGCCTTGATAACCCGTCGAGTCTTTGAGGTCGCGGGAGCCGAGCCGGTAAGGCATCGGTTTGATCGAAGCTTTCGCGGGAATTTTCTCGATGAATTCCACCACCGCGGGCTGGTCCGGCGGCACATCGAAGTGGCCGATGAGATGCCCGGCGCGAGCGCGGCCGTCGCGGGAGCCGACATACCACGCGATGGCCAGCGGCTTGCCCGCGCTTTGGTAAGCATACTGGCTCACGCGGAAGCGATAACGGCCCTCGACCGGCGCGCGGAACTGCTCGAGCGAGATGGGCTGAAAACCTTGAGAGTTAAAAAAAACAATGGTCTCGTCCGGCAGCACGCGCACGCCGCCGCGGAAGTGAAAGTCGTCCTTTTTGACGTTCTGCGGCATGAGCGTGACGTGCCATTTCCTGGTCTCCGGCCGCGGCCCCTTCACCAGCACGGCATCGAGCGCGGCGTCCGCCGCTTCGAGATAACGCTCGAGCAGCACCGACGACATGCTCAGCGCCTCGCCGATGTTATCGAAGCCCTGCGCGGTGGCGTCCTCGGGCAGCAGATCTTTGAGGTCCACGTCGATGCCAAACAAATCGTGCATCGTGTTCTCGTATTCCTCGCGATTGAGTCGGCGCAACATCACGCGCCCATCGGCCGCGCGGCGCTGCTTTTCTCCGGCCAGCAGAGTTTGTTTCAGGGACTCGGCGAAAGCGGCGCGCTCGGCGGGCGCGGGCTGAGCCTTGCGTTTCGGCGGCGGCATCTCTCCGGCGGCGACGCGCTCATAGACTTCCTCCCAGCGGCGGACATTGTCGGGTTTGCTCAGATCGCGGCTCAGCGAGTCGAGCTCCAGCCCGGCCTTGTGCATGTCTGCGTCGTGGCAGTCGTAGCAATGTTTCTCCAAAAAAGATCCGGGATCGGAAGCTCGCGCGGGATGAGAGAAGAGCATCGCAAACACCCAGCACGTCAGTGCGCGAGCCAGGGGAAGAGGATTCAAAATGGCTGCGAAATTCGACACGGGCGGGACATGCACCATTCCCGAGACTGGCGCAAGGATCGTGAATGGTGACTGGTGATCTGTGGATGGTTCACAACTCCGAGCGTCGAAAGACGCCGTCGAACTCCGCATCCTTCCCCGAGCGGGTGCCTCATTCGATGTTGAGAGTTGTTATGTTAGAGTCGTTTCTTCCGCTCCCCAGCCGTCATCTCCTCGATTCGCGTCCATTCGCGTCCATTCGCGGTTACATCCCAACTCCGTTTTTAGGATAAAAAATCTGCGATTCACTCGTGCCGCAGCGCTTCGATCGGGTCGAGATGCGCGGCTTTATATGCCGGGTAACTGCCGAAGACCATTCCGACCAGCGAGCAGATCGCGAGGCCGATGAGCGCCCAGTCTGCGGGAAAGGCGGGCGGGAGTTTCAGCAGGTAGATTGCCAGCGCATTGGCGCCGAGCAGACCGGAGACGACGCCCAGCACGCCGCCGATCTCGCAGAGCACCACGGCTTCGACGAGGAACTGGATGAGGATGTTGCGCCGCTTGGCGCCGAGCGCGCGACGCACGCCGATCTCGCGCGTTCGCTCGGTCACGCTCACGAGCATGATGTTCATGATGCCAATGCCCGCTGCAATGAGCGCGATGGAACTGACGACGGCCAGCCCCGTCCGCGCGGCGAAGGTGACGCGCTGGAACTGCTCGATCATCGAATCGCTCGAGACCATCTCGAAGTCCTCCTCCTTTCCCGGCGGCACTTTGCGAATCGCGCGCAGTGCTCCGCGGCATTGCTCCATCGTCTCGCTGAAGGCGGCGGGCGTGGGCGCCTGCACCATGATGGAAATATCGTGGTGCCGGCCAAAACGATTGAGCCCCGTGGTGAGCGGGATGACGGAGAGGCCGCGATCGTCGCCGCTCGACGCGGCCTGCTGGAGCACGCCGACGACGGTGAAGGTGAGCGCCGCATACTTGATGCGCTGGGCGACCGCGGACCCGTGGCGGAAGAGCGCCTGCGCGGCGCTTTCGCTGAGCACGCACACGTCGCGCGCGGAGGCGACGTCGCTCTCGATCAGCGCGCGGCCTTCGAGGATGTTCCAGTTTGCGGCGGGGAAGACCTCGGGCGTGGCGCCTTCGAGCTGCACGTTTGGCGGTGTCCTGGCGTAGGGCGAAGAGAGCTCGACGCCGCCCATGAGCGAAGAGCGCAGGCCCACGTGCGCGGCGAGCGTGGCTTTGGCTTGCAACGCCTGCGCTTGTGCGAGCGTGATCGGCTCTCGGCGCCAGAATTTCACGAAGCCCTCGGGGCCGCCGAAGTATGCGCCGGGCATTCGCTGGATAACGAAGGTCTGCCCGCCGAGTTGTCCGAGTTCGCCTTCGATCTTGTTTTTCATCGCGCGCATCGCGGTCATCACGAGGATGATTGAGAAGACGCCGACGAGCACGCCGAGCAGCGTGAGCGCCGAGCGCAGCTTGTGCGCGGCGATGGATTCGAGCGCCATGCGGATGCTCTCGCGGAGTTCGATCGACGCGCGTTTCATTCATTCATTGCGCAGAGCCTCCACCGGCGTCATCTGCGCGGCGCGCCACGCGGGGAGAAAGCCGGAGACGATGCCGGTGGCGAGCGCGACGCCCAGCGCGAGCAGCACGACACCGGGCGAGAGCGCGAGCGTGGCGAGAAATTGCTTCCCGACTTCCACCAACCCGCGCGCGATGAGGAGCGCGATGACGCCGCCGATGAGCGCCACGCTCGCGGCTTCGATGAGGAACTGCAGCAGGATGGTGCGCCGCCGCGCGCCGAGCGCTTTGCGCAGGCCGATCTCGGCGGTGCGCTCGACCACGGAGACGAACATGATGTTCATGATCCCGATGCCGCCGACGAAGAGCGACAGGCCGGTGATGAAGAAGCCCGAAGTGGCGATGACGCCGGAGACTTTGCGGAAGCGATCGAGCAGCTCTTCCTGCTGGTTGATCGCGAAGTCGTCGGGCCGGCCAGGCGCTACGCGGCGGATCTTGCGGAGCAGGCCGCGCAGTTCCTCGCGCACGGCGTCGAGCCGCGCGGGGTCGCCGACTTTCACGTCGATGATGCAGCTCGGGCTCCAGAGGAAGCTGGTGAACATTTTGCGGATCGGGATGATGATCTGGCTGTCGAGATTGAGCCGGCCGAGCACGGTGCCGCGCCGGTCGATGACGCCGATCACCTCGAGGGCTTCGCTGGTCGCATAAAGGCGTTTTCCGAGCGGCGATTCATGAACGAAAAGTTTCTCCGCGATGTCGGCGCCGATCACGCACACGTCGCGGTTTCCATCGGCTTCGGCCTTGGTCATGAACCGGCCGGCGGAGAGCGTGATGCCGCTGGTCGTGAGGTATTGGTCGCTCGTCGCGATGAGCATCACCACGCTGGAGCTGCGGTCTTTGTAATGCACTGCGGGGACTTGATTCATGACGACGGGCGCGACGCCGAGCACGCCATCGAGACCGCGCTCGACGGCGCGGACTTGCTGGAGCGTAATTTTATTGCGGCGCTGCGCGGCGTCCCACTTCACGTCGGAGTCGATGAACCATTCGCGCTGGTCCACGTGCAGCACATCGGCGCCGAGAAAGGAAATCGCCTGGCTGAAAGACTGGTCGAGACCCTGGATGGCGGTGGCCATCAAGGTGACGGTGACGATGCCGATGACGATGCCGAGTGTGGTAAGCACGGAGCGCAGGAGGTTGCCGCGGATCGCCTCGCCCGCGATGCGCAGACCCTCGACGAATTCAGTGCGCAGTTTCATGCGAGCGCGTGTCGCTTTCCACCAGCCCATCGCGAATCCGAACGATGCGGCGGGCGTGGCGCGCGACTTCCTCCTCGTGCGTCACGACGATGAGCGTGTGGCCCTTCGCGCAGAGCGCATCGAAGAGTTCGAGAATCTCGATGCCGGTGCGGCTGTCGAGGTTGCCTGTGGGCTCGTCGGCGAGGAGGATCGAGGGGCGATTCACCAGCGCGCGGGCGATGGCGACGCGCTGGCGCTGGCCGCCGGACATTTCGTTTGGACGATGACTCACGCGATCGGCGAGGCCGACGTCGCGCAACGCGCCAAGCGCGATCTCGCGGCGTTCGTCCGGATCGATGCCGGCATAAACGAGTGGGAGTTCGACATTCCGCAGCGCGCTCGAGCGGGCGAGAAGATTGAAGGTCTGGAAGACGAAACCGATCTCGCGATTGCGGATGTCGGCGAGCGCGTCGTCGTCCATTTCGCCCACGTTGTTGCCGTTGAGTTCGTAGGCGCCGGAGCTGGGCGTATCGAGGCAGCCGAGCACGTTCATGAGCGTGGATTTGCCCGAGCCGGACGGGCCCATGATCGCGACGTATTCGCCGCGCGCGATGTCGAGCGACACGCCGCGCAGCGCATGCACGGTCTCGCTGCCCATGTCGTAGCTGCGGCAGATCGCGTCGAGATGGATGAGGCTCACTTCGCGTCCTTCTTCGCGTCGCCGAGCTTCACCTTCTTCCCGTCTTCGAGGTCCTTCGCCACCGCCTTGTATCCGCCGGTGATGACGGGTTGGCCTTCGCTGAGACCTTCGAGGATCTCGAAGTAATCGTTGTCGCTGATGCCGGACTTCACCGCCGCCTGCTTCGCGTGATCGCCCTCGTGGAGGAAGACGACCTCGCTCGGCTTCGTCGCGCCTTTCGGCAGGCGCGTGGTGACGGCCTGGATCGGCACGCTCAACACGTTCTTGCGCGAGCGGGTTTCGATTTCCGCCGTCACGCTCATGCCGGGGCGAAAGGCCTCCTTGTCGTCGATGCGGATGCGCACGTCGAACTTCGGCGCGTCCTGCGAGGCGGACGCGGCGCTCGAACCTCCACCGCCGCCGCTGGCGCTGGCGCCCGAGGTGCGCGAAGCGTTGGCGATGGCGGTAACGGTGCCGCTGAATTTGCGATCTTTAAACGCATCGACATCCATCCGCACGTGCTGGCCGGCTTGGATGAGCACGACGTCGATCTCGCTCACATCCACGCGCGCTTCCATCGCTTCGAGATCGGCGATGGTCATGATCTCGGTGCCCACATTGAAGGACGTGCCGAGGACGCGCTCGCCTAGCTGCGAAAGAAGGCGCACGACGGTCCCGTCGATCGGCGCAGTGATCTTCGTTTTAGAAAGATCGTCATCCGCCTTGTCGCGGACAAAGCGGGCTTGATCGACCTGATGCTTCGCATTGGCGAGCCGCAGCCGCGCCAGATCGAGGGCCGTCTTCATGTCGTGCATTTCCTTTTCGGGGATCAGCCGGATTTTCGAGAGCGCGACGTCGCGGCTGAAATCCGCTTGCGCCTTTTCCAACTCGGCCTCGGCCTGGCTCACGCTGCCGAGCGCGATCTGGTAGCTCGCCTCCGCCGAGTTGCGGCTCGCCTGGTAGTTGTCCGGTTTGACCTGCACGAGCAGGGCGCCTTTTTTCACCGCCTGCCCCTCGATGACGGGCAGGTCGATGATCTCACCGGCGACTTCGGAACTGATGAGCACTTGCGTGGCGGGTTTGAGCCGGCCATTGGCAACGACGATTTCGGTGAGGTCGCGGCGCGCGACTTTGTCGATGGTGACGGCGATGATGTCGTCGGATTTGCGTGAGTAGTAGAAGGTAAAGCCGCCGCCCAAAACAACGAGGAGCGCGAGGGCAATGAGGAATTTGCGGCGGCGCTTTTTCAGTTTTGGCATTCGGGATGAAAGAGCCGATTACGCCGCGACTGGTTACGGCCTGTCAATGAGCCAGCCCGATCGCCGCTCCTCGCAGCGAAGCGGGGCGTGCCTTTCTCTATCGCTCCACCGTCTGTTTGGAGCTTTCCCGCGCCTCGGTGCAGCAACCGCCGCCGCATCCCTTCCCGCCTGCTTTCCGGCGCAACAGGCGCCTGGCGAAAAAGGCTAGCGCCGCGAGGACGATCGCGGCGACCAACGAGTGATCGAGGAGCGGGTTCATTGGAAGCCGAGGAGCTTGCCGCCTTGATAGACGAGCAATGCGCCGAGCCACGCGAGGGCGGTCATGTAGGCGATTTGAAAGAGCGGCCAGCGCCACGAATTGGTCTCGCGGCGGACTATTGCCACGGTGCTGATGCATTGCATGGCCAGAACGTAGAAGACCATGAGACCGATGCAAACCAGCGGCGTGAAGACGGGCGAACCGTCGGCGCGTTTCTCTGCGGCCATCGTGGCGCGCAACGGCTCGGTGTCTTTTTCGTCGCCCTCGACGTTATAGACCGTGGCCATGGTGCTCACGAAAACTTCCCGCGCGGCGAACGATCCGATGAGACCGATGCCGATTTTCCAGTCGTAACCCAGCGGACGGATCGCGGGCTCGAGCGCGTGGCCCATCCGCCCGGCGATGCTGTGTGCAAGCGCATCGGCGGGCGATGCGTTTTCGAGCTTCGGATAAGTGCACAGCGCCCACAGCAAAATCGAAAGCGCGAGGATGAGCGTGCCCGCTCGCCGCAGGAAAAGGCCCGCGCGTTCCCACATGCGGATGACGATGGTCTGGAAGGACGGCATCCGATACGGCGGCATCTCGAGCAGCAGCATCGGCGTGTCGCCTTTGAAGAGTTTCTTCTTAAAAAGCCAAGCCATCGCAAAGGCGGCGACGATGCCGATGAGATACATCACGAGCATGAGCCCCGACTGCTGCACCGCGCCGGCCGCGGGAAGGAAGACGGCGATCATGAGCACATACACCGGCAGCCGCGCCGAGCAGCTCATGAGCGGCGCGACGAGGATGGTCACGAGCCGGTCCTTCCGATTCTCGATGGTGCGCGTGGCCATGATGCCGGGGATGGCGCACGCAAAGGAACTGAGCATCGGGATGAAGCTCTTGCCGTGCAGCCCGACACGTGACATGAGCCGGTCCATGATGAAGGCGGCGCGCGCCATGTAGCCGGTGTCTTCGAGAATCCCGAGGAAGAAATAGAGGATGAGAATCTGCGGCAGAAAGACGAGCACCGCGCCGACTCCGGCGATGATGCCGTCGGTGAGCAGGCTGCGCACATCGCTCTCGGGAAGCTGCGCGCCGGTCCACGAGCCGAGGGCTTTCACGGCGCTGTCGATCCAATCCATCGGCGCGCGTGCGACGGTGAAGATGCAGAAAAACATGAGCGTCATCATGCCGACGAAAGCGACCCAGCCCCACACGCGATGCGTGAGCCAGGCGTCGAGGCGGTCGGAAAAAGTGAGCGCTTGATGGCTTCCGCCCTGGTGCAGCGCGGCGGCACAGATGCGGCCGATCCAAGCGTAGCGCGCTTCGACCGGTGCGGAGGTCGAGTCGATGCCGGCGGTGCGCAGCCGGTCCTGCGCGGCGCGGGTGGAGGCGATGATGGCGGCCTCGTGGTTCACGAGCTGATCGAGCGCTTCGTCGTGAAGCGTGAGCAGCAGCAGCGCTTCGCCGCGTGCCACTTCGGGCGCGACGGGGAGCTGCCGGGCGAGCGCCATCTCTTCGCGTTCGAGCACGATGGGCATCTGCGCGCAATGCGGCGGCGCGGGCAGCGGCGTGCGCGACACGGCCTGCCGCAGCTCGATGAAGCCGATGCCCCTGGTCGCGACGGTTGGGATCACCGGAACGCCGAGCTTTTCGCGCAGCGCCATGAGGTCGATGACGGTGCCGTTTTTCTCCGCGACATCCACCATGTTGAGCGCGACGACCACGGGGATTTGCAACTCGAGCATCTGCGCGACGAGGTAAAGATTGCGTTCGAGATTCGAGGCATCGACCACGCACACGATCACGTGCGGCCGCGGCGTGCCGGGCAGGCGGCCGAGCAACACGTCGCGGGCGACTGCTTCATCCGGCGAACGCACTTGCAGGCTGTAGCTGCCGGGCAGGTCGAGCAGCTCCATCGCTTCGCCGTGGCTGCCGAAAAAGCGGCCCGTCTTTTTTTCCACCGTCACACCGGGGTAGTTGCCGACCTTCTGCCGCAGGCCGGTGAGCGCGTTGAATAGCGTGGTCTTGCCGCAATTGGGATTGCCCGCGATGGCGACGTGGCGCACGACCTCGCCGATGGCCGCGGAGATGGGCGCGCTCATGGCCCTTAGAGTCGCTCGATGCGCACGCCGCCTGCGTCGCGCTTGCGCAGCGAAAGATGGTAGCCGCGCACCTTGATCTCCATCGGATCGCCGAGCGGCGCAAAGCGCACAACCTCAAATTCCGCGCCGACGGTGAGCCCCATTTCGAGCAGCCGCTGACGCTGCTCCGGCGGCGCCGTGAAGCCCGCGATCCGGCCGCGTTCGCCGACCGCGAGCGCGCTCAGCACCGCGCCGTCGTCGGCGGTCATTCGGCAATTTTTTCGACGTGAACGTGCTCGCCGAGATCGCGCCCGATGGCCAGGCGCATGCCCATGAGCAGGCAGATCATCGCCGCGCCGTCCGAAATTTTCCGCACCTCCGCCATGTCGTAAAATCCCAGCTCGCGCAGCCGCAGACATTCTTTGCACTCCGGGCAGATGTGGACCACGCGCAACCGTTCGCCGCAGCGGGCGCGGGCGAGAGTCAGTGGGTGCCTGAGATTGGAGCTGGGCATTTGGAGGGTGAGGGGAGTCAACAGTAGTTGAGAATCTGTCGCAACAGAAAACCTTGGGGAGTTCAGTTGAGTTTCGAACGCGAAGGCTGGGGAGCGCGCCAGAGGCGCGCGCTCCCCGGAGTTCCGATTCGACGGCTCTATTCCGTCAGGCGCTCGCGCACCCAAATGGCGAGCCCATTCATATTCTCGATGTGGATACGGGGAACGGATCGCGAGCGCTGGCAGAGCGCGCCGTCTTTGAGAATCCACGCATCGTCGCGATACGGGCCGACTTTGCCCGGATCGCTCCAGGTGTGGATGGCGACGAGATTCGCGGTGAGCGCGGCGGCGATGTGCATGGGGCCGCTATCGACGCTGACTACAAAGGCCGCGTGGCGAATGAGCCAGATGAGCTCGGCCAGCGTGGTGAGATTGAGCAGGTCGAGGGCGTTGGCGATGTCGGGAAGCCGGGCATCCGCGCGGCCGGCGATGACGACTCGATGCGGCGCGACCGCACGGCAAAATTCGATCACCTCCGATGCGCTGAGCGACTTGCCGACGCCGCGCGAAAAAGGATGGAGCAGGACGAAACCGGGTTCGCCGACGGCAGGCACGGCATCGCCCGCGGGCAGCGGCCACTCGAGCGGCCGCGCCGTTTTCACACCGAGCGCGGAGACGAGCGCGAGGTAGCGATCGACCGCGTGCAACCGGCCGCGCACATCCACGATGCGGTCGTAGAAAAAGCGCGCGCCTTCGCGGGCATCGGAGAGTCCCACGATTTCACCGTTGCGGCAGAGCCTCGCAATGAGCGCGCTGCGCAGGAGGCCTTGGAAATCCAGCACGAGTTCCGACTTCTCCGCCGCGATCTCTTTCGCCCACCGCAAAACTTTTCCCCACCCCCGCAGCCCGCCAAAGTCGCCGCGCGGAAAAATCACAATGTCATCGACGTGCGGATTCCCCGCGAGCAGCGGCGCCCATTCCGGATTGATGAGCCAGCGCAACCGCGCCGCGGGCCAGTGCCTCTTCAGTAGCGCGACCGCCGGCAACGTGTGGATGACGTCGCCGAGCGAGCTGGGTTTGATGACGAGGATGGATGCAGGAGGATCCGGCATCCTGCGTCACTTCCCCAGCGCCAGCCGGTCTGCGAGCCGTTGCGGAAGGCCGGCGTCCACGATCTTGTCCTGCGCGGTCCAGATGTCGTACTCGATGCGGCGCAATTCCACGAGTTGCTGCTCGGGCGAGTAGAGCACGTAGGAGGCGTGCCAGTCGCCGTCGCGCGGCTGGCCCACGCTGCCGCAGTTGATGAAGTATTTGCGGCCCGGCTCGAGGTGGATGGAGTGCTGCACGACATCGAAAGCGTGGCTGCGCACCGACGCCTCGCGCACGTAAGCGCGCGGGCTGTGCGTGTGGCCGTAGAAGCAGAGTTGCGTGTGCTGGTAGTTGAAGCTCGCGGCGGCATCGAGCTGATTGAAGACGTAGCCCCACTTCTGCGGCGTATCGAGCGTGGCGTGCACGATGGTAAAGTCGCGCACCTGCCGCACCATCTTTAGCTCGCGCAGCCATTGCTTGTCCTCCTCGGTGAGCGTGTGGCGGGTCCAATTGATGGCTTCCTCGGCGAGCGGATTGAAGCCGCTGAGATCCTGGGTGAGCGAAGCCTGCTCGTCGTGGTTGCCCTTTACCACGGGGCATTCGAGATCGCGCACGATCTGCACACACTCGCGCGGGTTGGCGTTGTAGCCCACCACATCGCCGAGGCAAACGTAGTGCGTCACCTCGTGGTGTTGCGCGTCGGCCATCACGGCTTGCAGCGCTTCGAGGTTGGCGTGGATGTCTCCGAAGATGGCAAAGCGCATGTCAGAAGCCGGAAGTGGGCGGAATATAAACACTCTCCTCCGGGGGCACAGCCAATTTATCCTGCAGCGTGCCGAGCCATTTCAGGAGCGTCGGCAGATGCTCGTTTTCGCTTTTTAAAAAGAGCGCCTTCATTCCTTCGTAAGCCTCGCGCTCGTGGCCGGGGCACTGCGCGAGTTCATAGAGCGCGAAGCGATGGACGTACATCATCGCGCGCGGAAGCGCGGCAGCTTTCGCAAATTCGTCCGCCGCGCGGCAATGATCGTCCATCTTGTCGCGGTAGAGTCGGCCCAGTGCTTCGTGCAGCTTTGTGCTCGTCGGATTGTTGGCGATGCCTTGCAGCAGATAGTCCTCGCCGATCTTGATGAAGTCGCGCGCCGCCCGCACCCGCACCGCCTCGCGCGGTTGCTTTTGATTTTGCAGCGCAGCCACGCTCGCATTGTGGCTCATGTGCCAGGAGGCCATCTCCCAGAAAAGCACGCATTGCGGCTGCAAGGCGGTGACGATGTCGAAGTCGATCTTCATGCGCGCCCAATCCACGCGCTCCCAAGCCGTCTCGGCGTGAATCCAGAAACCGTCCGCGACGATCGCGCGGAAGCCGCTGAGCGCCGCGATGAACCCGAGCTGCCCGAGCTGAGCGCGCATCGAGAGATCGAGACGCGCCGCGCGCAACCCTTGCGCGCGCTGGCTCACCGCGAGTCTCGCCTCGAATGGCACTCTCACCGCACCGAAAGCGAGGATGCCGAACGCGAGCAGCACTGCGCGCCTCATAGTTCCTTGCTCTGAAAAAGAAAGTAACCGCCGAGGAAGTAAACGACGATGTAGATCACGCCGAGAGCCGCTGTTTTTGCAAAAATCGCGAGCGGCAGCGCGGCGCCCGCAGCGATGTCATCGACGACATTAAAGAGCTGCAAGTCGGGGAAAACGAGGGCCACGAGCGCGAGGAAAATTTTCGTGAGCGATCCGACCGTGGCCTCGCCCAGCCAGGCATCGCGCGCCACCGCTTCCACATTGCCGATGAAATAGACGACCACCGACACCATGATCGTGAAGATGGTGGAACTCGCGAAAGTCGAGAGCAGCAGCGTGAAGGACGCGCACAGCCCAGCCTTCAAATAAATGAGCACGATGCCGGCGAGGAGGTTCACCTGGAAAGTGCTCGCGCGGATCGCGGCGAGCGCATCCGCGAGTTGATCGTCCGGCGTGCCGCGGCGCGCGTCGGCGATGGCGAGCGACTCGCGGTAGGCGAGCACGCCGGCAAAGAGCGCGCTCATGAGCACCGAGGCGATGAGCAGGAGGGTGAGCACGCCGAGCAATTTGCCGAGCAGATACTCGAAGCGCGGCACTGGCTTGGCGAGGATGGTGTAGAGCGTGCGATCTTCGATGTCCTTGGGCAGCAGCACCGCGGTCGAGAGCACCGCGAGCAGCCACGTGAAGATGGACATGGCGCCGAGCGACACATCCTTGAGCACCTGAAACTGCTCCTGAAACGTGAACTTCACCACGAACGCCGCACTGCCGATGATGAGCAGCGCGAAGAGCAGCATGAAGTAGAAGACCTTCAGCCGCACGAGCTCGAGCAGGGTGTTGGACGCGATGGCGGCCACCCGGGCGGGGGAGAAGAGCTGGTGGCGGGTCGGTGCGGCAGTCATGGGAAAATGACGAATGACGAATGACGAAATTCCATCACCGAGATTTCACGCAGACTTGGATTGGTTCGTCATTCGTCATTCCCCCTCCCCGTGACTTCGAGAAAATACCGCTCAAGCGTCGTTTGCGGCTTTCTCTCTTCCACGATCCTGGCCCCGCCGCGCGCCGCAGCCGCGCGCACTTCGGCGAGCACCGCCGGCGTCGCGTTCTCCAGGATGAGCTCCGTCTGCGTCTCGATGGAGATGAGTTCCGCGAGCGCGCCTTCCCGCACGAGCCGGCCTTCGTGCAGGATGCCGATGCGGTCGCAAATTTCCTGCACTTGGCTGAGCAGATGCGAACAGAGCAACACGGTGAGTCCACGTTGCTTGAAGCCGAGGATGAGATCGCGAATTTCGCGCGACCCCGCCGGATCGACGCCCGCCGTCGGCTCATCGAGCACGAGCAGCCGCGGCTCCTGCACCAGAGCCTGCGCGAGGCCGATGCGCTGGAGCATGCCCTTCGAGTACCCGCCGATGCGCCGGTCCGCCGCATTCTCCAAGCCGACGAGATGGAGCAATTCCCTGGCGCGCTCGCGCAGCCGTGCTCCGCGCAAGCCGCAGATTTTTCCGTAGAAAAGCAGCGTCTCCGAGCCGGTAAGGAACTTGTAGAAATACGGATTCTCCGGCAGAAATCCCACGTCCTCGCGGCTCTCGACCGTCGTCGAATCGCGCCCGAAAATTTCCGTCCTGCCCGAGGTCGGCGACACGAGCCCGAGCACGATCTTCATCGTCGTGGATTTGCCCGAACCATTCGGTCCGAGCAATCCATACACCTGCCCAGCCTCCACGCTCATCGAGAGATCGCGCACCGCCACCACCTTCTCCCGCCGAAAAGGGATCGGGTAAATCTTGGTGAGTCGCTCGATGGAAATGGCGGGTGTGGGCATGGCGCGTTCAGGGGAGCGCGCGCGGCCCG
>JBBRXP010000114.1:0-18210 GCA_038238555.1 Chthoniobacterales bacterium | reverse complement strand
GTGGCAGAGCCGCGCGTGGACGGCGGCGCTCCGGGGCGCGCTCGCCTTTCGAAAGGCTCCCGCTGGATTCGATGCGGTCGAGGTCTTGAGCGACACCGGCGATCTGCGCGAAGCCGCCGCCACGCTTTTCGCGAAGTTGCGCCGGCTCGACGACGCCGGCCTCGATCTCATCGTCGCCGAAGCAGTGCCCGAGCACGGGCTCGGCGTCGCGATCATGGACCGGCTGAGAAAGGCCGCCGCCCGTGCCTGATCCCGCGCCAAACCAGATCAGCACACGCTCCGCGGGCATCGTGAGCCTCGCGGTGATGTCGAGCCGCGTGCTCGGGCTGGTGCGCGAACAGATCTTCGCCGCGCTCTTCGGCGCGGGCGCGCGGATGGATGCCTACCTCACCGCATTCCGCGCGCCGAACTTGTTGCGCGACCTCTTCGCCGAAGGCGCGCTCTCGACCGCGTTTGTGACGACATTCTCGGAGAAGATCGTGCGGCGCGGAGAAGGCGAGGCGTGGAAGCTTGCAAACAAGATGGCGACGCTCACCGCGGTGTTCATGAGCGCCATGACGCTGCTCGGCATCTGGTTTGCGCCGGCGCTCGTTCATTTGCTGGCCGGAGGATTTGCGGACGTGCCGGGCAAGATGGAGCTCACCATCCGGCTCACGCGAATCATGTTTCCTTTCATCGCGCTCGTGTCGCTCGCGGCGCTGGCGATGGGGATGCTCAACGCAAAAAATGTTTTCGGGATGCCGGCGATGGCTTCGACATTTTTCAACCTCGGCTCGGTCGCCGGCGGCGTGGGCCTCGCGTGGTGGCTCGATCCGCACTTCGGCACGCGGCAATACGGCACGGGTTCGCTCGTCGGCATGTCGGTCGGCGTGCTCATCGGCGGCTTGCTCCAGCTCGCGGTGCAATTTCCCGCGCTGCGCCGCGCGGGCTGGGGCTTCCGGCCGGACTTTGCGTGGCGCGATGAAGGCGTGCGCAAGATTCTCTTTCTCATGGGTCCGGCCGTCATCGCGGCAAGCGCGGTGCAGGTGAATGTAATGGTCAACGGCAACTTCGCCTCGCATCTCGGCAACGGGCCGGTGAGCTGGCTCGGCTACGCTTTTCGCCTCATGCAATTGCCCATCGGGATCTTCGGCGTGGCCATCGGCACGGTTACGCTGCCGGTGATCTCGCGCAGTGCCGCGGCGGGCAACACGGCGGAATTTCGCAGCGTGCTCGCGCACGGAATGCGCCTCGCCTTTTTGCTCACCATCCCATCGACCATCGGGCTGGCGATGCTCGCGGGGCCGATCATCTCGCTCATCTACGAACGGCGCACCTTCACCGCGGCCGACACCGCGCAGACCGCCGGCGCGCTTCAGTGCTACTCGATCGGCCTGTGCGCCTACGCCGGGATCAAAGTGCTCGCGCCGGCGTTTTACGCGATCGGCAAACGCACGACGCCGATGCTGGTGAGCTTCCTCTCGATCGCGGTGAACTACGGTCTCAACCAGCTCTTCACCTTCCACCTCGGCTACGGCCACCGGGGGCTCGCGCTTTCCACGGGATTAGTGGCGCTCACAAATTTTAGCCTGCTCTATATTTTGATGCGCCACGAGACCCGCGAGCTTGAGACGCGGCAAATGTTCATCACACTCGCCAAGCTCGCGCTCGCCGGCGCCGCGCTCGCCGCCGTGTGCTGGGCGTCGCAGACGTGGCTCCTTGCAGGCTGGCCTCACTTCGGCCTCGCGCTGCGCACGCTCTCTCTCTGCGCCACGATTGCTGTCGCGGGCGGAGTGTTCTTTGCCGTCGCGCTGCTGCTGCGCATCGCGGAACTCGATGACGTGGCCGCGCTCGTCCGCCGGAAACTCACGCGCCGCACCGTTCGACAATCGGAGTGAGCGCCGCTATTGAACGCCATGCCCTCGACCGCATCTTCCGACCTCGCCACGCGCATCGCTGAGGAATCCGCCACCCTGCCGGCGGAGAAGCTCGCGTCGGTGCTCGACTACGTGCTCTTCATCAAATACCGGGCCTCGCAAACTCCGCCGGAAAGCGAGGGCGACGCGGCCTGGGAGCGCATCCTCGCCGACCCGCGCCCGCGTCCGAAGCTTGAGGCTTACATGCGCGAAGCGCTGGCAGAGGGTAGCGAACCCCTCGATCTCGATCGGCTGTGATCTCAGAGACAACGCCGACTTTCTGGCGCTGCCTGGAAAGACTCACCGAAAAAGAACGAGACGCGGCGCGCCGCTCGTTTCGCCTTTTCGCCTCAAGCCCAGGACACAATTCGTTGAACTTCAAGAAGCTCACCGGTCATCAGGACATCTGGTCAGCCCGAGCCAGCCTCGACATCCGCGCGGTCGCGCACCGCGTTGGCGATAAGGTGACATGGTTCTGGATCGGCCATCACAAAGAGTTTGACCAACTCTTCGGATAAGCGATGCGCCCGCTCTGGATCAAAGCTGCCGCCCTCCTCGCCGCCGTGTGGCTCGTCGCGGGCGGGGTGATGTTTTGGGCGCGCAGCGCGAAGGTGACGCCGGACTCCCTCACGCGCTTCGTCGAGACGCACCAGCCCGAAGGCCGCAGGCCAGCGGAGCGGGCGAAGCTCATCGACGAGACGGCAGACCAACTCAATCGCCTCACTTACGACGAGCGTCGGGAAGTGCGCGTGGGCCGCAAGCTCGACGGTTTCTTCCGCGCGCTGGATGCCGACGAACAGAACCGTTTCCTCGATCGCACCCTGCCGACGGGCTTCAAACAGATGATGGAGTCGCTCAACAAAATGGAGCGCCCGAAGCGCCAGCAATTCGTGAAGCGTGCGCTCGACGACATGCGCAGGCAGGAAGGCGACGCGCGCCCGCCGGACCCGGCGGAGGAGGCGCATGTGCAGAAGATGATCGATCAGGGTTTCAAGAGCTTCTACAGCGAGGCGAGCGCGGAGACAAAGATGGACGTGGCTCCGCTCATCGAGCAGCTCCAGAAGAACCTTCAAGGCGGCGGGCTGTGAGGAAGGCATTCACGTTGATCGAGCTGCTCGTGGTGATCGCCATCGCCGGCATCTTGATCGCGCTGCTCCTCCCAGTGGTTCAGCGCGTGGGGGAGGGTGGACGGGCGGCGGCTTGTCTCTCGAATCTGCGCCAGATCGGCGTTGGCCTCGGCGCTTATCTCACCGAGCACAATAATACGATGCCCGAACTCCAGGCCGGACGCGATGCACGCACCGACGAGGTGCCGACGATCGACAACACGCTCGACAAATACGTGGGCCAGCCCGCGGTGTTTGCCTGCCCGTCGGATCGCAAGGGGCTCGCGCTAAAGACTGGCACCAGCTACGGCTGGAACGTGGCGCTCAACGGACAGGCGGTCGCAAATCTCAATTTCTTCGGCTGGGTGCAGGATCACAGCCGCATCCCGATCCTCTCGGACAAGGAAGGCTTCCATCCTTATCTCGACGACAAGGTGAACCTGCTCTACGCCGACGGGCACGCGACGAAAGACCTGAAATTTTTCACGACAAAACAATGATCGAACTGCGCGACGTGAAGAAGGCCTTCAAAGGCCAGCCTGCGCTGCACGAGCTCTCGCTTACCGTCGAGCGCGGCGAAATCTTCGGCCTTCTCGGCCACAACGGCGCGGGCAAAAGCACGGCGCTCGGCATCCTGCTCGGGCAGGTGCATCCCGGCGCGGGCGAAGCATTCATCGGCGGAGTGAGCGTGCAGCGGCGGCGCGGCGCGGCGCTGGCGAAGACGGGCGCGATCTTCGAGGCGCCGCGCTTTTACGACTACATGAGCGGGTGGCGAAACTTGGAAATCTTAGTGAGCTACTCCGCGCTGGTGCCGTGCGCGGAGATGGAGGAAGCGGTGGAAATCGTGGGGCTTACCGGCCGCATCCACGACCGCGTGCAGACTTACAGCCAGGGCATGCGCCAGCGGCTCGGCGTCGCGCAGGCGCTGCTGCCAGCGCCCGAAGTCGTGCTGCTCGATGAGCCGACCAATGGGCTCGACCCCGAAGGCATCCACGAGATGCGCGGGCTCATCCGGCGGCTCAACCGGGAGCGCGGCATCACCGTGCTCTTCTGCTCGCACCTGCTCTCGGAGGTCGAGCAACTCTGCGACCGCGTGGCGATCCTCCAGCGCGGGCGAAAAATTTTCGACGGTCGTTGGAGCGATCTCGCCGCGGACAAACAGCGCGTGCGGCTCGAGCTCGATGACTGGACGCGCGCGGCGGCGATTCTCGGCGCTTGCAGCGCGGTGCGCGTGGCGGGCACCGATGAGGTGCGCCTCGCAGACGGAGAGGCGGTGGCCGACCTGGTCGAGCGGCTCGTGACGGGCGGAGTGCGCATCAGCGCGGTTGAGCCTGTGCGCAGAAATTTGGAGCAAATGTATCTCGAGATGTCGGCGGCGGTGGGAGGGGCGAATGACGAATGACGAAGGACAAATGACGAAAGCGAATCCGACAATCAGTAACTCGGCGACCTGTGGCGGAGGAATTTCGCCATTTGTCACTAGTCATTCGTCATTCCGTTTCCGCCTCCTCCTCCACCAATTTCGTGGCGAGCTCTGGAAGCTCTTTGCCCGCAAGCGCACCTACATCGGCTTCGCCGCTTTCTTCCTCATCGAGTTGCTGGTGCTCACCCTCTTTCAACTCCCCAAGGTGCAGCGCTCCTGGCGGCTGATGATCGAGCGGGCCGGCTTCGCCTTCGAGCACTACTTCTCCGGCCTCACCCTCGCGCTCATCATCCTGATGGCCACCTTTCTCCTCACCATGCTCTACCTCGCGCTGGTGGGCGGCGACGTGGTGGCAAAGGAAATCGAGGACGGCACCATGCGGATGACGCTCTGCCGGCCTGTGTCCCGCGTGCGGCTTCTCGCGGTGAAATACGCCGCGTGCGTCCTCTATACTTTTTTGCTCATCGCATTCATCGGCGCCTCCGCGCTCGCCGTGGGTCTCGCGCGGCACGGTTCGGGCGGCCTCTTTGTCTGGGCACCCGATCAGAAAATCTTTTCGCTCTACGAATGGGGCGAAGGACTCGCGCGCTTCTGCGGCAGCCTGTTTCTTTACAGTCTCAGCTTTCTGAGCATCACCACGCTGGCCTTTGCGCTCTCGTGCTTCAACATGAAGCCCGCCGCGGCGACGATCGTCACGCTCTCGTATTTCTTCATCGACTTTATTCTTTTCCACCTGCCCTACTTCGAGAGCATCAAGGGCTGGTTCATCACCAAGAACATGGAGACGTGGACCAACGTCTTTCGCTCGCCGATCCCGTGGCCGCGGATGGTGGAAGATTACGCTTATCTCCTCGCGGTGGATCTCACGCTCGTGATCATCGCCGCGGTGAATTTCCAGCGCAGAGATTTCAAGTCGTAGCGTTGCCGGTTCGCTCGCAAAAAAGCGACCCTAACGGGATTCGAACCCGTGTACCCGCCGTGAAAGGGCGGTGTCCTAGGCCACTGGACGATAGGGTCCTTTTTTCTTCGGAAAAGAGCGCGGGAATATGGGAAGGCGGCCCCGAGCTTGCAAGACGTTTCTCCGGAGGCCGGAACGATGCGTTGAATCCAAAATCCGCGGTTGGAGGTCCACGGAATACTCAGAAGCCACGAAGAGGAAGGCACTCATGGGAAGGTTGAAGAAGTGCGTGTTCTCAACGCCTCGTTCTCCGTGTGTTCCGTGCATTCCGGGGACCCCATTCCCGCTTCAAGGTTGGGAACCCTCTGCATCGGTCGGAATTCAGCGGGTAGTCGCCAGGAGTTCCGTGGTGCGAGCGGCAGCGTGGCGATGAAGTGCCAAGGCTGCGAAGGCCCGGGCGCCCAGGGCCGCGCGAAGCGGGGCATCGCGCAGGAGCGTGCTGAATTCGGCGCTCAGAGCGTGGGCATCGCGGACTTGGATGGCGGCTTCGTGCGCGAGGAGATGTGCGACCAGCGCGGCGAAGTTCCCCATGTGCGGGCCGAAGACCACGGGCTTGCGGAGCGCAGCGGCTTCGGCGGGATTTTGGCCGCCGGTCTCGGCGATACCGGGGAGGCTCTTGCCGATGAAGACCACGGTGGCCAGCGCGTACCAATCGCGGAGTTCGCCGGTGGCATCGACGAGGAGGAGTTGAGAGTTGAGAGTTGAGTGTTGAGTGGCGGTGGCTCTGAGTTCGGAGCGCCGCCGGATGCGCAGGCCGAGTGGGGCGAGGTCGCGGAGGATCGCATCGGTGCGCTCGATGTGGCGCGGGACGACGATGAGGAGGAGGTCGGGGAACTCGCGGCACAGTTCGGGAAGGAGCGTGGCGAGAATTTTTTCTTCGGGCGCCCAAGTGCTGCCGGCGACGAGGATGGGCGCTTGAGGGCTCACGCCGAGGGCGGTGAGAAGCGATCGGAATTCAGCGGCGCGCGAAGGGGCGGCTTGGGGATCGTCGAACTTAATGCTGCCGGTCTTGCGGATTCGGGCCGACGCGACGCCGAGCGCCTGCCATCGCGCGACGTCTTCTTCCTCCGCCACGCACACGAGGCCGAGCAGCCGGAAGATCGGACCCGTGAATGAGCGAAAGCGGCGGAAGCGGCGCTCGCTGCGCGGAGAGAGGCGGGCATCGGCCAGCGCGACTGGGACTCCGCTCCGCCAGCATTCCGCGACCAGGTTCGGCCACACTTCGCCTTCGATGAGCACGAGCTGCGCGGGCCGCAGCGCATCGAGCGCGCGACGGATCACAGAGCGTGCGTCGATGGGATTGTAGATGGCTTCGAGCCACTCGCACGCAGCCTTGCGCGCCTCGGCAAATCCCGTGGAGGTGGTGGTGGAAAGCAGCACGTTCACGCCGGGCTCGCGCTCGTGCAGGGCGCGCGCGAGTTTCAAGGCGACGAAGGTTTCGCCCACACTGATCGAGTGGATCCAGACCCACCGCCGGCCGGCAAAGCGCGTGCGGTCGCCAGCGGTGTAGCGGGCGAGGCGCTGGCCGAATTTTTCGCGAAAGCCTCCGCGCCGAACCATGCGCAGGAGAAAACCCGGAAGCAGGACAAGCAGGACGAAGGGAAAGAAAAGATTGTAGATCAGAAGTGAGCGCCGCGCGTCGGCAGGGAGTGGGAACGGAGTGGGATCCACGAAAGACACGAAAGGAGAGAGGTTGAGCGGTGGAAACTGGAGAGTCGCCGGTTCGCTGCGCGCGCAAACTTCAAACGCCAAACTTCAAACTCCATACTTCAAAGGACTCCCGCACGCGTGCCGGCCTTCGTTTGGCGTTTGGAGTTTGATGTTTGAAGTTTAGCCGCCCGCAGGGCCGCACCCTCCTGGGCTTTGCACCACATTTAATTACACCCGGGATCTCCTTGGGATGACTTTTCGCTTGCGCTCCGCCCTCAACTCCGCTTCTTTCCTCGCCAAGAGAAAACTTTCCTCCTCGGACACGGCTCGCCGGACTTCGGTTCGGCGAGCCGCGTTATTTTTCCGGGAAAGAGCGGGGCTCGTTACGCGGCCAGCCAGCTCTTGAAGACGGCGCAATCCTTCTTCATCTGCGCGATCTGCTCCGGCCCGCCGCCTGTGATGTACTCGACGTGCTGAGAGATCGCGCCGGTGTAACTCGACTTCTTGAGCCAGTCGAAAAATTCCCGCCGCACCATGCCTTCGCCGAGCGGCCCCCATTTGGGCGCAAAGCCCTTTGCGCCTTTGGCCCACGCAAAGTCCTTCACATACACGCAGACGAAATACGGCTCCATGAGCCGCGCCTCAATGGGCCACGACGTGCCGCCCTCCACCGTGGCGTGCCCGATGTCGAAGCAAATGCCGAGCGCCCGCGGATCGAGATCGCGCACCAACTCGTGAATGTCCCACACCGCGCAGCCGACCATCCCGGCGCCGCTGTGATTCTGAAGGCCGCCTTGCACGCCGAGTTGCTTGTTGAGCGCCGCGAGTTCGCGCAAGCCGGGCTTGAGTGCGTTGAGTTGCGCGAGCGGCGGCTCATCCGCTTTGTATCGGTGAACGCCGAGCCGGTAGCGCGTGATGCCGAGCGCCTTGGCGGTGCGCAGCACTTTCTCCGCGTGCGGGGTAGAGGGATCGACGATGTCGGTCGTGATGAGCCCGATCGCCAGCCCGCGCTTTTTCATCGCCTCGTGCATCTTGGGCAGCTCCTCCTCCACGCGCTCCGGCTCGATCTGCCCCTTGGCGCGCACCGGCACTTCGGCGCCTTCCCAGCCGACTTGCGCGATCAGGTCTGCCGTCTCGCCGTAGCCGAGCATCTGAAATGGTTTGGTGAAAGCGATGAGCGGAAAACGTCTTGCAGGAGCCGAGGCTGCGCGCGCGCTGATCGCGGTGGCGGTGAGGACGGAGGTGGCTAGAAATGTGCGGCGGGTGATGGGAGTCATGCCTTGAGGCTGCCATATCGCGCGCGACCGCCGCAGGAAAAATTTCGATTTTCGAGCCGGCTGGAATCCGGCGCTCCGTGTTTCCGCGCGCCCCTTGCTCCGGTTCCCGGCGGCTGGTAGCGTCGCGGCTCAAGATGGCAGACGCGAACCAAGAGCCGATCACCCAAGAGTGCGTCGCCTGCGGTGCGCTCATCGACGTATCGGAGGAGGAGCCGCTCGCGCTCCGGCATTGCACGGGATGCGGCATGGCCATGCGCGTGCGCACTCAGTTTGAGCACTTCACGCTGCTCGAGACGCTCGGCTCCGGGGGCATGGGCAGCGTCTTTCGCGCGCTCGACACGCACCTCAATCGCACCGTGGCCCTCAAGCTTCTGCGACCGGAGCACATGGCCAATCCCGAGATCCTCGCGCAGTTTGAAAAGGAGGCGGCGATCACCGCGTCCATCAATCATCCGCACGTGGTGAAAGTGTTCTCGGCGGGCACCGATCACGGCCTGTTTTACATCGCCATGGAACTCGTCGATCGCGGTTCGCTCGACGATCTCATGAATCTCCAAGGCCGCGTGCCCGAGGCGCAAGTGCTGGATGTCGGCATCCAAATCGCCCAAGGCCTCGAGGCCGCCTGCCACCGCGGCCTCATGCACCGCGACGTGAAGCCGGGCAACATTCTCTTTGCCGATTCGCACACCGCCAAGATCGTGGACTTCGGCCTCGCCGCGCTCGTGGGCCACGCGGGCCAGATGGGCGGCGAAGTGTGGGGCACGCCGTATTACGTCGCGCCGGAAAAGCTCGAGACGCCGCCCGAGGAGGATTTCCGCAGCGACATGTACTCGCTGGGAGCATCGCTCTTTCACGCTATCGCCGGCCGGCCGCCCTTCGAGGCGGAGGATGCTTCCATCGTCGTGCTCAAGCGCATCAAGAGCCAGCCGGTGAGCCTGCAAAGCTTTGCCCCGGAGATCTCCGGCGCCACGGCTTACGTGATCAATAAGATGCTTCTGAAAGATCCGCACGCGCGCCACCGCAGTTACGGCGAGCTCATCGAGCATCTGCAATTTGCCCGCGACGAATTGCTCAAGACCACAGGCGGCGAGCGCGACCATGCGCGAGACGCAATCCTCGCCAGCGCCGAAAAAAGAATGAGCTGGACCACCTTCGCGCTCGTGGCCCTCGCGATGATCGTCGCCGTGCTTGCCTTCCTCTTCCGCGACCGCCTTTTTCTGGGCGACCGCACGCCGATCCTGACATCCACACCGCCGCCCGTGACGCTCGAGAGCCGCTACCAGTCCGCGCGCAAGCTCCTGCTCGAGCCCGGCCCTGCCGCCGCCGAGCGCGCCGCGGAGGCCTTCCACGAGCTAGATCGCGACGGCGTGTCGCAGCCCATGCGCAACTGGATTTCCCTCCACGCCGGGCTTGCGCAACTCCTCGCCGGCCACCCCGCGGAATCCGGCGCGGACTTTAGGAAGATCGAGGAGCGCGGCCTTTCCTCGGAAGATCCCACGGAGGGAAAGATGGCCACATTTTTCAACGAAAGCGCGCGGCTCGCCGAGAGCGACAAGCCGATCCCCGCGAGCATCGCCGGCACGCTCAGCCACGAAGATCACGACGCCTTTGCGCTGCTGCTCTACGCAGTGAAGGATTGGACGCGCGGCGACATTGACGAGGCGGGGCCGCTCTTCCGGGAGTTCGACGCCGCCGCGCCCGAGGGCCGGCACCGCTGGATCGCCGAATACAAACCGCTCGCCGCATCTTACCTCGCCGACTTCACGATCTACCGGTCGGTGCTCGATCGAGTCGAGCAGGCCGGACCCGGCGGGAAGAAGGCCGCGCTCTCCGCCGTGGAGAAGGCGCTCGGCCAGCTCCGGCTGCAGAGCCAGGCCAACGCGCGGCTCGCCGCGCTCAAGGAAAAACTCGGCGCTGAAATCGTCGCCGAAGAGCGCGCCGCCGCCATGAAGCTCGCTGAGCAGGAAGCTGCCGACGCCGCCGATGCCGCGGCGCTGGCGGAGCTGCGATCCAAGGTGGACGCGCATTGCCGGCAGTTTCATTTCGCCGAGGCGCACGCCGCCGCCGTCGCTGCCAGATGCGCCGGCGAAAAATGGAAGGACGAGTTTGCCTTCCTGCTCACGAAGATGGAATGGCTGGCAAATTTCAAGCGCACGCTCATCGCGGACATCGCACGCTTTGGCTATGCCGGCGGTCTGGTGAAGGGCGACCGCAACGCACTGCCAGGCGCCGTCAAACGCGCCACCGACACGCTGGTGGAAGTGGAGATGAAATTTGGAAAAGTCCAGGTGCAGTGGACCGACGTCGCCGTGGATTGCATCGCGCTGATGGCAGGTTCCTTCATTCGTCCAAACCTGGGCGCCGAGCAGATCGCCGACCGCCAATGGCTGCTCGGCATCTTCTCACTCACCGTGCGCCGCGAAGCCGAAGCGCGCGCCCTGCTCGAAGCCGCGAGCGGCGCCCGGCCGGAATATCGCGCCGCCCTGCCAGTGCTCATCAATCGATAGCGGTGCGAATGACGAATGAAAGCGCGCCGCGGCGTTCGTCATTCGCCATTCGTCATTTTCACCCGCTCCACCCGGCGGCCGATGCCGGTGAAGATTTCCCACGGGATCGTGCCAGCTTTTTGCGCCAGCTCGGCGGCGAGAATTTCTTCGCGGCCCTGGCGGCCCAGCAGCACGCACTCCTCGCCGCACTCGATGCCGGGGAGTGCGCTCACGTCGGCTACGATTTGGTCCATCGTCACTCGGCCGAGGACGGCGCAGCGTTGGCCGCGGAGGAGCACGCTGGCTTCGCGGCCCGAGAGGTGTCGCCGATAACCATCGGCGTAGCCCGTGGCGAGCGTGGCCACGCGCATGGGATGGGGCGCGATGAAGGCGCGGCCGTAGCTGATGCCGCGGCCGGCGCCGACTTCACGGACGAGAGTGACGCGCGTCTTCCACGACATCACCGCGCGCAGGCGTGGCTGGAAATCCGGCACCGGCGCGCTGCCGTAGAGCATGAGTCCGGGGCGCACCATGTCGCCGCCGGCGGCGGGAAAGCCGATGACTCCGGCGCTATTCTCCAAGTGCACGAGGGGCCGCGAAAGCCCTGCCAGCTTGAGTTCCGCGACCACGCCCTGGAAATGCGCGATCTGCTCGCGGGTGAATGCGGCGTCTTCATCGGCGGAGGGAAAGTGCGAAGCGATGCCGGTGATTTCTAGCGAGGGCAGCGCAAGAATTTCTCGCGCGACCGCCGCGGCCTCCTCCTGCCATACGCCGATGCGGCCCATGCCAGTGTCGATGACCAGATGCACCGGCACGCGCCGCCCGCCGGCGAGGGCGCCGAATTCGCGAGCCTCCGTGGCGCTGGACACCGAGGGCACGAAACCCGCGGCTACGATCTCCGCGCGTTCCTCCGGCAGTGCCGGGCCGAGGAGGAAGACCGGCGTCTCCGCCGCAAGCGCACGCACCTCGCGCGCCTCGGCCACATTGGCGACGCCAAACATTTCCACCCGCCCCGCGAGCGCCGGCACCACGTGCCGCACGTCGTGGCCGTAAGCGTTTGCCTTCACCACCGCCATCACGCGCACGCCGTCGCCAACCTGCGCGCGCACGGCGGCGAGATTGTGCTGCAGCGCTGCGAGATCGATCTCTGCCCAGCAGCGGCGGAGTGGGAGTGCGGAAGCCATCGCGGGAGTATGAAACCTGAAACCTGAAACCTGAGTGAAGAAGATTTGGCACTCCGCGCGCAGATTCTGAAACTCAGGTTTCAGGTTTCAGGTTTTTGACTGCCCGCGCTCGACAGATGCGTTCGCCGCTCGCATTCTCCGGCGCATGAGAAAACTCCTCCCTGTCCTCGTCGCGGTTTGCGGATTTGGCGTGTATGCCGTCTTTGGGCAAGAAGCGGCGCCGAGCGCTTCGGATGAAAGGCCAGTGCCGCGACGGCAACCTGCGCGCGTGGTCGCGCGATCCACGCCCAAGCCTGTGGCCACGCCCGCGCCGGCCCGGCGCGGCTTCTTCGAGCGGCTCTTTGGCCGCAAGCGCGCAACGCCCACACCTGCCACTCCGACGCCGAAGCCGGTGAAAAAAATTCGCCGCGCCGCCCCTCCCAAAACCGACGCGACAAAGCCGGAGACACGCGCCGCGGAAGAGACGCCGTCAAAGCCGGAGAAGCCCGCAGCCATTAGGAAAGACGCTCCTCCACCGCCCGCGCCCAGCACACCGGCTCCGACCAAGAAAGCCCGCGGAAAAGCCGCACAACCCGCGGTGGCCAATGGCCCGGTCCCTCCGACGAGCGACGACCCAGACGTGCAGGAGAAATACAAGTACGACCTCGCGAAGACCAAGGCGCAGGCGGACCCGGAGGTGCAGGAGCTCAAGCGCAAGAGCGAGGACGCCGCGACGGAGGACGAAGCGCGCAAGGCTCAGCGCGCTTACAACCGCGCGCTCTTTTCGCGGATGCGCAAGATCGAGCCGGGTTTGAAGGATCGCATCGACCGGGTGGAAGGCGCGCTCATGAAAAAGCTCGGAGAATGAGCGGCGGTGAGCCGAAGATCGTCGTTCTCGACGGCTTCACGCTCAATCCCGGCGATCTCGACTGGCGCGGGTTTGAGGAACTCGGGCACCTCACCGTCCACGATCGCACGCCAGCCGGCGACGTGATCGAACGCGCGCGCGGCGCGGAGATTCTGCTCACAAACAAGACGCCGGTGAACGCGGCCGCCATCGCGCAATGCCCGGCGCTCCGCTACATCGGCGTGCTCGCGACGGGCTGGAACATCGTGGACGTGGCGGCGGCAGACGCGCGTGGCATCGTGGTCAGCAATGTGCCCCGCTATGGCACTGCGTCGGTGGCGCAGCATGTCTTTGCGTTGCTGCTCGAGCTCACGCAGCGCGCGGGGCATCACGCGCAAACCGTGCGTGCAGGCCGCTGGGCGGCGTGCGCGGATTTTTGTTACTGGGATTTTCCGCTCGTCGAACTCGCGGGGCGCACGCTCGGCATCGTCGGCTTCGGCGCGATCGGCGCGGCGGTGGCGCGCATCGCGCAGTCATTCGGGATGAAGACGATCGCCAGCACGCGCACGCCGCGCACCGCGGACGGCGTGGAGTTTGTCGCGATGGACGAAATTTTCCGCCGCTCCGATGTCGTCACGTTGCACTGTCCGCTCACGCCGCAAACGGAGGGCCTCGTCAATGCCGTGCGGCTCGCGCTCATGAAGCCCGGCGCGTTTCTCATTAACACGAGCCGCGGCCCGCTCGTGGTCGAACGCGATCTGGCCGCGGCGCTCGATGCGGGCCGCATCGCGGGCGCCGGGCTCGACGTGCTCTGCACGGAGCCGCCGCCGCGGGATCATCCGCTTTTCGCCGGAAAGAATTGCATCATCACGCCGCACATCGCGTGGGCCACTCGCGGCGCGCGCGAGCGCTTGATGGCCGAGGCGGTGGAAAATGTGCGCGCCTTCCTCGCAGGCACTTCGCGCAACGTGGTCAAGCCACCAGCCGCGACATGAGCGCGAGATATTTGGCGGCCACCACGCCGCGCCGATGTCGAGCGAGGTGAGGGCGCGCGTCGTGGAGCGGTGGGACGCTCACTGCTCGCTCGATTTGCGCAGCCAGAGCCGCGGCGTCGCCGTTTGGAAAGGTGGCGCCGCACGGGCCGATCGCCTCGGGGAGGCCACCCTCTTCGGAGCCGATGACGAAGCAGCCGCACGCGATGCCTTCCAACGCCACGATGCCGAAGGGCTCCGCCCACCGCGAGGGCACAACGAGGATGCGGTGGGCATTGAGAGCGCGCACCAGCGGCTCGCCAGCAAGCGCGCCGGAGAAGGTGACTTGCTCCGTGACTCCCAGCTCGCGGGCGAGCTCGCGCAAGCGCGAATCTTCCGGCCCCGAGCCGGCGATGGTGAGCCGCGCGCGCCGTCCATTTTGCGCGAGCAGGGAGAGCGCACGGAGAAGGATGTCGGCGCCTTTGTCGGACACGAGTCGCCCGACAAAGATCAGCTCGCGATCTCGCGCCACGTCAGGCAGCAGGCGGAAGAGATCGTCTTGATAAGGATTGGGAATGATCGCGCACGGCCCGCCGCAATCCCTCGCGACGGCGCGGCTGATGGCCACCGAGCAAGCGCGCCGCAATGCGAACCGCTTCATCTTTCCAACGAGACCGGCGCGCGGAATCCAAGTCTGATGCGTGACCACCCACGGCCTCCGTAGCACGAGCAGCGGCCACGCGGTTTGGAGGCTGATATTGTTGTGAAAGAAAACGTCGCACCAGCGGACGGCGGCAAAGAGCGCGCGCGGGCTGGGCCGGCGCAGGAGCGGAAATGAAAACGCACGCTCACCGGAGTCGGCGGTCTGAGTGACGACCCGCACCGAATGTCCCGCCGCCACAAATTCCTCCGCGAGCAATCGGCTCGCAGTCTCGATCCCGCCGATGCTCGGATGAAAGGCGTGGGAGGAGAGAAGGAGCTTCATGAAGGCCGAACCGCGCGGATCGGATATCCGCGTTCCACTGCTGCCTCGTTCCGGCTCACAGCTTCACCGTGAACTCATCCTCCCCGCTCACCGATTCCACAAAGCCCGCGAGCAGGGCGACGACTTGCTCGACGTCTTTGAGATCGGCCATCTCCACCACGCTGTGCATGTAGCGCAGCGGCAGTGAGACGAGGCCGCTCGGGATGCCTTCGCGCACGTCGAAGATCACGTCGGTATCCGTGCCGCTGTAGCGCGACGAGCTTTCGTGCTGGATGGGGATGCGCAATTTGTCGGCGACCTTTAGCAGGCGCTTGATGACTTTGGGGTGGTTGCACGTGCCGTGCGTGATGCTCGGGCCGCCGCCGAGTTTTACTTCGCCGTGCATCGCGTGTTCGATGCCGGGAGTGTCGGTCGCGTGGGTGACATCGAGCACGATGCACACGTCGGGCATGAGCCGGTGCGCGGCCATCTTTGCGCCGTGGCCGCCGATCTCCTCCTGCACGGCATTGACCGCGAGCACGGTGCTCGCGATTTTTTTCCGCTGCTTGGAAATGTGCGCGAGGACTTGCGAGAGGATGAAGCCGCCGATGCGATTATCGAGCGCGCGGCCGACGATGCGATGCTTGCCAAATTCTTCGACCGCGTCGCCATACACCGCCGGATGGCCCACGCGGATGCCGAGCGCGAGCGCTTCCGATGCGGTCGATGCGCCGACATCCACGTAGAGTTCGTGAATCTTCGGCGTCTTCTCGTCGCCCGCGCTGTCTTTGCGAAGATGGATGGCGGTGTTGCCGATGATGCCGCGCACCACGCCCTTCTCGCCCAGGATGTCGAGCCGCCGTCCGCGCGCCGTGGCAGTATCCGAGCCGCCGATGCGGTCCACGCGCAAGTAGCCTTCCTTCATGATGTGCTTGACGATGAAGCCGATCTCGTCTGCGTGCGCTTCGAGCATCACGCGGCGCGGCTTTTTCGCCGAGCCCTCGATGGTGGCCCACGCGGTGCCGTAAGCGTCGTTGTCCACGCGATCGGCAAACTGCCGCACATATGCGGCCCACTTGCGCTGGCCCGGCAACTCGAAGCCGGTGGGACTCGGTGTGTTGAGGAGGTCGAAAAGAAAATCTTTTGCGGGCTTGTCCATGGGACGCGCAGGATAATGGCGAAGTTTTTCAATTCCAAGCTCTCCGGGAAAAAGCCTGCGACGGGAAAAGACGCCTTTGACGTGTTGCGGGTCTCAACTCTCAACCGTCAACTTCAACTCTCAGATGGCGCAGGGCCTCGCGGATCGCGGGCATCACCAGCGGCAGGCACTCGCCGATGGCGCGCGGGTTGCCGGGAAGATTCACGATGAGCGATTGCCCGCGCGTGCCGGCGGTGGCGCGCGAGAGGATGGCGGTGGGCACCGTTGCAAAAGACTGCACGCGCATGATCTCGCCGAACCCCGGCAACTCGCGCTCGAGCACGGCGCGCGTAGCTTCCGGCGTCACGTCGCGCGGCGCGGGGCCGGTGCCGCCGGTGGTGAGCACCAACTCGCAGCGTTCCTCGTCGCACAGCCGGCGCAGCGTGGCCTCGATCTGCGCGCGCTCATCGGGGATCACGATGCGCAGCCAGTGGAGGCAGTTGAATGTTGAGAGTTGAGAGTTGAGTGGCGGTTCAGGCCCACTCGCATGGTGCTCGACAAAGACGCGCTCGATCTCCGGCCCGCTGCGATCTTCATACACACCGGCGCTTGCCCGGTCGCTGAGGGTTACACGGGCGATCTTCATGGAAGGTTTGCGCCCACTCAACTCTCAACACTCAACTCTTCCTCTTCCCCGTCACGCGGATGCCCTCGATGACCATCGCCTTATCCACCGCCTTGCACATGTCGTAGATGGTGAGCGCGGCCACACTCACGGCCGTGAGCGCTTCCATCTCCACGCCCGTCTTGGCGAAAGTGCGCGCTTCGGCGCGGATGCGGATGGCATCCTCTTCCACCACGAAACTTACCGCCACCGATTCGAGCGGCAACGAGTGGCAGAGCGGGATGAGCGCGTCGGTGCGCTTGGCCGCCTGGATGCCGGCGAGCTGCGCCACGGTGAGCACGTCGCCTTTCGGCAGCGCCCGCTCGCGCAACGCCGCGATGGTCGCCGGCGCGCAACGCACCACTCCCTCCGCCACCGCCGTGCGCTGCTGCGCGGGCTTGTGGCCCACATCGACCATGCGCGCCGCGCCCGCCGCATCGAGGTGGGAAAAGTGCGGAGCTTTCGAGGAGGCGGACATGGGGCCTAAGGCCGCGCTTCGAGCACGAGATTAAAAGGAGTCTCGGCCGCCCGGCGCAGGCGCGTGAATCCGCCCTTGGCGATCACTTCCCCGAGCAGGCCCTCGCCGGCTTGCGCGCCGAGGGCGAGGCCGATCTCCTGCGCGAGGGAGGCCGGCGTGCAGATCATCGTCGAAGCGCAGAAAAAGACGCGGCCCACTGGGTTGAGATTCTTTTCCAGGCAATCGTGCGCGAAGGGCTCGACGATCATCCACGTGCCATCCGGCGCCAGGGATTCGCGCACGTGCGCGGCGGCGCCGATCGGGTCGCCCATGTCGTGCAGGCAATCGAAGAAGGCCACCAGGTCGTAGCCCGTGCCCGGATACTCCTTGGAGGCGGCGGCGGTGAAAGCGACCCGCTCGCCCACGCCGGCGGCCTCGGCCTTGCGCCGCGCCCACAGGATCGAGGGCTCGTGGTAATCGAAGCCCTGAAAGCGCGACTGCGGAAAGGCCTGCGCCATGAGGATGGTCGAGGCGCCGTGGCCGCAGCCGACATCGGCGACCAGCGCGCCGCGGCGCAGCTTTTCCTCCACACCCTCGAGCGCGGGGATCCACGCGCTCACCAGATTGGCCGCGTAGTTGGGGCGGAAGAAACGCTCCGTGCCCTCGAAGAGGTTGGGATCGTGCTCGTGCCAGCCCACGCCGCGACCGGTCTTGAAAGCCTCGCGCAGCTTCGGCTCATCGTGCATCACGGCGCTGGCGATCTGAAAGGCGCCGGGCAAGTAGCACGGGCTGTCCTCGACGGCGAGCGCGAGGGCCTGCTCGGGCGGGAGAGTGAAGGTGGCGCCCGTCGCATCGTAGGTCACGTAACCGCCCGCCGCCTGCGCGCAGAGCCATTCGCGCACGTAGCGCTCCGCGGTGCCGGTGCGCTCGGCGAGCTGCGCGGGAGTCAGCGGCCCCGCGCCGGCCATCGCTTTGTAAAGGCCGAGCCGTTCGCCCAGGATCACCAGCGCCGTATTCATCGCCGCGCCCATGTCGCCCACGGCCCGCCCGAGAAAGTCCTGCAATTTGGTGGGATCGACCTCAAGGGTGGGCGCGTTCATGCGCGCCACTCTAGGAGGCGCGCCCCGTACGGGAAGGCGAAAGTGGCTGCGCGCGGCGCTGTAGTTCCTGCTCGACTCGCCACGGGGCGCGCCGGTATTTTGCGGAGCCCC
>JBBRXP010000113.1:0-18245 GCA_038238555.1 Chthoniobacterales bacterium | reverse complement strand
TGGCCAGGCGTTCGTTCAGCGCGATCGTCGGATTTGCGTTTGCATCGGGGAGCGCACGCCCCCCGCGTGCACCGTCCGGCGCCCCCCCGGGCGCAACGGGGGGCGGGGCACGTCGGGGTGGCGCTGGCGGGTCCGGCTTTGCGGACCACACTCCGCCCGGTGTTCCCGACGAGGCGTCGGAAAGGGCACGCGGGGCGCGCGCGCTCCCCACGATGCCATCCACTTTGCTCTGTGCGCCGTTTGCTTCCGCACGACTGACCGTCACGCTTCGGGATGATTTTTCGGCATCGCCCGAATCGCCTGCGGTCGTTTTTTTCACGGTGCTGGCGAATGGATCGTTTCCGGATGGCGACAATTTCCAAAACGCATCGTCCACGCCGACGATCTGCACTTTGTTCGCACGCGCCTTTCCGTCGGAACGCACGGCGGTGCCGGAGAGCATGAGCACGCCGGCGGCGTCCGGGCCGGGGACAAATGTGCGCGCCACGACCCACGGCCGCCATTCCACCTTGTGCGGCCACGGGACGAAGCGCTCGCCGCAGAGCAGGGCCTCGCCGATTTTCCCAACGCGTGCCTCGGCCTGCGCCCGCAGCGTGGCTTTCACCGAATCGCCGACCATGAGCGCGCCGGTAAGCACGAGCGCGGCGAGCGCGGAGCCGAGGATGACGCCGAGGTGCGTGCGCCAGTAGTGGCGGATGGAGGAGCGGAGCAGCGGGATCATGCGCGCCAGAATCTACCCTGCGAAAATCCCGCGGCGGCCGCAGTTGAACATCCAACATTGAACATCCAACATTGAACATCCAACATTGAACATCCAATGAAGCCCTGCGGACTCTGGGCCTCTCCGGTGAATGTTGGATGTTGGATGTTCAATGTTGGATGTTGGACGCCCGACTTACAGCCCGGTGCGCGCGTAGATGGCATCGAGCGTGATGCCGAATTCCAGTTCCGGCACAGTGAGCGTCTCGACGCCGGTGAGGATCGTCTTTTCCCAGCCCTCCGGAAGCCGACGATAGACGGTCACTTCGCGCTTGTCCTGCTCGGCGAGGATGTAGGTGCGGAGGCTCGGGATGCGCCGGTAGGCTGTCAGTTTTTCGCGGCGGTCAATCGCTTCGGTGCTGGGCGAGAGCACTTCGACGATGAGCGCGGGTGTGTCGCAAAAATAGGTCTGCTGCCCGGCGGGATCGCAGTTCACCATGACGTCTGGATAGTAGTAGGACTCGTCGCTGGCGTCGCGGAATCGCACTTTCATGTCGTTCATGAATGGCGCGCATTTCTTCCCGCGCAGATGGATGCCGAGTTCGACGCCGAAATTCATCGCGATGTGATTGTGATTCACGCTCGTGCCGGCCATCGCATACACGCGGCCCGCGATGTATTCGTGGCGGACTTCGCCGAGAAGTTCACCAGCGATGTATTCCTCCGCTGAAACGAGAGTTTCGATTTTGGGAGCGGCGCTCATGGGGTGACGATGCGGTTCAGAAATGGCGGTGTCAAACTGCGGCCAGCCGCCCGTCGTCCAGCGCGAGCACGCGGCCCATGCGGCGGGCGAGTTCGGGGGCGTGCGTGACCATGACGATGGTGACTTTTTCCCGCTGATGCACCTCGGCGAGCAGGTCGGCGAGGCGCTCGGCGCTGGCGCGGTCGAGCGCGCCGGTGGGTTCGTCGGCGAGGAGGAGCTTGGGCCCGTTGATGAGCGCGCGGGCGACAGCGGCGCGCTGGCGTTCGCCGCCGGAGAGCTGGCCGGGGCGGTGGTCGAGCCGGTGGCTGAGGCCGACGGCTTCGAGGAGCTTCGCAGCGCGGGCGCGGAGTGCGGCGCGGTCGGCTTTGGAGAGATCGGTGCGCACGATGGTGGGGACGAGGATGTTTTCCAACACGGTGCATTGCGGGAGCAGGTGGTGGAGCTGGAAGACGAAGCCGACAGTGGTGTTGCGGAATTCGGCGAGCTGCTGCGCGGTGAGCTTCGTGAGGTCGCGGCCTGCGACGCGGATTTCGCCGGAGTCGGCCTGGTCGAGCGCGCCGAGGAGATTGAGCAGCGTGCTTTTTCCGCAGCCGCTCGGGCCGGTGATGGCGACGGTCTCGCCCTCGGCGATGGTGAGGCTGATTCCGTTAAGCACGGGGACCGCGCCGGCGTCGGAGCGGTAGGATTTGGTGACGTTGTGGAGTTCCGCGAGCATCGGCGCGGAGCATCGGCGAAACGCGGGCAGAGTTCCAACTGCGAAGTTTGAAGGAATGCGAGAGAGAGAGAGAGACCGCTCAATCAAAAGCTCGATGCGACTTTGGACATCCTTCCTGCTCCCGCGCCTCTTGGCCGACGAATCGTCGGCGCTACAAAAACTTACCCCGCCGTGCCCTAACTGGGACGCGGCGGGGTCTTGGAAAGTGATGCTTCGTCGTTTGGAAAAATTCACCCGCGCGAAGGTGGCGGGCGGGCGCGGCGGGCGTCAGATGACGCGGGCGCGGAACGAATGACTGCCAGACTGAAGGCGCACTCGGCCCGTCTCGAGCAGGTCGCTGACGGCGGCGAGCGTCTCGCGATTATTGCGCGACTGGCTGCTCACGGCGAGGATGAGGTCGCCGAGGGTGAAGTTGCGGTGCGCGATTTTGAGGGGCTTTTTCATGGCGTGGGGAGTTGGGGTATTGGTTGGGGAAAGGTTTACGAAACACGGGCACGGATGTTACGTCCGTTGGCCGTGAACCGGACGCGTCCGCTTTCGAGAAGATCGGCGACTGCGGCGGCGGTTTCGTTGCTGCTCCGGCTGACGCTGCTGACTGCGAGGACGAGGTCACCGAGGGTCAGGGCTTGGCGGCGGCTGGATTTGAAGGAGTTTTTCATGGCTGGGGTTTTGAGCGGGGGGTTGCTTGTTGGTCTGATGATTGACCTAGCAGCAGGCGTGCCAAGCTCCGATGCCGTGTCTTTTTCTACATGCTGAGACGCAGGCTATGCGCGGTTTGTTCAAAAGAAGATAAAAAACTTAACCTCCCCTGTGACAGGCCGGGCATCTCGCTGGAAGAAAATGAGTTCCGCATCTGCTCGGAAAAGGGCAGCGGGACACTTTCGCACCAGCCGCGTCAGTCCGTCATGGCCGCGAAAATATTTTGCGACAAAAGCGCACACGCCCATTTTCGGCGCTGCCCGCCGGGCCTCACGAGGCAGGCTGCACGACGCCCTTGCGCCAGCAGTACGCGAGCAGTTCGTCGAATTCCACGCGCTGCAGACTCACGCACTCGGGCACGGCTTCGCGGTCGCCAAATTTCGCCTGCTCGCACATGCCAGTGAGCAGGTAGGCGTCCCACGTCGGCTGCCGCGCCATGGTCGCGGAGACCTGCGCGGCGGCCTCGTGCATCTTCGCAAAAACCGGCAGCCGTCCCGCGCGACGGAACCAGTAGCGCGCGTTGTCGAAGTCCCCTTCCCGCCGGTGCATCACGCCGTGCCAGTAGCTGCCGAGGTCGGTGGGATCGTCCTGGAAAATCTTGTGCGCCGCATCCAGCGCGTCCGCCGCGCAGAACAGTGCGCCGCGGACAAGTGCTAATTTTTTAACATCTGCAATCTCCCTGCCGCCGCTGATCACCTCGTCGCCCGCGTCGCGGATTTTCTGCGGCAAATCCCACGCGACCGGCTCGGTCGGCGTGAGCTTGCGGAGCAGCTCGGGATTGAGCAGCAGACGCTCGATGAAGTCGGAGTAGCCGGCCGTTCCCATCACAAATCCCGCTAGCGTTGCGCGGTGGAAAAGATCGGCTGGTTGATGACGCTCGGCGTGATGACGTTCACGACCTGCCGGCCATACGCGTCGGTCGAGGTGGTCTGGATCGGATTGCCGTAATTGATGAAGCCCTCGAACTCGACGTCGAAGTCGTGTGTTAAAATGTGTTCCGCACTGGCGCCAGGTTTACCGAGGAGACGCACCCGGAGCTGCGGGGAAATGGCGGGCGTGGTCGCGATGAAATCGGTCGCGCCCTGTTGATCGCTCCGCATCCAATGGCGGTAGATGCGCTCGACGGTTCCGTCGCGTTTTTCCGCATCGCCGATGGTGACGGCCCACGCGGCGGCCCCGGCGGGATCCTTGTCCGTCACCTGCCGCGCAAATTCACCGACCGCCCCATCGCGCGAAATTCCCGCGGGGAGTTTTTCGAGCCACGCGGCTGTCTTTGCGACGTCACGCTCCGCCCACGTCGCGACGATGTTGCGCGTCGCCTTGCTGCGTGCGTCGCCCTCGGGCAGCGCCGCGGCCCACTGCGCGGCGGCATTGGGATCATTGGTCGCCCAGCGCGCCGCGAGGCTGCCGGCGGCGTCGTCCTGCGAACTCGCGGGCAGCGACTGGATCATCTTCGCGGCCTCGCGCGGATCATTGTCCGCCATCGAGACGACCACGGTGGAAAGCGCGCGGTCCTTCAGCTTGCCATCCGGCAGCGCCCGCGCCCATGCGAGCGCCTCGGTGGAATCGCTCTGCGACCAGTTCCGCAGCGCTTGGTTCACCATGAAGCCATCCGCACTCATCAGCTCGTGCTTCGCGAAATAGTCGAATGCCGCCTTCGGGTCCTGCTGGCTCCATGTGTAGGCAATGCCGGAAAATGCGGAGTTCCGCGTCTCGGCCGGCAGCGCCTCGGCCCACGCGAGCGCAGCGGTCGTGTCGCTGCGTGCAAAGCGCATCGCCACATTGTTCACGGCCTCACCTTTTCTCCGGTCGGTCGGAAGCTCCGCCACGAGTTCCGCCGCCGCCTTCGGGTCGGTGTAGGCGAGCGCATTCACCAGCACGGATGAAGCGGCACTCCGCGCCTGGCCCTCGGGCAATTCCCTGAGCAGATCCTTCGCCTCGTCCGGACTCCGCCCCGCGATCTGGCCGATCAAAGTGGACACCGCGTTGTTCCGAAGATCCCCCGTCGGCAGCGCGAGTGCGGCAGCGCGCGCGCCCTGCGAATCGAGCGAAGCCCACTGCGTGATCACCGTCTGAATCGCCGCCGTCTGCTGCGATTTTTCCTGCATGCCGTTCGCCCACGCGAAGGCATCCACGGGGCTGTTCTGCGCCCAGTTCGATGCCACCGCACGCAGCGCACCGTCTCTGTTCGCGCCCTTCGGCAGCTCCAGCGCCTTCGCCGCCGCGCCCTGCGCGTCCGACTGCGCCCACGAGCCGAACACATTCTGATAGCTGTAAGTTCCCCTCACCTCCGCCGGCATTTCCTGCAGCATCGCGAACGCCTTCAGCGGATCGCGCTTCGCCATCGAGTTGATGAGGCTCTGGATCGCATTCGTGCGGTGATAGCCAGGCGGCAGCGACGTCGCCCACTCCTTCGCGGCGTCCGCACTTTGATCCACAAATGCCGCCATCACGTAGCGCATCGCCTTGTCGCGTCCATTCTTGTCCGTGAGCGACACGAGGTAATTTCCCGCCGCCTTCGGATCGAGCTGCGCCCAGCGCGAAATGGCGTACGGCATCAGCGTCTCGCGCACATCGGGCGGCATCGTGCGGATGCGCGCGATGAGGCCGGGAAGTTCCTCGAGCGAAAGCGCATTCGCCGCGTCCACGAGATCGTGCGTGCGCTTCAGGTCATCCGTCTCGCGGTAGGCGCTGAAAAATTTCGTCTCCTTCTCCGTCGCCGCCCCCAGCGTGGCAAACTGGCCGGAAGCCCCCGCGGAATTTCCCACAACGCTGCCAGGCGCGGACGGATCGCCGCCGCGCGCCGACATTCTCGCCCCAGCGGACGCTCCCGCATCACGTCGCGCGGAATTCCCATTCGTCCCGCCATGCCCTCCGGCAAAGTAGACCGCGGCAAAACCGCCCGTGCCGATGCACGCAGCGAGAATCAGTTTGAAACGGTCATTCATGTGGGTGGGAGGACGCTTCGGCGTCGAAAACTTAACCACCCCGCGTGCCACGCCTTAGATTGCATGACGGATCTGTCTCAATCCGGCGACACCACGCGCGCGAGGAAAATGATCGCCTGCGCGCAGGACGTGAAACCCGATCACGCGGCAGACTTTTGTTTCGTCGGCGAACTCGCGCTCGACGGCGCGGTGAGGCCCGTGCGCGGCGTGCTCTCCGTCACCATCGAGGCGCGCAGGGTCGGCAGAAAAAACTCGTCGTCCCCACGCAGAACGCACGCTAAAACCTCCAGCGGAAGCCCACGGAGACATTGTTGGAGGAGTAGTTTTTGCGCAGGAGTTCGCCGTCGTAAAACACGGAGGTCGAGAAGCGGTCGTTCCAGTGGATGCTGACTCCCGCGCCCACCAGCAGGCTGTCGCGGCCCGTCGCGGGGCCGAAGACGGTGAAGGCGTTGCCGCCGAGCGTGGCGAAGGTGGACGTGAGCGAATAGCTGGTGTCGCCGAACTCGTGCTGCCACGCGGCGCGCACTTCGGGGCGGATGATGGCGCGGCCGACCTTCATGTCGTAGCTGGCCTTGAAGCCGAGGGCGCTGCGTGCGGAGTCGGCGTTCCTGCGGATGACGCTCAGCGGTGCGAAGGCGCCGCGCTCGGTGAAGCCGTCGAGCTGCGTGTTCGTGTATTGGAAGCTGGCGATCGGTCCGAAGGTGAGTCCGCCTTTTTTCCAGTCGTAGCCGGTGGCGAGAAGCAGGTTCACCTCGGTGCCCTCGGGGCTGCCAGTCGCGAAGGTGTTGTTTGGCGTTGTGCGGCGCGTCTTATAGCTGTTCGGGCCGCCGCTCACGGCGAAGTCCGCATGGAAGCCGCGGTCGAAATAGGTCGCGTATGCGCCGACGCGCCCGCCGTCCACGTCCATCTTGCCGCCGTTGCTGAGGGCGGCGGTGGTGTTCATGTAGCCGATGCTGATGCCTGCGGCGAAATGGTCCGTGAAGCGGTAGTCCACGCCCGCGGTGAGGCCGCCGGAGTCGAGGTTGTAGCCCGCGGCGTTCGTCGTGCTGCCGATGTGCGTGAACTCGCCGCTGCCGGTGAACCACATGCCCCAGCGCTCGTCGTCCCGGAGCGCGGTCTTCCTGCTGACGCTCTGCGACCCGCCGATCAGGATGTTTACGCTGTTGATCGGCACCGCATCGCCGGCTTCGGCGCGGATGTCCTCGAGGCGGCGCTCGATGTTCGTGGCCTGGACATTCGCCAGCGACTTCGCGAGCTGGAAGACTGAGGTGAGTTCCTCGGGCGAGATTTTGTCGAGGTTGCCCTTCAGCGTGCCCAGCGGCTGCGTGTCGAGGTAATTGAGTTCCTTAAAAATGCCCGTGTGACCGCCGGTGATCGGGAGGAGGCTGTCGAGCGCGACGGAGACGGAGTTCTGGTTCGGCGTGTAGGCGAGCACCCCGCTGAGCGCCGCGAACGATCCCTGCATCGCCTCGAACACGACGCTCTTCGGGAAAATGTTCACCGTCGGGATCATCAGCGGCGTGTTGCTGAATGCGGCAAGCCCGGCGACGTGCGACGCGGGCACCGGGGTGCCATTTGCGCTGCCGCCGGCGACTCCGCCAGTCGCGGAAATCAGCACGACCTTGTCGCCGGGCAGGAGCAGGTAGCCGTTCCGCTGCACGAGCGCGAACGTGCCGCCGGAGATGTTCGCGCTGCCGGTCGTCACGATCTGATCGTGCTGCGCGACCGGCGTCGTGCCGCCGACATTCGCCTGATACGTGCCGCCGCTGAAGAGGATGTTCCCCGCGCCGATGTTCACCGAGAGCGGGCCGCCCGTGGTCTTCAGCGTGCCGCCCTGCATCGTGAGATTGCCCGAGCCAAACGCCTTCGGATTCCCCGCGACGAGCGTGCCCTCCACGAGCGTCGTGCCGCCGGTGTAGCTGTTCGTGCCGGTCACGGTCACGGTGTTGATGCCGATTTTCGTAAAGTCGCCGCTGCCGGTCATCACGCTCGCGATCGTGTAGTCGCTCGGCGGCACGTCGTCGGCGATCACATGGCCGTTGTTGGTGATGAAGTTGGAAAATGTTTCGCCGTTCGCAAGGTCGAACGTGAGCGTCGCCCCTGCGCGGATATCCACGTCGCCCGTGCCGAGCGCAGCGCCGCGCGTGATGCCATCGCCGAGCCTCAGCGTGCCCGCTGTGATCGTCGTCCCGGCTGTGTAGCTGTTCGGGCCGGTGAGCGTGAAAGTGCCCGTGCCTTCCTTCACGAGGTCGCCGCCTGTGCCGCTGATCGTGCCGCTGAAAGTGGTCGTTCCGTCGTTCCCGCCCGTGCTCAGCGTCTTCGCATTCAGAGTCGCCAAGCCGCTGCCCGCGAGGCTGCCGATCGTTTCGCTGTCGAGCAGATTGAGCGTGCCGGGTGCGGTCACGGTGACTGCGACGCTGTCCGCAATCGCCGCGCCGTTTTGCAGGCTGAGCGTGCCGTTGTTCACGGTCGCGTTGCCGGTGAATATGTTTGTTCCGCTCAGCGTGAGCGTGCCCGTCCCGTCCTTCGTCAGAGCGCCGGAGCCAGTTTGGATCGCCGCGCTGATCCGCGTGTCCCCGGTTCCATCAATGGTCAGATTTTTTCCCGAGCCGGTGACCGTGCTGCCGCTCACCGTGAAAAGGCTGCCGCTGCTGTTCGTCCATGACTGCGATCCGCCGAGCGTGATGTTCGCGGTGATCGTCGCCGCTCCTGCGCCGGGATCGATCGTGATGCCCGTGCCCGCGCTCGCCTCGATGGTCAGCGTGTTTGCGCCGCCGATGCTCATCGCATTCGGCCCCGTGAATGTGAGGCTGTTGATCGCGAAGTCCGCACCGAGCACCGTGGCCAGATTCGCGAGCGTGGCGTTCGTCGTGGCGATGAACACGTCGCACACCGCCGCGGGTGTGCCGAAGATGAACGTGCCCCCCGCCGCATCGAGCGTCCAGTTCGCCTCGCCATTCACAAAGGAGCCGTTCCACGCGTTGCTCACTGCGCCTCTCCAATAGAACGGCCCGGTGGATGGAGCCATCGTGAGCTTCTCGTCCGTCGGCGAATTCACGAGGGTGAAAGTATAGCCCACGGGCATGACACCGCCGGTGCCGGTGAGCGTGCCAAATTTGAACGTGCCCGTCAGATCACTCGGAGCCGTGATGAGCGTCCACGTGCCTCCAGCCGCGGGGAGACCGAGTGCGTTCAAGTTCACCGTGTTCACGAAACTGCCGAGATTCGCGGTGCCGGAGATCGCGAAGAGATCGGACGCGAGCGCCGCGTTGATGTCGAAGTTCCAGATCGAGTTTCCATTCTCCACGAAGTCGCCCGTGAGCGTCGTGGTCTGCAGCGTGCCGACTCCGCCGGGCGAGATCGTGCCGGCGTTGTTGAATGCGTTGGTGAGGCCGAGCTTGATGAAGTCGCCCGACTGCAGCAGCCCGCCCGTCTTGTTGTTGAATGTGTTCGTGCCCGTTCCGAGGTCGAGCGAGTCGTTGACGGTGCCGAAATTGTCCACGGTCTCATTGCCGTCTCCGCCGAAGATCGAATTGCCGCCCATGCCGGCGAGGGTCTGCACCGTGCCGTGATTCGTGAGCTTGTTGTCCTTGCCGTCCTTGAAAAACACGCCGGCGCCGGTGCCCGTGCCGCCTTGCACGATGCCGCTCATGATCTGCACGTCAATGTCCCCAGCACCTGCGTTGCCGCGGCTTTGCCCAAAGATGCCGTTTGATTCTGCGCCGCTCGCCAGGATGTCGCCCGTCACCGTGACATTGACAGCCCTGCCCAAATTCAAGCCACCGGCGCTCTGCGCAAAGATGCCGTCGGATGCGTCGCCCAGCGTCATGATATTCCCGATGTGCGTGACGTTCACCACGCCGGCGGAGCCTGCGCCACCGACGCTGCCCGCGAAGTTTAGCACCGAGAGAACCGGAAGATCGTTGCCGAGGCTGCCCACGATACCACCGCCGCCTCCGATGCTCTGCGCGAAAATTCCGCTTGAGCCGGTGCCCCGCGTGGTGATGTCGCCGGTGCTCTGAATTGTGACGACGCCGCCATCGCCGCCGTTGCCGCCGCCCTGTCCGAAGGCGAGGCCGATGCCGACGTTGAGGTAGTTTTTCAAGCCGCGATCGACGTTGCCACCCGCGCCGCCGCCGCCGCCAATGCTCTGCGCAAAGATGCCGTTCGCGCCATTTCCATACGTGTCGATGTTGCCGTTGATGGTGACATTGACCGCCCCGCCGTTGCCCGTGCTGTTGGTCGCGCCGCCGATGCCAATCGTGCCCAGCAGGCCGACGTCTCCGGCCCCCCCGGCGCCGCCGCCGCCGCCGACACTCTGCGCAAAGACTGCGTGCGATCCGTCGCCGTAGGTCGTGATGTTGCCAGTGTTTGTCACGTCCACCACCTCGCCGCTGCCGCTGCTACCGCCGCTGCCGCCGACGACGATCTTCAGGTTCTTCGTGAATTTTGCCCGGTCGTATTTTTTGAGCAAGAGGGAGCCCGGGATCCCTTGATGCGCGTCGCCGCCATTGCCGCCGCCGCCGCCGATGCTCTGCGCGAAAATGCCATAGGCATCACCGCCGGTGGTCGTGATGTTGCCAGTGTTGAGAACCGTCACCGCACCGCCATTGCTGGCGCCGCCACCGTTGCCGCCGATGGCAAGGGAGAGCGCCTTGTTCTTGGCCCCGGCTGCCTTCTGATCCTCAGGGGGCTTGGGCCCGAGTTGCAGAGTGAATGCGCGGGCGCTTCCGCCATTGCCGCCGCCGCCGCCGATGCTCTGCGCCTGGATGCCATGCGAACCATCGCCGTCTGTCTGGATGGATCCGGAGTGATGGATCTCCACGGTGCCGCCGTTGTTGCCGTTGCCGCCTTTGCCACCGACGGAGACGGCGATATTGTTGTTCGGCCCTTCCTGGCCCGCAGCGAGATTGATCGAGCCGGCCAGGCTGAAGCCGCCTGTGCCGCCGCCGCCGCCAACGCTCTGGGCAAAAATGCCGACGGCGTCCTGACCGCTGGTCGTGATGTTGCCGGTGATGACATTCACCGCTTTGCCGACGTACACATTGCCGGCCGTTTCGCCGGTGCCGCCGCCGCCGCCGACGGCGACAGCGATGGATGTGGACGGCTTGTCCGCTTCGGGTCCGCCTTTCCCCAAGGCCACTGTCGCGGCGAAACCGCCGTTGCCGCCGCCGCCGCCGATGCTCTGCGCAAAAATCCCGTGTGACCTGTCGCCGGATGTGCCGATCGAATTCGCGCCGCCAGTGCCGAAGACGTCCACTTCTCCGCCGACACCGCCGGTGCCGCCAGCACCACCAACCGCGACACCGAGCGACTTGCCCTCCTTGCCCGCCATCGAGCCTGTCACGCTGAATCCGCCATTGCCGCCGCCGCCGCCGATGCTCTGCGCTTGGATGCCCGGGGAGTCATTCCCGAGCGTCGTGATCGCTGCGGTGTTCGTGACCGTCACCAAGTTTGCGCCGAGACCAGTGCCTCCCGCGCCGCCCACACTCACGGCGAGGCTCTTGGCTTTGTCACCGCTCTCGATGCCAAGGGCGATGCTGAAACCGCCGCTGCCGCCGCCGCCGCCGATGCTTTGCGCGAGGATGCCCTGCGAGTGCGCGCCAGAGGTTTGAATTTGTGATCCATTCGTCACCGTGACCGCTGACGCAGTGCCGCCACTGCCGCCGCCGCCGCCGATGGAAACGGACACCGCCGCCTTCTCCTGGCCCGCGCTCAGCGCGGCGCTGAGGCTGAAGCCGCCATTGCCGCCGCCGCCGCCGATGCTCTGCGCGAAAAGACCGACTGAGTCATCAGCCCTGGTGGTGACCGCGCCGGTGTTGCCAATCGTCACCCCGAGTGCGGCACCGCCAGTGCCGCCCCCGCCGCCAACGCTCACGCTCAGGCCGTTGCCTTTTTCTTCTCCCAGCGTCGCGGTGAAAGCTCCGCTAAATCCGCCGGTGCCGCCGCCGCCGCCCACGCTCTGCGCGAGAATTCCGTACGAGCCCTTGCCGTCCTTCGCCGCTCCGTTGCCGGTCGTGATGGCGCCGCTGTTCGTCACATCCACCACGCCGCCACCGCCAGCGACTCCGCCACTCCCGCCCATGGAAAAACTCACGCCGTGGCTCGCCGCGGAAACGCTTCCCGCGATGCTGAATCCGCCGCTGCCGCCGCCGCCGCCCACGCTCTGCGCGAGGATGCCATGCGAGACCTGTCCGGTCGTGGTGATGTTGCTGCTGCTGTTCACGGTCACCGCACTCCCGCCGCCGCCCGCGCCGCCGCTGCCGCCGACGCTGGCATTCACCGAGGCGGAGTCGCTGACGCCGCCCGCGAGGCTGAAACCGCCGGTGCCGCCGCCGCCGCCGACGCTCTGCGCGAGGATGCCATTGGAAAAATTGCCGGCCGTCCCGAGCGTCGAACCCGTGCTGGTCGCCGTCACGCTCCCGCCCATTCCGCCGCCGCCCGCGTAGCCGCCCACGCTCGCGCCGATGGCGGCGCTCTCCACGGAAACACTGAGGTTCGCGCTGAAGCCGCCGTTGCCGCCGCCGCCACCCACGCTTTGCGCAAAAATCGCGTTCGAATCCGAACCGCCCGTCTGGATCAGCGCCGCACTGTTGAGAATCACGATGCCGCCGTTGCTGGCCGTGCCGCCGCCGCCGCCCATGCTGAATCCCAGTGCCGCCTTCTGGCTGATATTTCCCGCGACGCTGAAGCCGCCATCGCCACCGCCGCCGCCGACGCTCTGCGCGAGGATGCCGTTCGAGCGCTTCCCCGAAGTGGTGATCGTGCCGGTGATCGGAGTGACATAGCCCACCGTGACATTGCCGCCTTTGCCGCCGCCCGCACCCTTGCCGCCGATACTCACGCCGACGGCCGCATTCTCCACGGAGATGCTCCCCGCAACGCTGAAACCGCCGCTGCCGCCGCCGCCGCCGACGCTCTGAGCAAAGAGGGCGTGCGAATCATTCCCGTGCGTGGTGATCGTGGTGCTGCTGTCCACGAGCACGGTGCCGCCAATGCCGGCCGTGCCACCATTTCCGCCCATGCTGAAACTCACCGCCGGACCGCTGCTGATGCTTCCCGCGACGCTGAAGCCGCCGTCGCCACCGCCGCCGCCGACGCTCTGCGCGAGGATGCCGTAGGAATGGTTGCCGGCCTTCCCGCTTGCGAAAAGTTCGCCGGTGACGATCGTCCCCGCGATGCTATTCACGGTGACCGTCCCCGCATCCCCGCCGGCGCCGCCGGTGCCGCCGATGCTCGCATTTACCGCCGCGCCTGCGCCGCCGCCGGTCGGATCGATGGAAATACTCGCCGCGACGCTGAAGCCGCCGCTTCCGCCGCCGCCGCCGAGGCTCTGCGCGAAGACCGCGTGGGAATTTTTCCCCGTCGTGAAAATGCTGCCGTGATCGTTCGTGAGCGTGACATTGCCGCCGGCGCTGGCCGTGCCGCCACCGCCACCCATGCTGAAGCCGAGGGAGGGTGCCGCGGTAATCGCGCCGCTCACGCTGAAGCCGCCATCACCACCGCTGCCGCCGATGCTCTGCGCGAGGAGCGCATACGCGTGATCGCCGCCCGTGCGGATGGCGCCGTTCGTACTGGTCAAATCCACACTCCCCGCCGCGCCGCCGCCGCCAGCGTTCCCGCCAAAGCTGAGGTTCACCGCCGCGCCGACGCTGATTCCGGCCGCGATGCTGAATCCGCCGCTGCCGCCGCCGCCGCCCACGCTTTGCGCGAAAACCGCGTGCGAGTCGTCGCCGGATGTCGTCACGTTGCTCTGGCTGTTGAGCGTGACCGCCTTGCCCTCGCCAGCCACTCCGCCCGATCCTCCGAAGCTCAGCGACGCACCCATTCCGCCCACGCTGAAACTCCCCGCGATGCTGAATCCGCCGTCGCCACCGCCGCCGCCGATGCTCTGCGCGAGGATGCCGTAGGAATGGCTTTCGTGCGTCGTGATCTGGCTGCCTGCGCCGGTGTAAACGTGGACCGCTTCCGCACTGCCGCCGCTGCCGCCGCTGCCGCCAAAACTCAACGCGGCGTTGAAGCCCGTTCCCGCGCTCACGGAAATGCTGAAACCGCCGCTGCCACCGCCGCCGCCGACGCTCTGCGCAAAGATGCCGTGCGCGTCCTTGCCCTGCGTGGTGATGCTCGCGTTGCCGAGATAGACATCCACCTGGCCCGCCTTGCCGCCGCCACCGCCGGTGCCGCCGATGCCGAGGGAAACCGAAGCGCCGGTGCTGACCGCGACCGATGCCGCAAATCCGCCGTTGCCGCCGCCGCCGCCCACGCTCTGCGCCTGGATGCCGCGCGCGCGATCTCCCGTCGTCGTAATCGTGCCGGTGACGCCATCAATGATTCCCGTATCCGGATTGTAGCCGACCTGCGCGACGCCGCCCGCGCCGCCCGCCGCTCCGTTGCCGCCGATCGCGACGCTGACGACGGCACCCACCGCGACGCTGTTGCCGCCATTTCCGCCGCCACCGCCGACGCTCTGCACGAAAATCGCGCTCGCGTTTGCCTCCGACGTTGCAAGATCGCCGTGGCTCGACGTCACCGCCGCGGAGCCGCCCGCTCCGCCGCCGCCACCGCTGCCGCCGAATGAAAACCAGCCTCCGCTGGAGCCGCCATTTCCGCCGCCGCCGCCGACACTCTGCGCGAGAATCGCGTTCGAGGTGGACGTGATGTTCGCGTTGTTCGCCACCCGCACGATATCGCCCGGACTCGTGGAGCTGCCGTTTCCGCCGACGGAAAAAAGACCGCCCGAAGTGCCGCCGTCGCCGCCACCACCGCCGACACTCTGCGCAAAGATGCCGATGGAGTTTGCACCGGTCGCATGAATCTGCCCGCCCGCATTCACATTCACGGCTCCGCCCGCGCCACCGCCGCTGCCGCTGCCGCCAAATCCCACCAGCCCGCTCCCGCTGCCGCCCGCGCCGCCGCCGCCGCCCACGCTCTGCGCGATAATGCCGTAAGAGCGCGTGTTGTGCGTGATGATGTCGCTGCTCGCGGTCGTCGTCACGTTCACCACGCCGCCGGCGCCCGCGCTGTTCGTGCCGCCGCCAAACGCGACGATGAGCCCGCTGCTCGCGCCCCCGCTGCCCGCGAAACCGCCGATGCTCTGCGCGAGAAGGCCGTTCGACTGCACGCCAAACGTCTCGATTCTCCCGCGGTTCGTCACCTCCACGTTCCCGCCCGGCCCGCTCCCGAGGCCCGCGCCGCCGGTGCCTACGAAGAAGCCATCGCCGGCGCCGCCGTTGCCGCCCGCACCGCCCACGCTTTGCGCGAGGATGCCCTGCGCATAATCGCCACTCGTCGTGATGTTGCCGTAGTTGTCCACGGTCACATGCCCGCCTGTGCCACCGACGCCGCCCGAACCGCCCGCCGCATCCAGATCGCCGGAAGCGTAGCCGCCGGTGCCCCCTTTGCCCGCCACGCTTTGCGCGAAGATGCCCGTCGCACCGCCGCCGCTGGTGACGATGTTGGTGTGATTCGTCACGTTCACGGTCCCGCCGTTGCCGCCCGTATTGCCGTTGCCCGCGACCGGGCTGCTCCCATCCGAACCCCCGCCGTCGCCGCCCTTGCCACCGGCGCTCGATGCGAAAATGCCGAATCCCGCATCACCGCTTGTGGTAATCAAGCCGCCGTCCGTGGTGAGCGTGAGGTTTCCGCCGACACCGCCGACGCCGCCGTTGCCGCCGGGATTCAGCGTCGCCCGCGGTGAGTAGCCACCCGTGCCGCCAGCGCCACCGTTGCTTTGAAAATTGATCCCGATGCCCGAAGCGGAAGTCAGGATGTCCCTGCTCCCGTCGTAGCTGAGCGTCAGCGTGAAACCGCCCGCGCCACTGCCACCCGCGCCCGCATGATCGTCTGCGTCGGATTCGCCACCGGTCCCCGCCTGCGGCTGCGTGTAGGCCATGTAGATGCCGGCCGTCCCGGCCGCAGGCGCGATGCCCAGCGTCAGCGCCTGCACATGGATCGTGATTGTCGGGGGGATGGTGAAATCAATCCCGGACGCGATGCCTGCGCTCTGGTTTCCGGAAAAAGTCATCGTGACCCCAGCCAGCGGAGTGCCTGCATCTGGCGCTGCCATCAGCGAATCCGGCAGAGTGATGGCAAACAGCGCCGCAATCGAAAGCTGCAGCGCCGCGAGCCCCGATCGCCCGTGCGTGCGACCGTCGGGATTTGCGCGCCGTGACACACGGCGGGAACGGAGCGAGGGATCGGAAATGCGGGTGGTTGTCTTGTGTTTCATGGTCGGCGTTTCCTATTTCAAAAAAATGGTCTGCGGTGATTTTCCAAACGTCTCGAGCTGCGCGGCGAGGCCGTCGATCATCTTCTTCATCGCCGGCAATTCCACCCGCCCCCACACCTCCCCGACCGACGCCACGTAGGCGAACATCTCCACTTTCCCATCCTCCATTTTCCGGAACCGGAACTCCCCATACCCAGCCGAGATCGCGCGATACTTCACGCTCTCCGGCGGCTTCTCAAACCGCGCCGCCTCCAGCGCCGCGACCACGCGCAGCAGCGCCTTGCAATCCTCCCCCGTCGCCTGCACGACGCGCTGCTCGACAAAGAACGGCTCCACATCGCCCGACTTCGCCATCGCCTCCGCGACCGAGGAACCGCGTTTGAATTCCGCGCCAAACGAAAAGCGCACCTGCGGCGTGGACACGCCACCCTCCGCAATCGAGCGCCACGGCACCGCCCGCAGCAGACCGTCCGCGTCCCCCTTCGATCCCTCGACGAGCGTTCGCGACGGAAGCTTCAGATACGTTTTCCCGAGATTCTCCTCGGCGCTCACGGTCACCGCCGGTTTCTTCGGCGTCTCCCCTGCCGTCTCCGCCGCGACATTCGATGGCATCAGCGCGGCGGCAAGCAGCCACGGCGCCAGGAGCAAAAGGCCGAACCGCGTCCAGCGGCTCAAAGGTGTGCGGACGAGGGCGCAAATAGCGAAGCCTTTCACCGAAGCGGGGGATGATGCCATGGAGGATATTTTTCTGCGTTTGACGATTCCGTCGTCAGAGCGGCCGGCAGCGCATGATTGCGGCGAAGCACAGAAGTGAAAACGGCAGCGGTGTGACTGCTGGCCGACTCTTGCCGGAGCGATCCCATCGTGGCAATGCACCATTTCAACGCGCGGCAAGCGATGCGGGAAAGACCGCACGGAAATCACATCCTTCGCGCTTCCCGCGCGACGCGCACTCTGCCATTTTCCAAGGCGATGCTCGCAAAAGTTTTTTCCGCAGCGGTGTTCGGAGTGGAAGCCTACGACCTCGATGTCGAGGTCAGCGACAACGGAGGGCAGAAGGACGCCATCGTCATCGTCGGCCTGCCCGATGCCGCCGTGCGCGAGGCGCGCGACCGCGTGAAAACCGCGATCTCGAACAGCGGCTTCCGCTGGCCCGGCGGACACGTCACCGTGAACCTCGCACCCGCCGACGTGAAAAAGGAAGGTCCCAGTTTTGATCTGCCGATCGCGCTCGCCATGATCGCCTGTGCGCAGGACGTGAAACTCACGGACGCCGCCGACTTTTGCTTCGTCGGCGAACTCGCCCTCGACGGCGCGGTGCGACCCGTGCGCGGCGTGCTCTCCGTCGCCATCGAGGCGCGCAGAGTCGGGCGGAAGAAGCTCGTCGTCCCTGCGCAAAATGCGCGCGAGGCCGCGATGGTCGCGGGCATTGATGTCTTCGGCGTGAGCAATCTCCGCGAGGCCTTCAATTTCCTCACCTCCGAGAAAATGCTCGAGCCCGTGCGCGAGGATCTCGCCGCATTTTTCGCCAGCCATCGCGACTACGAATCCGACTTCGCCGACGTGCGCGGCCAGCAGCACGTGAAGCGCGCCATCGAGATCGCCGCCGCGGGCGGACACGGCCTGCTGCTCATCGGCCCGCCCGGATCCGGCAAAAGCATGCTCAGCAAACGCGTGCCGACCATCCTCCCGCCGCTGACGATGGAGGAAGCCATCGAGACCACAAAAATCCACAGCATCTGCGGCCTGCTGCTCGACAAATCATTCGTCGCGACGCGCCCCTTCCGCGCGCCGCACCACACCGTCTCGGACGCCGGCCTGCTCGGCGGCGGGATGAATCCCTCGCCCGGCGAGATCAGCATCGCGCACCACGGCGTGCTCTTTCTCGACGAGCTTCCGGAATTCAAACGCTCGACGCTCGAAGTGCTCCGCCAGCCGATGGAAGACGGCCGCGTCACCGTCTCACGCGCCGCGGGCACGATGACTTTCCCCGCCGAGTTCATGCTCGTCGCCGCGATGAACCCATGTCCCTGTGGCTTCCACGGAGATCCAAAGCGCCAGTGCCGCTGCACGCCGCAGCAGGTGGAAAAATATCGCGAGCGCATCTCCGGCCCGCTGCTCGATCGGATCGATCTCCACGTCGAGGCGCCCGCCGTCGCCTTCGACGAACTCCGCAGCACCGAGCGCGCCGAG
>JBBRXP010000112.1:0-18747 GCA_038238555.1 Chthoniobacterales bacterium | reverse complement strand
GCATACGTGCAGATTTCCCTCCGATTATTACCTTGCACATATGCACGGAATGACCCGTCCGCCGACCCCGACCCGTCCGCCGACCCCCTTGTTCTCAAATCTAATGTTGCGCTACCCGCGCGCCGCAGGCTGGGAAAGCGCTCGCGATCGATCCACGCTGAAATCACGAAAATGAAAACACACACATCCCACCCTCGCCTTTTAACTCTCGCCTGCGCCGCGGCTCTCGGCGCCCCCGCCGCCGGCCTCCGCGCCGAGAAGCCGCCGGTCGCCGATCCGACCAGGCCGTCAAAACCGGACGTGATGAAATCGAAAGCTTTTCGCAAGGCTCACTAGGCGCTGTCCTCCACCGCTCCGACCATCCGCGCCGTTTGTGCCGCGGCGCGGACATTGTGGACGCGGAAGATGGAGGCGCCGCGCAACATTCCTTGCACGATGCACGCGATGGTGCCGGCGTCGCGGTCCGCGGGATTTGCAATGCCGAGCACCTCGCCGATGACGGTCTTGCGCGAGACTGGCAGGAGGATCGGGCGCTCGAATTTTGCGAGCCGGTCGAGCTCGCGGTAGATGCGCAGGTTGTCGGCGCGCTGCTTGGCGAAGTCGATGCCGGGGTCGAGGACGATAGCATCGCGCGGCACTCCGGCCTGCTCGGCGAGCGCGATCTTTTCCGCGAAGAATTCCTCGAGCCGCGCCATGACGTCGTCGTAGGCCGCGTGGGTGTGGGCGACTTTCGGCGCGCCTGCCGAGTGCATGATGAGCAAGGCCGCGCCCGTCTCGGCGCAGATGCGTGCATTTTCGTCGGTGGGCAGTGCGCCGATGTCGTTGAGCATGTGGCCGCCGGCGGCCAGTGCCGCGCGAGCCGCGGCTGGACGCCACGTATTGATGGAGAGGAGAGCGTTGGAATCCCACCGCTCGATGAAGGGCACGAGGCGCTCGGCTTCCGCCTTTTCGGAGATCGGCGCGCGATTGGTGCGCGCGCTTTCGGCACCGATGTCGATGATTTCCGCGCCGTCCTCGATGAGCCCGCGGGCCTTTGCCAGAGCCGCTTCCACGTCGGCGAGGCCGTCGCCGGAAAAGGAATCCGCGGACAAATTCACGATGCCCATGATGAGTGGACGCCGCGGCCAGTGAAGAGTGCGACCGCGCGCGAGGAGCTTCACGGCAGCGGTGAGAGCGAGAGCTTGCGCCGGGCAAAGCGCGCCGTGTGGAGATAGCCCGCCGCCTTTGCCAGTGCGACTGCTTCGGCAAAGCCCGCGCCGAGTTCGGCGACGGCGTGGGCGTCGGAATTGACGAGCACCGGCACCTGCGCTTCCCGCGCCAGCGCCACAAATTCCGGCGCGGGATACAGCTCGCGGCACTCCTTGCGGAGGCCGGCCGTGTTGATCTCAAAGGCGACGCCGCACTCCGCCAGTGCGCGCACCGCCGGCTCGTAAAAGCGGCGCAGATCGCCCGCGGGCCGGAAGCCAAATTTTTTCGGAAGATCGGGATGCGCGACAAAGTCAAAAAGCCCGCTGCGGATGCACCGCTCATAGGTCCGCCAGTAGCTCGTCCAGATTTCCTCCGCGTGCCCCGCGTGACGTCCAATGTACTTTGGGTTGTCGATGTCCCAACCTTCCGGGATGTAATGCACGCTGCCGATGAGGAAGTCCCACTCGGCCATCGCCGCGAGCTCTTCGATCCAGCTTTCGCGGCCGGCGAGAAAGTCACACTCGAGCCCGAGCCGGATCGTGAGCTGCGGAAATTCCGCGCGCGCCCGCGCCACCTCGTCGAGATAGCGAGGGAGGTCGTCGCGGCTCATGCGCCATTCGTCGAATTGCTCCGGCATCGGATTGTGATCGGCAAAGCCCAATTCCCCGAGACCCATCGCCACCGCGCGCGCCGCATACTCCACCGGCCAGCCCGCTGCGTGGTGGCAGAGCGGGGTGTGGACGTGGTAGTCGGCGAGACGAGACAACATGGACGGCAGGCAAGGATGCATGCCTGGACAGGCTGGAAGCCTATCTTCCACTCGACACCCCCGCACCGCAACCCGACACTCCGCGTCCCATGAAATTCATCGAGACCGTTTTTCAAAAACTGAAACGGCATCCCAAGCGCATCGTCTTTCCCGAGGGTGCCGAGCCGCGCGTGCTCCGCGCCGCCGCGCGCTTTGTCAAACTCAAGCTCGGCGCGCCGGTGCTTCTCGGCCAAAAGGAGGCGATTGAAAAAGTCGCGCACACCGAAGGCGTGGACCTCGACCACATCGGCATCATCGACCCCGCGACTGCCTCGGACCTCGCGGTCTTCGTCAAATTCCTCGAGAAGCTGAAACGCTACCACGATCTCGGGTCAAAGCAGGCGCAGGAGGTGATGGTGCACCCAAATTATTTCGGCGCGATGATGGTGCAGTACGGCCAGGCCGATTGCCTGGTGACCGGCGCCAGCGAGACGGCCAGCAGCACGCTGCGCCCGCTCATTCAGCTCATCAAGCCGCAGCCTGGCGTCGAGTGCATCTCGAGTTGCACGATGCTCGATCTTTCCAACAAGCGTTACGGCGAGCGCGGCGTCATGCTCTTTGCGGACTGCGCCGTCATTCCCGATCCCACGGTCGATCAACTCGCATCCATCGCCGTGGAGACGGGTCGCGTCTGCCGGCAGCTCACTGGCAACCGGCCGCGCATCGCGATGCTCAGCTTTTCGACAAAAGGCAGCTCGACGCTGCCTTCGCCACAGAAGATCGCCGCCGCGACCGCGCTCGCCCGGCAGCGTGGGCTCGAGGCGGGCATCGAGATGGAGATCGATGGCGAGATGCAAGCCGATACCGCGCTGCTGGCCGATCTCGCTGGCCGCAAGGCCCCGTCGAGCCTCGTGGCCGGCAAGGCCAACGTGCTCATCTTCCCCGACCTCAACAGCGGCAACATCGGAGTAAAGCTCGTGCAATATCTCGCCGGCGCCGAGACCTACGGGCAGATCTTGATGGGCCTCTCCAAGCCCTGCGCCGATCTCTCGCGCGGCGCGACCGAAGACGACATCCTGGGGGTGGCGTCCATTCTTGGATTGCAGGCCATTGAGTTTCGCAAGCTGTATCCCGCGGAAGGTTGAGTGTTGAGCGGCGCCGATCAACTGACCTGTCGTGGGCCGACCGAGATGCCGCGCCACTCAACACTCAACTCTCCACAGTCAACTTTCCTTGAACACCGTCACCCCGCGCCTCTTCGTCGCCGCCACCCAGCAAAACGACGGCAAGACCACCACCTCCCTCGGCCTCTTTGCCGCGCTGCAAAAGCGGCGCGGGCGCATCGGCTTCATCAAGCCCGTCGGCCAGCGCTTCGTGGAAATCGAAGGCCAGCGCATCGACGAAGACTCCGTGCTCATCGACGAGACTTACCGCGTGCATACGCCCATCGAGGCCATGAGCCCCATCGCGGTCGAGCCCGATTTTACCCGGCGCTACATCGAGCATCAGAACAGCGAATTCCTCGTCAACCGCATCCAGAATTCATTTGACCGCGCGGCTTGGGAAAAAGATTTCGTCATCATCGAAGGCACCGGCCACGCGGGCGTCGGCTCGGTCTTCGATCTCTCCAATGCCCGCGTCGCCCGTCTCCTGCAAAGCAAGGTGGTACTCGTGACCAAAGGCGGCATCGGCAAACCCATCGACGAAGCGGTGCTCAACAAGGCGCTCTTCGACCAGGAAGGCGTGGAACTCGTAGGCGTGATCCTAAACAAGGTGCTGCCCGACAAGATCGGCTACATCACCGAGTTTGCGCAGCGCGGTTTTGCGCGGCTCGGCATCGACTTGCTCGGCGTCATTCCCGAGGAGCCCATCCTCGCCAATGCCACGCTGGGTCAGGTCTGCAAGACCATCCGCGGCTCCTTCATCAACAAGAAAGACAAGTCCCGGCGGCGCGTGAAGAAGGTCATCATCGGCGCGATGAATTCGGGCCATGCGATGGAGTACTTCAAGCCGGGCACCCTCATTATCACTCCCGGCGATCGCGAGGATGTGATCCTCGCCGCGCTCTCCACCAGCGCACTCAGCGACCTCGATGGCTCGGCCATCGCGGGCCTCGTGCTTTCCGGCGATCTCTCGCCGAGCCAGCCCGTGCTCGATCTGCTCATGAACTCCGACGTGCCCACCATCACCTCGCCGCTCGACAGCTATTCGGTAGCCAGCACCATCTACTCGATGACCGTAAAGACGCTGCCCGGCGACGTGGAAAAGATCGACCTCATCCAATCGCTCATCGACCGCCACGTAGAGATCGACCGCCTGCTCAGCAAGCTCTGAGAATAGCCCGTTGCGGCGATTTTTGTGTAGCTTTATACGACGCGGAAAGCGACACACTTACCCTCGGAGTGCAGAGCATCGACTCCTTCTACGATCCGCAAGTGGAGTTCCTGGAAGTCGGCGTTGCCGTCAACGGAGCGCGGACATGGAAGGTGTACGGTGGCCTGCAAGCTGTGGCGGTTTGGAGGCGACCATCGACGAAACCACCGGCACAGTAACCCCAGTAATCAACGATGCGTTCGGTGATCTACGGCATCATCGAAAGCGCGCCTTCCAGAAACGCCTCGGCGATGGGAATGGTAACTAACCCACCTGCCCGACTACTAACTCGATAACATAGAAGCCGCGCGTGGCCATGTTATCCACCCACACACTTACCACGGTATTGGCGGCCCCCACGTGCAGGCTCGTCTGAACCGCCGGCCCGCCAGGCGTGATGGCAAAGGGGACCGCTTGCGGCGCGGCGGATAAGTCCGGGGTGTAACGCACCCGATAGTCCGAGCCCGCAAACCCTGGAAACGTAAGGCGCAGCCGCCGGCTCGTGGGGGTGCTTGTTACCACGGCGATGGATTTAATCCGCAGATTGAGACCCGGCACTTCGATCTTTAAGAGATCGGCGCCATCGAAGGCCGCATTATATTGCCGCAACGATCCCTGGCCTGGACCCAGCACTCCGTAAATAAGCGTGCCGTCGATATCGTAAGTCGATCCATGACACGGGCAGACCATACCCGAGCCCGGCATCCACTTGGCCACCGTGCACCCTGCGTGCGTGCATCTGGAATCCACCGCATAAAAGATGTCCGCTCCATTGTCGAAACCATGACTAATGGTAATGGGCGCGCGAGGGTGGTCAGTTGGATCTGGATCGAACCGCCGATTGATTGAAGGTCGGGATACTGACTAATGGAAACCGGAAGCAGGTCCGCGGGATCCGCGCCGGGAGAAATATCCGCCAGCAACACACCGCGCCAATCTCTTCCCAAACCCATTGCCGCCGCCGAGCCCAGCATGAATCGCTTAATCCACTCGCGACGGTCAAGAAATTGAATGGCGTGGTTCTGATTCATCCGGGTAATAAGAAAGCAGCACTAAACGAACGGAACGCTTAACAGTCCGAACCGGCCAAGATTAGGAAAGATGGCCGACAGGTTTGAGTTATCGACTCCATACCATTGCGCGAGGGCGGCGGCATATTGATCGACCGCCATGGTGGGTATCCACCGCCCGGTATCCGTGTCATCGGGGCCATTCACCGTGAGGGCTGGGAACTTGCCGTAAGTGGCGCCACCTTTCACCGCCCCTCCCACTACGATCTGATGTCCACCCCAGCCGTGGTCGCTGCCGAGGCCGTTCGAGGGAAAAGTGCGCGCAAAGTCGCTCACGGTAAAGGCTGTTACACTGTCGGCCAGATTAAGATCGGTCATCGCCTTAAAGAAGGCATTGAGCGACTGGCTTAACTCGGCCAGCAGATTCGCATGCGAACCAATAATCACGGCCGCGTTATTGGTCGTCGTCGAGCCGGAGTTATTAGTCTGCGCGCTGTGCGTGTCGAAACCACCCGTTTCCACAAAGAAGATCTGCCGCTTCATTCCAAGCCCGGTGCCCGAGACATTGCCAACGAAAGGGCGGCTTCCCGCGTCAATCAATCGCGCCACCATCTTCATCTGGCTCATCAGGTAGGACCCGAAAGTCGTGCCTCCATTTGGCGTTGTCACTGTATCCGGAAAGTAACTCAACCACGGCGCGGTGGCATTGCCGAGCAGGGCATTGTTCACAAGGCCCGCTTCATTGACAGCGTGTTCGAGCACTTGGCTGTAAGCCGCTTTTTGAAGATTCGGCGCCGTCTTATCCGCGCTCAAAATACCCTGGAGCGTGGTAAGTCGGGTGCCGGAGATGCCCGCCACATTGACCGCGCCACCCGTATTGACCGAATACTGCGCGGCGGCGTTGCGGCTGCCCACCTCAAATAAGTTGGATCCCGCGAGAGTAACAGCCATCGAGATCTGCCCTCCTAAGTTCACGTCCACCGGAGTAGTAAGAAGGTCTGCCACGCGCCCACCCCAGCCGGTAGCTGGAGGTTGGTCCGGGATAGAACTCTGCCACTGGGTTTGCTGGTCGCTGTGGGAGAAGAGTTGCGGAGGCGTCGGCACTGAGCCGGACTCATACTGCGGCTTGGTAAGTGGATAACTCAGCGTGCCGACGTTAAGAACCGCGGCCACTTTGGTTGCGTTATATGGCGGGGCATTGGTTCCGTTAAAGAGCCGCGCCATCTCGATCATCGCCGGATGAAAGCCGTAAGTATGGCCATCCGCCGCCGGGAACCCCGCCTGTCCATTCCTGGAGATCAGCGCCTGCGCCGTCGGCGGGCCGCCATCGGCATTTGGGATGGCGAGGACCGGGGTGCGCACCGCCGCGTAGTTACTCCACTCCCCAGCGATCGTCGGGATGATAAGATTGTTTGAATCGTTTCCGCCATTGAGGAACACGCAGACCAGCGCCTTGTAACCCGAGACATTCGACTGCGCCACGGCGGCGTTCATCAAGCGCAGGTCGCGCAGTGTATTTTTAAGTGCGCCGATCCCCACTGCGGCGCACGCCGCCTGGCGGAGAAAATCCCGGCGGCTTTGAAAGGAGGAATAAGAGCCCGGTGTCATAGAAAGTTACTGTTGAATGGCGTAATCGGGGGAAATGATGATCATGTGGACGATGGCGCGCACACGGTCGCGCATTTGGGTATTGGTCGGAGTCACACTCAGTGGGAAGTTAGTCGTATTGGCGACATAACTAATAATGGCCGTCTTCGTGCTGGCCTCGAGACTGCCGCCGGTAAGCAAAGTTCCCAGCGTGTCGGTAAGAGCGGGGATGCCGGCGTTGCTCGTCTGCGCCTGGGTCATGTAGGGACCAAAGTCCAGGACGATGGAGCCGCCTCCGCTTCGGAAGCTGGTGAAGCCGTTCTTATTAGTGGCGTTGAGCACTCCCGCGGTGATGAGATTGGTCAAGGTCATCGTATTGGAGTCGTTGGAAAGCTGAAACTCCGGCGTCGTCAAGCCAGCCGCGGCGATGGATCCCGGGAACTGGTAATCGGGATAGAAGAAGTTAAACACTGTCGGCGCATTGAGCGGCGTCTGGGTAAGATCATCGGTGCTGTAGCCGATGTTCCAGTTGCCCTGCTTGATCGTAAGCGTCCCACTCCGCGCCAGGGGCGGGGGCGCGAGAGGATAGACGGTAACCGCATTACCCACCGACCCATCGGAGATCGCGGGTGTCGTAGTCACCGTGAAGTGAGTCGGATCGATCACGCTGGCGACAGGATAGATGCCGGACACGGCCGGGGTGGGATCATTAAACGCGGTAAAGTCGAGTTGGACCTGGTCGCTCACATTCAAGCCGTGATTGCCGCCTGTAACGACCGTGACGGTCGAAACCGCCCCGTTTGTAACCACCGTGTAACCGGCGCCGACTACCCTCGGGATCAAGCAGGCGCCGGATGTATTGGCAGGCGAGGAGGGAAGGGTAAGGGTGAAAGTCGTGCCGGTCGCGGCGGCGATAACGTATGCGCCGTCAAATCCCGCTCCAAGCAAGCCGCCCGACGAGAACTTCACGTATAAACTGTGGCCGGCGATGTAGCCTGAGGAAGTCACAGTCACGGTATTTCCGGCACTGGTGTAATTTGGGGCGGATAACGAACTCGCATTCACCGTGAAGTGATTGGGAGTTACCGTGTTGCCCGTGGTATTGGCGAAGGTTGTGTTACCGATGTTCACGGTAAAGTTCGTACCGGTCGCGCCCGTTACCGTATAACTCTGCACTGTGTTAAACGGGGAATTGGAACCGAGGATTCCCGAGGTGAACTGGATGGGCACGATGTCTCCGGCCTGATAAGCAGGCGCGGTAATGGTGGCGATGCCGGTGGCGCCGGCCAAGGTGTAAGCTGGGGTCGTGTTGCCGGGGCTGTAAGATTGCGTCGTCGGCAGATTGGTGGTGGATGCTCCGGCATCCACCCAGTTACTTAGCACCACGGTGTCGCCATTATTCAAACGGTGAGCCGACGGTGTCGTGATGAGGATGGGCCGCCCGCCGACCTCGCGGTAGTTGCAGCCCGAGATGGATGCCGCCGGGAACGCGCGCGCCGGTCCGGTCACACGGAGCAACGGCTCGCGTTGCTTGCCAAATGCCGCCGCGTTTTTCGCCACGCTGCTGCGGGCCTCGTAGTCGAGCAGAATTGCCCGGATGACTTCCTGCATGTTACCCCTCGTGCCATCTCCGGCGACCGGCTGGCCTTGCGCGTTTACAAATTGCTCGCCGTTGAAAGCCCGCACCACGCGATGCACATAAGCCGGCTCCGGGTTACTCGTCACGAGGCGCTGAATAAGCTGCCGGCAGATATAGGGAGCGACGATCGAGTTATTCATAATCTGGTCGATCACGGCATCGAGATCGCTCAGACAGTAGTTATCGAAGTTCACTGAGTTCGAATCGGCCTGCGAGCCAGATGCGACGGCGGCGGTGATGCCCCATGCGGAGGAAGCCGGAGGCACCGCCGCGTTGGCGGCCGGGATCGTCACGTTATCCAGACCGATCTTGCTTCCGAGCTCGTGTTGCGTGGGCACGAGAGTCATCGGGGCGAGATAGTTGATGTCGGGATAGAACTCCGTGGGCAGCCGCCCATTGCCTTGAAGCGGCTGGCCCCAATTCCATCCGGTCAGTGCGCGGGCAAATCCCGTGATGCCCGTCTGATTGTAAGTCGGCACCGGGCTTCCGGCGGAGTCGAGCGCCAGCGTGCCATCCGGCCACCGGCGGTAGAGACCGACGGAAAAGAGTTGCTGGATCTCGCGGGCGTAATTTTCGTTGGGATGGATGCCATTGAAAAGATCGCCCTTGGCATTGGCTCGCATGTCGAGATACACGCCCATCGCCGGAGCCAGAGTTACTGTCTTAAGTAACGTGCGGAAGTTACCAAGGCAGTTATCCAGCAATGTGTCGTAGTAAGGGGAAAGAAAGAGCGCCTGGCCATTGAGGGGACCGGAATCCGAGATGACCATGATCTCGCTGAGGGCAAAGGCGACCCGTTGCCGCAACTGATCCGAGGCCGTCACCGATTGCTGCCACCACGCGTTAAAGGTGAGCGTGCTCGGATACAGGTTGTTTGGATCGGGATTCGCATTGGCCAGCACATATGGCATGTGGCGGGTTGCGGCGATGCCAAGTTGGTTATCGATCCATGATCTGTAACCGATGGCTTTCACGCTCGCCATGTCCGCCGGGCTCGGGCCGAATGTCGTCTGGGTGAGAAAACGAGATGCGCCCATGTCGGTGCCGTGGTCGTCGGGCCACGAAGGGTAACTCGGCGGCGCCGGTGCGGTCTGCGAGCCACTTACCAAGCTAAAGACGCCTCTTGCCTCACCGCCAGGGTTGTTAGCCGTTTTAAGCAGCAGGAAGGCGGCGCCATTAGTAAGACTGCTGAGCGTCGCGCCCGAGATGCCGCTCCAGGTGTAACCGCCGTCATTAGTCCTTAGTTCGGGGCGGAACTTATCCTGCGCATCCAGGTCGAAGACCAGCGTCGGTGAGCTGAGTGAGCCGGTATAGATGCCTCTCGAGGTAACACCGGCCGGGGTGGAATAACGGACGATGGCAGTGGAGCCGCTCAGTCGAAGGTAAGCGCCACCCGATAACACGCTGGAAACTCCGGGCAAGGCTTGCAAGCTGGCGACATAGAGAGACCCTGCCACGGCAGTCGTGGCGGGGTTATCCCAAGGCGAGAGCACATAGCCTGGAACCACCGGGACCAAGGCGGCTACGTTACCCGCATTGACCGTCGTGCTGCCTGTGGGATCGCGAAACCAACCGACAGCGAGGTTCCCCGCGACCGCACCTCCGGTACCGACGTTGTGCAGCACTTCGAGGTAATACTTCTGACCGGCCACCAGTGAAAGCCAGCCGGATTTCTGGGCGGATTGAGCCAGGAAGTTGCGCGTGGTCGAGCCGGTCGGGCCGGTGGTAAGGCAGCGCCGCACCTTATTGACGGGCTCTTTGTTATTGGAAATCCAAAGCTCGGCCACGTTACCCGTGGCTCCAGTATCGCCGTTTGCCGCGAGATAAAAGTAGTAGTTACCCGACCGCGGCACGGTGATGTAACCGCGCAGCCGTTCGCCCGTGCTGGAGCCTGTGCCGCTTTGGGTGGAGTTATCTTCCAAGGAAGTCAGTGCGTTGTCAGTGGAAGACGGCGGTGTATTGAGTGCGATGTGGGTCTGGAGATCGGATACATTCGGACCGGCAAGTCCGATCCATATCTCGCGGGTAATGGAGTTACCCGTGTTAAGAACCAGGATGCTCAGCGCGGCGCTTCCGGTGCCGGCTATGTTAGTCGCCTGGACGGTGACTTGATACTCTCCGGCGACGCTGGGTGTGCCGCCGATAAGACCCGTCGATGTGTTTAATGAAAGCCCGGCCGGCAGCGGAGCACTCGTGGGGGTCAATGCGTAAGTATTCGGGCCATTGCTGCCGGTGAGAGAGAAAGCGAAGGGCTGACCGACAAAGGCGACGGTGGACGAAGCGCTCGTGATCGCGGGCGGCGCCGCGCCGGAAGTGCCAGTGGGCGCGGGATAAAGGCGGGCGGTGGGAATGATCTGACGGACTTGATCGTTATTAAACCAGAGCAAGTGCGCTTCAGCGCCTCCGCCCGTCTGGTCGTATTCCATCTTGATGTCATAGAGAACGCCCGCTTGTAAGTCGATCGCGCCAAACCAATCGGTTGGCCCCTGGTTGATCCACTTATCGACGATGAGTTGTCCGTTGACCCATAGCTTCACGCCGTCGTCGGTATTGGTATCGAAGTAATAAGTCCCGGTGTACTGCGGCTGGACCTGGCCGGTCCAACGCACGGTGTAGGCGCCATTGTTTGCGATGGGTGTCGCCCCAGTGCCCCACACGTAATCCACCCTTGAGTCGAGGCGCGTGAGCACCGGAGGATTAAGAACGGAATTGCCGCCGCCGCCGAGGGGAAGGCCGGTGCCGGTGATGGGCACGGTGAACTTACCGGCAGGCGTGCTTGCGATGGAATACACCTTGTCGAAGATGCCGCCCACAAGTGGCCCGGTGGTGAATTGCAAGTTGCCCAAACCATTGATCGAAAACCCCGGGGTGCCGGCATAAGTGATGGTGGCGACGCCGGTCGTGGAGTTAGTGCGGGTATAAGTGTATGCGACCGTGCCGCCGCCAAAGTTCACCGGGCTGGTGTAAGTGGCATGGGCGCCGACGTAGTAACTGCCGGTAAGTCCGGTGCCGCTGGGAGTCTGGCTCGGAAGGAGGGTCACACTGGCGACGGCAGGCGCGCCCACGGTAAAGCCGCCGCCGGGTTGAAGAGTCACTATCACCGTCGCACTGCTCTTGCGGCTGGCACTAAAGAGCGGAGTTACTTTCAAATCCACGGACTTGACCCCGGCAGGAAGAGTAATCGAGGCTGGCAAGGGTAAGTAATCCACCGCAGACTGCGCCGTGCCGGTGACCGCGAGAGGCACGGTAATCGAGCTGAAGAGATAGTAACCTCCGCGGCTGACAGTAACCACACCCAAGTCCGGCGCCGGGGTAACTCCGTCCGGCGGCGCGGTGGTGGCGGGATCGCTGGCTGTGAGGGTTACGACGTTTTGCTGTGTGGCCAGCGCAGTGGATAACGTGGAACTGTTATAACTCGATTGCGCGGTAATCGGCGAATCGGTTGCAAAGCCAAGAATCTGCTTGGCCCAATCACTTACTCCATCGCCCTGGCTCGATTGGTCGGATACCTGGATGCGAAAATAGTTACCCGCGCTCTGCGGTACGGTGAGCGTGGCCGGCGTGCCGGTGCCCGCGACGCTGGGAAGGCTTCCCGCCCACGTGGCATCGCTGAGGTTCCCCTTGCTCTGCGCCTGGTAAAGCTTCCCGGCCACGGTCGGAAATGTGAGCGAGAGCGAGGTGGCATCCGCGGTGGCCGCGGACAGCGCGAAATGCACCTCCGAGGGCCCCTTCTGGAAAGGACTGGTGCCGGCTGCGAGCTCATCGGCATTCTTCACTCCATCGCCGTCGTCATCCTTGCCGAGCCAGCCCGCGTAGGGTGGCTGTTCGTTGATTTGCGCGTCGAGGACGTTGTATTTCTGTTTCCAGACGGAGCGGTCGAGGGCGGCATCGATCTGGGAGTGAGCCGGCGAGAGCGTGACGAGGTGGGCGAGGACGGTGCAAGCAGCCGGAAGGAGAGTGCGGAGAATGTTCACTTGGGGAAGATGAATAAATTTTCGGCGGCGGAAGTGCCGCGGAATGGGGTCGCGCTTTCTGTCTTGCGGCCATTGGGCCGATGCCGCAAGAAATTATTTTTTCACGCAGCCCACACGCGAGTGACGAAAAGGACCACACCTGGCAGGGATAACGTCTGACGTTTGACGAGGTGTAGCGCACGGGGAAGGGGGAGGCTTGCAAGGAGGGGCGACAAGAGTGTCCCCGACGTGGTGGCGCTTCTGTTTTCGGCCCGTCTTGGGAGCCGCTACGCGGCTCAGGGCGACAAGAGTGTCGCCCCTCTTCGCGTTTTCACCTTTCGCGAGGGACGCGGGCTTGCGTAGCATTGCGCGCAGTCATCATTTTTTTTGAAAACGAACTCACACGATGGATCGAACGATTAAGATCGCACTGGCGGGCGCGGGCATGTTTGGCGGCGATGTCCACTTGCGGGCTTATGCGGACTTGCAGCGCTTTGGCATCGCGGGGCAACTCGCGCGGGTCGGGCTCGATAAATGGACGCGGGAATTTGCGGGCGTGAAGTTTGATCTGGCGGCGGTGGCCACTCGCTCGGAAGCCTCGGCCCGGCGCTCGGCAGCGGCGTTCAAGGCGTGGACGGAGCATGAGCCGCGCGGCTATTTCGGGGAGGCGCCGTGGGAGGAGATGCTCCGCGATTTTCCCGATCTCGATGTGCTGGCCGTGGCGACGCCGGATCATTTGCACACCGCACCCATCCTCGCGGCGCTCGGGCGAAATGTGCATGTCATTACCGAAAAGCCGATGTGCCTCTCGATGCAGGAGGCCGACCGGATCATCGACGCGGCGCGCGCGGCCAATCGCATCGTGGGCGTGGATATGCACAAGCGTTACGACCCGGATCATCTGCGCGTGCGCGACGACATCGCAAAAAGGATCGGCGCGCCGCTCTACGGCACGGCTTACCTCGAGGAGCCGCTGGAAGTTTCCACGAGCACATTCAAGTGGGTGGAATCAAGCGACCCCTTTTCTTACGTGGGGCCGCACTGGACCGATCTCATCTACAGCTACTACCGCAGCAAGCCCGCGTCGCTCACCGCCGTGGGGCAGAAACGGCGGCTCGTGCGCGAGGGTATCGACGCTTACGACGCGGTGCAGGTGCGCGTGGATTTCGAGAACGGGATGTCCATCCACTTTCACAACAACTGGATCACGCCGCCCGACTTCGAGGGGCCGGTGAATCAAGGCCACGAGATCGTGGGCGCGGATGGCAAGGTGGAAAGCGACCAGCAGTATCGCGGCTTCCGCTGGTGGGCCGCGGGCGGCGGCTCGCGCACGGCCAACAATCACTTCACGCGCGATGTGGCGCGGCCCGATGGCACGCGCGCCTACGTGGGCTACGGCGTGGATAGCCTCACCGTGGCGCTGGCGGCCATCTGCCGGGTGAAGTTCTGCGGGGAAAACCGCGATGCGCTCGCCGCGCTCTATCCCACGGCCGAGGATGCGCGCATCACCACCGCCATCGTTCATGCGGCGGCGCTCGTGCGGGACTTAAACTTCCGCTACTTGAGCGAAGGCCGCGGCGCACCGGTGACCGCGCGCTTTGGCCCGGACGGCATCACCCTGGTGGACCCGCACCGCGCGGGCGAAGGGGCGGCGGCGGTGTTTGAGAGGATTTACGACCGGGCGGTTTGAGACGGGACAATGGCTCTACCAAGTGGCGGCGAAAGTTTTCCAGAACGGCCGCAGCCAGGCCATCCGGCTGCCAAAGGAGTTTCGCGTCAAAGGCTCGGAAGTCCGCTTGAAGCGTGTTGCGCAGGGCGTTCTCATCCTGGAACGCGATCCCTGGGAAATCTGCCGTGAAGCCTGCCAGGAATTGTCCGATGACTTCATGAAGGAACGCCTCCAGCCACCGCGGCAGAAACGCGATCGGGGCACTCGCAAGTGATCTACCTCCTGGACACGAACATCGTGGTTTACATGGTGCGTGGGATAAAGGTACGCGAGCGCCCGAACCGACAGCAAACCACCTCCCGGATGAATCTTCGCGTTTCAGACGGCGATCTCGAATCCGCGCGCGCCAATGAGCGGCGGGATGGGGAGCGCGGTCACGCTGCGGATGTGGCTCTTGAGCTGGCTCTCGGCGATGGCTTCCAGGAAGCCCTCCACTTCCTCGGTCTCGCCGCTGCACTGCAACTCCACGCGGCCATCTTCGAGATTGCGCACCCAGCCGACGACTTCGTAGCCCCGCGCGATCATCTTGCACGTGATGCGAAAGCCCACGGCCTGCACGCGGCCTTCATAGAAGACCTGGCGCGCCGTCACTCCGCGACCTCCATCGCGCGCAAGTGGTCGGCGGCCGTCTCGGGCCACACGCCATTGACCCAGCAGCCGGTGGCCAGCTCGAAACCGCCGAGCGGGTGCAGCCGCGGGAGGATTTCAATGTGCCAGCGGAAGTCGCGCTCGATGGTCGTCCACTGATCGTGCCGCGGCGTGCGCGTGGGCGCGGTGCAGAGCAGGAGATGGTAGGCGGGATGGTCGAGCGCGCGGTTGAGCTTGCGCAGCGCGGCCCGCAGCACGTCGGCAAGTTGCGCGGCCTCCTGGTCGCTCACTCCGTGGAAATCCGGGCACTGCCGTTTGGGGAAGATGGCGAGCTCGAACGGGGCGCGCGCCGCGTAGGGGCAGAAGACAGCGAAGCCATTGTTTTCGTACACGAGCCGCGTGCCGGCGCGGACTTCCTCGCTCAGGATGTCCTCGAAGATCGCGCGTTTTTTTTTCTCGAAAAAAGCGCGCGCCGTCTCGAGCTTGCGGCGCAGCGCCGGCGGCACCACGGCCATCGCCACGAGCTGGCTCACGCTGTGGGCCACGCCAGCGCCCGCGGCGGCGCCGACATTTTTGAAGATCGTAAAGGCGCGCATCCGCGAGTCGCGCATGAGATCGAGCATCCTCCACTTCCACGCGAGCACCACCTGCTCGATGGCGTGCAGGGGCAGCTCCTCGAGCGCCGCGCCGCCGGGATCTTCCACTATGACTTCGTGCGCGCCCACTCCATCCATGCGGTCGTAAAAACCCTCGCTGTGCCGCGTCGCATCGCCTTCCACGCGCAGGATCGGCGCGCGATTGGGCACCACGCGCACCTGCCACGCGCCGCTCTCGCCGGTCGAGCTGAGCAGAGTGTGCGGCGCGAAATTTTCGCGACCCGCGGCAAACGGGCTCTCGCCAGCCGGCCGTGCGAGCACCGAGGGAAAGGCCGGCGGAGTCGCGCGGGATTCGGAGAAAATCGTCCACGCTTCCGTGAGCGGATCGAGGCGCATTTCGGTCTGGTCCATCACGACTCGAATAACACGCGGGCGCTCGCATAAAAGTGCGAAGTTCGGCGTTGAGGTTTGCAAGGTCGGCGTGGAGTTTGCAGCGATCCGATGTGCGAGCGCGATCTCATGATCGAAGAACAACTCGTGGCCCGCGGCATTCGCAATCCGCGAGTTCTCGCCGCGCTGCGCTCCGTGCCGCGCCATGAATTCGTGCCGGCGGAAGCGCGCGCGCGGGCTTATGAAGACGGGCCGTTGCCGATCGGGTTCGAGCAGACCATCTCGCAGCCATACATCGTCGCGCTCATGACCGAAGTGCTCGACCCGCGGCCCGCCGACCGCGTGCTGGAGATCGGCGCGGGCTCCGGCTACCAGGCGGCGGTGCTCGCACATTTGGTGGCGCGCGTTTACTCGATCGAGATCGTCGCACCGCTCGCGGCGTGGGCCGCGGCCAATCTTGCGCGGCTCGGAATCGGCAATGTTCACGTGCGCGCCGGCGATGGACATGGCGGCTGGCCGGAGGCGGCGCCGTTCGATGCGATCATCGTGACGTGCGCGCCGGAGCAGGTGCCCGAGCCGCTCGTGCAGCAGCTTCGCGAAGGCGGGCGGATGGTGATCCCGGTGGGCGGCTCGAGCGAGCAACAGCTTTTCTTTCTCGAAAAGCGCGGCGGCACTGTCGAGCAGCGCGCGGTGCTCCCCGTGCGCTTTGTGCCGATGACGGGCGGGACTCCGCCGTGAATGGCATTCGCGCGATTTTTTTCGATGCCGTCGGCACGCTCATCCGGCTGCCGCGCGGGGTGGGCCATCATTACAGCGCCGTCGCGCGCCGGCACGGCTGCGAGCTGGATGCCGCGGTGCTCGACTCCGCTTTCCGCGCCGCGTGGAAGGCGATGCCCGCGCGGGCAGCCACCCGCATCGCGCGGCCCGACGACGATCGCGGGTGGTGGCGTGCGCTGGTGGCCTCCGTGCTCGATCGCGTCGGTGCCGCAGCCCTCGATCGCGACGCATATTTCGCGGAACTCTACGCCGAGTTCGCGCGCCCTGGAGTGTGGGAACTTTTCCCCGAAGTGTGCGAAGTGCTCGATGCGCTCGCCGGTCGCTACGCGCTCGGCATCGTCTCAAATTTCGATGGCCGCCTCCGCGCAATCCTAGGCGGGCTGGGCATCGCCGGGCGATTCGAGCACGTGGTGCTCTCGAGCGAAGTCGGCGCCGACAAGCCCGACCCGTGGATCTTCGAGCGCGCACTCTCGCTCGCCGGAGTGCGGCCCGAGCACGCACTGCACGCCGGCGACGACCCGCGCTGCGATTGGGCCGGCGCCGCCGCCGCCGGTCTCCGCGTCTTCCATCTCGAGCGCTCGCGCGGAGACTTGCGCGCAATCATTGCAACGCTCACTCCCCCTCCGTGCGCGACTTGATCCGCGCGATATTCTCCCGCGCAAAATCGCGTTGATCCTCCGGCAGCTCGGGATCCGCGAGCGCCTTGGTAAATGCGGCGATGGCTCGCTCCGCCTCGCTTGCCGCCGCGCAGGCCTGGCCGAGATAAATTTGGTAGCCCGCGACTGGCCGCTGCTCGGCCTCCGCGCGCGCGATGAGCTTTTCCAGCGCCTTGATTTCCTCCCGATAAGCGTGCGCCTCGTGGCAGATTTGCGCGTGCTTGAAGAGGATGGCCGGGTCGTCCGGCAGCCCCGCCACGAGGCGCCGCGAGAGGGTGTAGGCTTCCGAGAAATGTTTGGTCGCGTAGAGCACCTGCGTCTTGGTCGCCAGCGCGTAGAGCGGTTCCAGCCGGCCCGCGAGAGCGCGGTCGGCGCAAGCCAGTGCGGCTTTCCATTCACCGTTCTGCATGTGGACGAGGGCCTCGCCATTCCACGCCTGCGGCGAATCGGCATCGAGCTGCCGCGCTTCATCGAGCAGTGCGCGCGCGTCCGCCATGTGGCGCAGCGCCACGAGCTTCACGCCGGCCTCCGCGAAACACTCCGCGCGCTCCCGTTTGCTCAACGTCGCGAGCCGCCCGCGCACTGCCGCGAAGTCCGCAAGTTCCCACGGCCGCTGCGCGCCGCGGCGGAAGACGATCGCCCAGTGATCGACGTAAACGGGCGCAAAATCCTTTGTCTCCAGCAAGTGATCGAGCAGCGGTCGATACTCGCCCGGATTGCCCACCAGCAGCAGCGCATCGAAGCGCCACTGCCGATCAAGTTGGCGAAAGAGCTTGGGATTCTGCACCGCCTGCGCAAACGCGCGCACCCGCTCCCCGCGCTCGTCGAGTGTCTCCGCGTCGAGCAGATCGCGGCGAAGCGTTTTCAACCAGCGATGCGCTTCGCCGTTGAAATAGAGCGATCCTCCCGGAGCCGCCTCCACGGCCAAAAGCGGCGTGCTCACCAGCGGATTGGCGCGCTCTTTCTTCACCAAGAAAAACGCGGCGGCGGCGGCGATGAGCGCCAGCGCGATCCCGCCTCGCACCCGCCACGGGCGCAATTTTTCGAGAGTCGGAAGCGCGGTCATTCGATGGGGCAGGGTAATCGCAATAAGTCCTTGCGCCACTCTTGGGCGTGACTTAGAAGCGTCGCCTCTTTTCCGAGGCGGGTTGGTAGCTCAATGGTAGAGCAGCGCCCTTTTAAGGCGTTGGTTGCGAGTTCGAGTCTCGCCCAACCCACCGCTTCAAATCACTCTGGAAACCGCATGGTTGCTTGATTTACGAGCGATTGATGGCGGGAAGACGGATGCGAAGGCACGCGCAGAAAAACGCACGAAAACGCAGTCTATTTGGCAAGTATTTGACAAGTGACCTTGCTTGGAAAAACGGCTTCCCGCGCGCGTAAGACGATCCGATTCGTCCGATAAGCGCCCTCTCTCCGCCAATGCTGCGCGCTGCGATCGCGGTTTTTGGAGGTCAGCCGGGTGCGAAGCGCCACGCGCCCTTGCGCTCGCGCTTGGCCTGCTCTTCAACCT
>JBBRXP010000111.1:0-18807 GCA_038238555.1 Chthoniobacterales bacterium | reverse complement strand
GGTGCGGCGAAGTTGAGAGTTGAGGGGTTGAATGTCCGCCATTTTTCCGCCGACGAGTGCGCTCCGCGCGGAATCTTGTAAAAACCGCTGCGCGGAGCGCACCCTCCGGCGGTAACGCGGCGGACTCTCAACTCTTAACCTTCAACTCTCAACTTCCCGCATGCTCATCTTCGATTGCCACCTCGACATTGCGATGAATGCGATGGAGTTCAATCGCGACCAGACTTGGTCGCAGGAAAAAATCCGGCGCAGCGAACTCGGCGTGGAAGACGGAGTGCGCGGCCGCACGCGCAACACCGTGTGTCTTCCCGAAATGCGGCGCGGGCGCATCGGCCTGTGCGTGGCCACGCAGATCGCGCGCTACTCGCCACGCTTTGGCGCCATGCCCGGCTGGCACAGCCCCGAGCAGGCTTGGGCGCACACGCAAGGGCAGCTCGCTTACTACCGCGCGATGGAGGAGCGCGGCGAAATGTTGCAACTCCGCACGTGGCCTGAGGTCGAAAAGCACGCCGCGCGCTGGCGCGATGCGAGTGAAGAGCAAGCGAAGACATTGCCCGTCGGCTACCTCCTGAGTCTCGAAGGCGCGGACTCCATCTTAAGTTGGCGGCACCTGGAAAAATCGCGCGCCGATGGACTCATCGCGCTCGGCCCTGTGCACTACGGCCCCGGCATCTACGGACACGGCACCGACGATGAAGGGCCGCTCCCGCCGCGCGGGCGTGAGCTGCTGAAGGAAATGGAGCGGCTCGGAATCATCCTCGATGTCACCCATTACTGCGACGAGAGCTTCTGGGATGCGCTCGCACATTTCTCCGGCCCGGTGTGGGCGAGCCATCACAATTGCCGCGCGCTCGCAAACTGGAATCGGCAACTCACCGACGAACAAATCAAGGCACTCATCGCGCGAGGCGCGGTCATCGGCATGGCTTTCGACGCGATCATGATGGTCCACGGCTGGGCGCACCGGCGTTCGCGGCCCGAGGACTTCGAATTGAAGATGGAGAAAATCTGCGAGCACATCGATCACATCTGCCAGCTCGCGGGCAATGCGCGGCACGTCGGAATCGGCACCGATCTCGACGGCGGCTTCGGCACCGAGCAGACGCCGATAGATTTGGACAGCATCGCCGACATCGCCCGGCTCGCGCAGCCGCTCGCGGAGCGCGGCTATTCGCGCGAAGACATCGACGGAATTTTTCACGGCAATTTCCTGCGCTTCCTGCGCCAGCACTTAAAGTGAGCGATCTGGAGTGCGCGCGATTTATCGCCGCTCTCTCTTCGCGCGGAGCGCGTCCCGGCCACCGGCTTCGCCGCACCCGAAAGCGGCGATAAATTGCGCGCACTTCATATTCACACTTCAAAGACATGCACAAACGCCGCGCCCGCTGAACGAGGAGAGCGTGCCACCCACGACGCTGCCTCCCACCGCGACCGGTGCCGAGGCCGGCCCGCCCCGGATCGAGCCGGAAGAATCGCCGGTGCCGCCGAGCATAGCGCCCCCGACCGCGATGCTCTCGATCCTCCCGGTGACGTTCACGGCGCCCGATGCGTCTCCGGCGCCCCCGACGAGAGCGCCGTCCAAATCGGGCGCACTCCATATTCACACCTCGAAGACATGCACGGCGAACTGGTCGGTGTTCACCGAGGAGAGGCTCGCGCCGACGCGCAGCTCGGCGCCGAGGGCGAAGATGTCGTTGTGCGCGCCGGGCTTGAGCGGGAAACTCACGCCGCCGGTCTTGAAGGCGCCGATCTGCCCGGAGAAGAAGCCGGAAGTCTTGGTGGTGCCGGGTTCGCCGACGACCGCGCCGCCGATGACGATGCTGGCGATGCGCGCGAGGGTTCCGCCATTGAAGGTGGCGTCGTTCGCATCGCCGATGAAGCCGTCGGTGGAGGTGGAGCCGCTCTCGAGGCTGCTCGCGAGCCAGTCGCCGCCCACGCTCACGCTGCCGATCTGCGCGTTGCCGTTGCTGGCGACCCCAAACTGATTCACGCCGCCGAAGATCCAGCCAAACTCCACGCGCCCGCCGACGGTGACACTGTGGATGGCCACGTCGGTGGTCGCGGTCGGCACGGCCTGGCCGCGGGCAAAGATGCTCGCATGATTGTTTTCATTGCCGAGGAGGCTGCCTTTCACGACGATCGACCCGAGGTCGTCCGTCGCCACGATCGCGCCGCTGCCGGTGAGCGTGCCGCCGGCGCTGGTGCGGCCGGCGATGAGGGAGCCGCCGAGCGTCACGCTGGCGAGGCGCAGCCCCTTGATGACGCCGCTGTCGAGGAGGATGATGCCGTTCGCATCCGCGCCGCGCACGTCGCCGCCGATGGCCACCGCGCCGATCGCGCCGAGGCTGGAGATCTCGCCGCTGTTTTCGCCCGTGCCGCCGACGAGCGAACCGCCGACGCTCACGCCCACCGCCTTCACGCGGCCAAAGACGACGCCCGAGGTGCGCCCGCCGCTGCCCACGACATCGCCGCCGATTTTCACCGGACCCAGCGCGCCGGTGGCGATGATCGCGCCGGTGCTCTCGCCCGCGCCGCCGAGGAGAGAGCCGCCGATGCTCACTCCGGCCAGCCCGGACGTCCCGGAGATGACGCCGGAAGTGGAGACGGCGCCGCCGCGCACGTCGCCGCGGATGGCGACCGGGCCGAGGTCGCCGGCGCTCACGATCCAGCCGCTGCCGATGCCCGCGCCGCCGACGAGCGAACCGCCGACGCTGACGCCGGCCAGCTTGCCGTCGCTGGTGATCTTGCCGGAATCTTTGCCCGCGCCGCCGCGCACGCTGCCGCCGATCTTCACCAGGCCGATGTCGCCGAAGCTCGCGACCTGGCCGCTGTCGCTGCCGGCGCCGCCGAGGAGCGAGCCGCCGATGGTCACGGTGCTGAGCTTGCCGCTGGCGGAGATGACCCCGGAGCTGGAGCCCACCCCGCCCTTCACGTCGTGGCCGATCTTCACCGGACCGATGCTTTTGGCGAAGACCTGGCCGCTGCTGATGCCGCCGCCGAGGACCGAGCCGCCGATGGTCAAGCTGGCGATCTTGCCCACGACATTGATGTAGCCTGAGAAGATGCCCGCTCCGCCCTCGAGGTTTTGGCCGATCTTCACCGGCCCCGTGTCGCCGGTGCTGCCGATCCCGCCGTTGCTGTTGCCCGCGCCGCCGATGAGCGAGCCGCCGATGGTCACGGAGCCGAGCTTGCCGTCGGAATTGTGCCCGCCGAGGCCGGAGACTTGCAGGACCGCTTCCTTCACATCGCCGGCCACGCGCAGCGCACCGAGCGCGCCGGTGATGAGGCTCGTGAGATCGGGCGCGCCGGTCGAGGTGCCGAAGACGCCAAGGGAATGGACGCTGAGGGTTTTCAGCGCGGTGCCCGTGCCGTTGCCCGCGACGATCTTGCCGAGATCGCCGGGCACGGTGACGGTGCCGAGATTCACGCCGCTGGCCTTGATGTAGCCGAGATTGGCAAAGCCATCGCCGCCCGCCCGGTGCGCGACGGTGATGGTGAGGTTCGCGCCGGTGAAGGCGGTCCCGGAAAGATCGATGACGCGCAACTGCTGCGGCCCGCTCTCGGCGAAGGCGGTGTCGAAGGTGAGGTTCGACGGAGAGAGGCTCGCGGTGGTGCCGGTGGTGGTGACGGTGACTTGGTCGCCATCGACGTCGATGTAGCGGAGGACGCCGTGGACGATGGTGGCGGGGGCGATGCGGGCTTCGAGGGGTTCGATGGTCATGGCGCGAAGATGCCGCGGCGGCGGGCGGGAAGCGATGCGTACTTTGAGGCGGCTCCTTGGAGCGCGCGATTTATCGACGCTCTGCCTTCGCGCGGAGCGCGTCCCGGCCACCGGCTTCGCCGCAAACCCGAAAGCGGCGATAAATCGCGCGCACTCCAAATTACGCGCCTTCCACTTTCTTCGCCGCGTTGATTCCAAATGAAAGCACGCCCGCCAGCGCAAAGGCGATGGCGCAGGCGATGAACAACACGCGCTGGTCGCCTCGCTGGTCGAAGGTGGCGAGCAGCCAGCCCGCGAGATTCGCCTGGAGCGCCGCGCCGAAGTTGCCCCACATATTGGCCCACCCGAAAATGGGCGCGACGTTGCGGCCGCCGACATCCTGCGCCCAAGCCCACGCGGCGGGCAGACCGGAGTCTGTGGAGAAAACCATGAGGCCAAGGCACACCGCGAGCACCCACGGATTGCGCGCCCAGAGACAGGCGAGGCACATCGCGGCGGAGACGAAGCGCGTGATGGAGAGCGGCAGGAGACGGCCTAGGCGGAGGCCGAATTTTCGCGTCAGCAAATCGGTGAGCAAACCGCCGAGCAGCAAGCCGAAAAGGCCGATGAAAAGTGTGAGCGTGGAGATGACGCCATTCATTTCTTCGCTGAGATGGCGCACGTCGCGCAGATAGCTCGACATGGAATTGATGACGAATGCCCAGCCGAAATTTGTGAGCATCTGGTAGGCGCACATGAGCCACAGGCTGCGGTCCGTGAACACCCCGCGCCACGGAAAACGGCGGCGGGCGGCGGGCGGTTCGCGGCCTTCGTCGAGCAATGCGCGCTCGGCGTCGTTGCAGCGTGGATGCGCAGCCGGTGTCTCGCGGAATGCGATCCAAAAGCCCGCGGCCACCGCGATTCCCACCATGCCATACGACCATCCGGCCCAGCGCCAGCTCCCCGCGAGCAGGATGATTTTCACCGTGATGAGCGGCGCCAGCACAAAGCCCAGCCGCCCGCCGAGCGACACGATGCCGCTCGCGAAGCCGCGCCAGTGCAAGTGCGCCCAACGACTGAGCAGGCTCCCGCTGATGGGATACGCCCCCGCTTCCGCCAGGCCGCAGCCGATGCGCGCGATGAAGAGCATCAGGAGCCCGTGCGAAAATCCCGTCAGCGCCGTGAAGCCGCTCCACGTGAGGATGAGCACCGTCATTAGCGTGCGTTTGCCGAAGCGCTCCGCGAGCCAGCCAGCGGGCACCTGCGCCAGCGCGTAAGCCCAGAAGAAGGCGCTCTTCAAATGATTCGCCTGCTCCTTGCTCAGCGCGATGTCTCCTCGGAACGAATCCGAATCCAGAATCCACGCGAGGCACGCGCGGTCCAGATACATGAGGAATGCCACGAGCGTGGTGGCGGCGAGAATCCAGTGGCGGATGGAACTGGGGCGCACGGGGAGAGTTGAGTGTTGAGAGTGGAGTGTTGAGCGGCGACCGCTTTCCGCGCCGCGCGCAACACTTGCGGCGCCGCGGGGGCCACTCAACTCTCAATACTCAACATTCCCGCGCTGGCACACGCACTGCTACCTTTCCCCGCTGCACGCACCCCTTCTCATGAACTTCCTCGTTGTTGACGACAATCGGCTCCTCAATCGTTTTCTCACCACTTACCTGCGCGGCAAGGGCCATTCCGCGCAGTCGCTCACGGACAGTTCAAAGGTCGAGGCGTGGCTCGATCTCAATCCGTGCGACGGGCTCATCCTCGACATCGGGATGCCGAAGATCGACGGTCTCTCGCTCATCTCGCTGCTGCGCACCAAACATCCCAATCTTCCGATCGTGATGTTCACCGGCCTCGGCTACGACGAGGACGCGATGCAGGCCGCGCGCAAAGCCGGAGCCAACGGCTACGTGAGCAAGGGCCTCGGGCCTTCGGAGATTTATTCGGCGCTCATGCGCGTGATCCAGCCGCAGCCCGTGGCGGCCTAGCGTTCAATTCACCCACGCGCGCCTTCAACTCGTGCGCCTCCCACTGCCCGCTGGCGTTGGGCTGATCGAGGTAGCCGTAGTTGAGCACCGAGCCGAGTCGCGCAAAAAGCAGGCGCGAAACTTTTCCCAGCGGACCCATGCCCACGACGCTGAGCGGCAGTGGCTGTCGCCGGGCGAAGAGAGCGAGCAGCCGGCAGAGATCACCGGCCGTGGCGACGAACGCGGCGATCTTGCAGATATCGGCACCGGCCTGCTGTGCGCGTCGGATCCAGGCCTGGAGCCGATCCGCGGGCGGTGTGCGGCGGAAATCGTGAATCGAAATGACCACGCGCGCTCCGGCGCCGCGCGCTTCGGAGATCACGTCGGCGAGCTTTTCGGCGGAGCGCAATTCGATATCGATGAGCGCCGCGAGCGGGAGAAACTTCCGGTAAAGCTCGCACCGCCGCGCAGTGCCGAGGCGGTGCGCGCCGCCTTCCGCCGGATGCCGCACGGTGATGAGCAGCGGGACTTTCAGCCGGCGCGCGGCCTGCCACAGCGATTCGGGATCGGCGGCGAAAGAGTCCACGCGCAACTCGAGCAGATCGAGTTCACGCGCGCGCAGTCTCGCTGCCGCGTGCAGCGATCCCCCGGAGTGCACGGTCCCGACGATCATCCCCGCGTTGAGTAAAAGGCTGGAACTTTTCCGGGCGGCCATAATGTTACGCCCGCGCAGAAAGCACCGATGATCGGTCGAAAACAAGAACTCAATCTTCAGTTCCTCCAGATCGCCGATGGCCTCCTGCTGGCGGTCGCGTTCTGGCTCGCGCACACGCTGCGATTTCTCGGGCCGGGCTGGCTTCTTTTTGAAAAGCACATCGGTCCGTTTTCCGATTTCCAGTGGCTGCTTTTCGTCATCCTGCCCTTCGGCCCGATCTTTCTCGAAGCGCAAGGATTCTACTCCCACCCGCTTCAAAAGGACATCCGCAGATCGGCCACGCAACTGGCGCGAGCCGCTTTCTGGCTCGGGTTGGTGATCGCCGTGAGCGGTTACTTTTTTAAGCGCGACGTGCCGAGCCGCGCGGTGATGCCGCTCTTTGCCGTGCTCGCCGGCGGGCTCCTCCTCCTCCGCGAACGCATCACCGTCTCGCGACTGCGCGCGCGCGCGCACCGGGAGGATTTACGCGAAAAGGTGATCGTGGTCGGCACTCCCGCGGACCGCGGGGAGTTACGCGGCAGCCTCACTCCCGAGCATTTGCTGGAGACGGAGATCGTCGATCAACTCGACATCGAAACGCAGCCCGTCTCCGACCTCGTGCAAGCGCTGCACGAGCACAGCGTCTCGCGCGTGATCTTCGCCGGCGGGCACAGCCATCTCGACCGGCTGCAGGAAGCCATCGGCGCGTGCGAGATCGAAGGTGTGGAGGCGTGGCTCATCGCCGACTTTATCCGCACCTCGATCGCGCGGCCCGACTTCGACGTCTTCGGCACGCGACCCGTGCTCGTCTTCCGCACCACGCCGGATGTCTCGTGGGCGCTCACCGTGAAGGATGCGGTGGACCGTCTCGGCGCGCTCGTGCTGCTCGTCCTCTCGTCGTGGCTCATGCTGCTCGTCGCGCTCATCATCAAGTTCACTTCGCCCGGTCCCATCGTCTTCCGCCAGAAACGCGCCGGAAAAAACGGGCGCCCTTTCACCATGTACAAATTCCGCTCGATGCACACCAACGCCGAGATGCTGCAGAGCGAGCTTATCGCCTTCAACCAGATGAGCGGCCCCGTCTTCAAGATCGACAAGGATCCGCGCGTGACGCCGTTCGGGCGCTTTCTGCGCAAGACGAGCCTCGACGAATTTCCGCAACTCCTGAACGTGCTCCGCGGCGACATGAGCCTCGTGGGCCCGCGCCCGCTGCCGCTTTACGAGGTGGAAAAATTTGAGAGCCCCGCGCAGCGCCGCCGGCTCTCGATGAAGCCGGGGCTCACGTGTCTGTGGCAGGTGAGCGGGCGCAACGAAGTGAAACTTTTCGACCAGTGGGTTAAGCTCGACCTCGCCTACATCGACAACTGGTCGCTGCTGCTGGACTTGAAAATCCTGCTCAAGACCGTGCCCGTGGTCCTGTTCGGCTGGGGCGCGAAGTAGTCGCGCGCCGGGCCTCAGCGGATGCGGATCACCGCGGAATTTGGGTGATCGGGATTGGTGATGACCTTTTGCCGGGTGCAGTCCACGAGCAAATCCGTGGACTCCAGCGCGGTCTGGCCGATGAGCACTTCGCTGCCGAGGACGAGGAAGGATTCGGTGGCACGGCGGCCGAGGATATCGATGTAGGCGGCCTCGGTCATCTCCACGACTTGCGTTTGGCCGTTGGCCATTTGGGCATTGATTTGCCGATCGGTTTCCAGGCCGAGCTCTGCCTTGACGTCCACGGGAATGCACGAACGCACCGCGCCAGTATCGACGACGGCTTCCACGGTGACGGTGCGGACCTGGTCGCGGGTAAGTAAACCGCGTCGAACCATGCCCGCGTCGATCGCGTTGCTGATTTTGATATTCACTTTGACTTCGCCCATGAGCGGATCGTGGCACTGATCCCTGTGTTAGGCAACGTCCCGGCCCATCGGATTGACCATGCGCTCATCCTCCGCAACGCTCCCGCTCGCGAAATGGAAATCCAGAAAGCCCTCATCACCGCCGCCGGCAAAGGCCAGCGCACGCTGCCGCTGCAGACGCTGGTGGATCGCGACGGCCACACCAAGACCGCGCTTGCCATTCTCATCGAGGAAGTGCTCAGCGCGGGCATCGAAGAGATCGGCATCGTCATTACTCCTGGCGACGAGGAGGCGTATCGCGCCGCGGCCGGCGGCCACGCGAGCCAGCTCACTTTCGTCGAGCAAAACGCGCCGCTCGGTTACGCGCATGCCATCCACAGCGCGGCGGAGTTTTGCGGAGACGATCGGTTTCTGCTGCTCGTGGGCGATCATCTTTACCTCAGCAGCACGCAGAAAGGTTGCGCGCAACAGCTCGTGGAAATCGCGCGCGCCGAGAACTGCGCGGTCTCCGCCGTGCAATCCACGCACGAGAGCAAGCTGCCGTACTACGGCGCCATCGGCGGCAAGGTGGTGGATGCCGCGCGGCGTTTATACAAAGTCGATACCGTGCTCGAAAAACCCACGCCCACCGAGGCCGAGCAGAAGATCGACGTGCCCGGATTGCGCGCCGGCTACTACCTTTGCTTCTTCGGAATGCACGTGCTCACGCCCGCGGTGCAGCGCATCCTGGCTGCGAGCGAGAGCACGGTGAACTTCCGCGCCGTGCTCGCACAGCTCGCCGGCCAGGAGCGCTACCTCGCCTGCGAACTCGAAGGCCGGCGCTACGACTTCGGAGTCAAATACGGCCTGCTCACCGCGCAGCTCGCCCTCGCTCTCGGCGGCGCGGATCGCGACGAAGTGTTACGCGGGCTGGTCGAGCTCATGGCCACGGGCAAGCCGCCCGCGTTGACGCCGATCGCGCCTCACTGCAATCTCCCATCATGAAACTCACCGCCGCCTTCATTCCCGCACCCGAGGGTGGTTACACGGCGTTGGTCGAAGAAATTCCCGGAGCGATTTCCGAAGGCGAGACGATCGACGAGGCGCGGGAGAATCTCGCCGATGCACTGCGCCTGGTTCTCGAATGCAACCGCGAAATCGCGCGCAAGGATGCGGACGCCGGAGCGGTGCGCGAGACGCTGGAACTCGCGACGGTGTGAAACGGCGGGCCTCGAGCGGCACTTGCGCTCACGGCTGCGGAAGCCTCCGCCCTCTCGTTGACCAATTCCGACCTCTGCAGCACTCTCACTTCATGAACTTCACTGCCACAGTCGAGAACGGAGCGATCAAGCTTCCGGCCGGCGTAGAATTGCCGGATGGCACGCCGGTCAACGTCGAGCCGATGAGTCCGAAACCACCTACGCTCGCTGAACGCCTTGCGCCTTGGATTGGCATCGTGACCGACATGCCCACCGACCTTGCCGAGAATCACGACCACTATCTCTACGATGTGCCGAAGAAGAAAAAGTGAGGACAGTTTTTGCGGACACATTTTACTTCATCGCTCTGCTCTGCCCGGGAGATGAGCATCACGCAAGAGTCCTCGAGTTCGCTCATTCCTTCGATGGTTCGGTGGTGACGACAAATTGGATTCTGGCCGAAGTGGCCGATGCATTGTGCGCATCCCGAATGAGACGGCAGGTGGCTGCATTCCTGGAGACGGCACCTTCGCTCCCCAATTTTAAGACCGAGCCGTTCGGGGCGGATTTGTACCATCGTGGTTTGAACCTTTACGGGGACCGGCCCGACAAGGAATGGTCTCTCACCGATTGCATCTCCTTCGCAGTGATGAGCGAGCAACACATCGTTGAAGCGCTCACTCGCGACCGTCATTTCAAACAGGCGGGTTTCGTCGCGTTGTTCGCCGATCCGCCATAAAGGTTCTGCTCGATGCCATCGATTTGCATTCCTGTCATCACCAGCGCGGAGGCTGCGATTCGGGATGAGTCTCTGGATGAACTTGCGGCCGCGGCTCCTTTGGATGCGCTGCTCGCGGAATGCGAGGCGCTCGATGCTTTTCGCCGGCAGTCGGACAATCTCTACGAACGCGTGCGTGCGCTCTTTTTTCTCTCCGCGATTCATCGCTTTCATCTGCCGGCGCACTTCGAGCGTAGCGCGGACGCCGCGTCCGTGAATGTCGGGCGGACGCCCTCGTCCGACAAAGGCGGACGAGGCGTCGGCGAGACAATTACGGACGAGGCCGTCCGCGGTACGCCGATTCCGTTCCACGGTTACGAGCATCTGCTCGAGCGGAGATTTGAAGAGGCGATCGAGATTTTTTTGCGGAAACAGAAGGCCGACGGACCAAGCGACGCGCTCTCCTCGGCGCTCGCCGCGGCGTATCACCGGCTCGCATTTCAAACGCTCGCGGATCAAGTCCGGCGCAGCGTTCGCGGGGTGCGTGGCAATCAATGGATGTTTCGGATGGGCCATCCGAAAGATCAGCCACTGCGGCTCCGGCCTGAGCTGTTGCGGGCCGGCGCGGACGGCTCCTATCCCATCCTGCGCGAGCGCACGCCGGTGCGCATGGACCTCACGCATTCGGCGTGGAGCGACATCTTTTTTCTCGGCATGGATTTTCCCGACGGCGCGCGCGTGCTCAACATCTCGATCGATCTCGCCGTGCACGGTCGCGACGCCGGGCCGCAGCCCCCGGTGAGTGCGTGGCTGCGGGTGATCGAGGAACCCGTGCTGCGGCTCGTGTCGGTCGATCTCGGCGCGACGGCGGAGATTTCCTCGCTCGCAGAGGTGTTTGATTTTGCGAAGGACTACCTCGGTCTGCTGAAGGCCGCGGTGATCGCCAGCGGCATCGTGCCGCCGGGCATCGAAGGCTCGGGGCAATCGCTCGCCGATCTGCTCGCGCAGATGCTCGGGCCGGGCCGCGGGCTCGAACTGGTCTCGAGCGTGAACGATATCCCGAAAGGTTCGCGCCTCGCGGTCTCGACCAATTTGCTCGCGGCGCTCATTGCCGTGTGCATGCGGGCCACGCGCCAGGCCGAGTCGCTCACCGGCCCGCTGCGCGAAGAGGAACGCCGGCTCGTGCTCGCGCGCGCGTTGCTCGGCGAGTGGCTCGGCGGAAGCGGCGGCGGCTGGCAGGATTCGGGCGGCGTGTGGCCGGGCATCAAGCTCATCGAGGGCGTGGCTTCGCGTGATGGCGACGCGGAGCACGGCGTCTCGCGCGGGCGGCTCATGCCGCGGCACCACATCTTTTCGCGCGAGGAAATCTCTGACGCTGCGCGGGAAAAACTTCAGCAGTCGCTCGTGCTCGTCCACGGCGGCATGGCCCAGAACGTCGGGCCGATCCTCGAGATGGTGACGGAAAAATATCTCCTGCGTTCTGCCGCCGAATGGCGCGGGCGGCAGGAGGCGCTCGGCGTGCTCGATGAAATCCTCGCCGCGTTGCGCGAGGAAAATATCGCGCGAGTCGGCGCCGCCACCACGCGCAACTTCGCCGGGCCGATTCAGACGATCATTCCGTGGGCCTCGACGCATTACACCGAGCGACTCATCGAGCAGGTGCGCGCGGAATTCGGAAAAGATTTCTGGGGCTTCTGGATGCTCGGCGGGATGAGCGGCGGCGGCATGGGTTTCATCTTCGCGCCGCAGCGAAAGAGCGAGGCGCAGGCGCGGCTTGCAGCGATCATGAGTGCGACCAAGCGCGAGCTCTCCGCGTCGCTGCCCTTTGCCATGGAGCCCGTGGTTTATGACTTCAAAATCAACGAGCACGGCACCTTTGCCGACCTGCTCGCGGACGACGCGGCGCTGATGCCGAAAGGTTATTACCTGCTCACCGCGCCCGCGCTCATCCGGCTCGATCGCCGCCAGCTTTCCGCGCTGCGCCGCGCCGAGCTCGACAAATTTGCCGCCGCCTGCCGCACGCGGCCCGAGCTCGGCGGTGTGGTGCGGGAGCTCTTCGATCACCTGCTCCCGCGCACAAAAGCGGAACACGGCGAAGGCCGGCGCACACTCGACGAACTGCTCGCGGAAAATGGTTTCGACCGCGAAGCGCACGAGCAAATCCGTGCCGACTTGCGCGCGGGCCGCATCGGCCTCGCGCAAAATCGGCTGCCCGCCAACGCCGTGATCGAAGACGTGCGTGACGAGGACGTGGCCGGCGAGAGAGCCGCGCCGCGTAGCGCGGACGCCCTCGTCCGTACCTGTCCGTCAGACGCCTCGTCCGACGATTCCTTCCTCTTTCAACCCTTTGACCGGAAACAGAGCTATTCCGTCCGATGGCGGCGTCTCCCGCACTGGCGACAAGCCGGCTGCACTTACTTCGTCACATTCCATCTCGGCGATTCCCTTCCCACTCCTGCCCTCGACCGACTCCGCCTCGAACGCGACGCGCGCCTGGGCCACCTCACCGCGAGCGATTCACCGCGCCGGCGCGACGAGATCGCGGCGTTGTTTTCCGCGCAACTCGAGGAAGAGCTCGATGTCGGCCACGGCTCCTGCGTGCTGCGCGAAAGTCCTCTCTCGGAGATTGTCGAAAAGACGCTGCTCTACAAAGACACGGAGGATTACTGGCTCGATCAATACGTCATCATGCCGAACCACGTGCATGTGCTGGTGACGCCGGCGGGGATTCCGCTGGAAAGGAGCGTGCGCGCTTGGAAGTCGGTTTCGGCGCATCGGATCAATCGAGCGCTCGGGAGGAATGGCCCGTTGTGGCTGGAGGAGTCGTTCGATCATGTGGTGCGAGATGCGCATCAACTCGCAAAGTTCGAGGGATATATTCGGGAGAATCCGGACCGGGCACGGTTGCGGGCGGGCGAGTTTCGATATGGCGTCGGACGGGGCGTCCGACAGACAAGTACGGACGAGGGCGTCCGCGGTACGCGAGAAGGCGCTCGTGAGACGCAAGGTCCATCCGCGTATGCGCGCGGGCTGGTGGCTTTGCGCGCGGGGGAGGCGGCGGTGGTTACGCTCGCGGCGGGGGCGGCGTCGCGTTGGACGCAAGGCGCGGGCGTGGTAAAGGCGTTGCATCCTTTCTGCAAGATCAGCGGACGGCATCGCACCTTTCTCGAGACGCATCTTGCGAAATCGCGGCGCATCTCGCGGCTCGCGGGCACGGCGGTGCCGCACATTTTTACCACGAGCTATCTCACGCACGATCCGATCGCGGCCATCCTCGCGGCGCGGGGAAACTACGGCTACTCCGGCGGGCTGATGCTGTCGCGGGGCCAAAGCGTGGGACTGCGCTTCGTGCCGACGGCGCGCGATCTGCGCTTTGCGTGGGAGGAGATGCCGCAGCAGGTGCTCGATGAGCAACAGCAGAAGGTGCGCGACTCGTTGCGCGCGGCGCTCATCGGCTGGGCCGCTGGCGCGGGTGAGGCGGCGGACTACACCGACAATCTCCCGCTCCAGTGCATGCACCCGGTCGGGCATTTTTATGAAATCCCAAATCTCCTGCGCAACGGCACCCTCGCGCGCTTGCTCTCCGAGCGGCCGCAATTGCGCACGCTCCTGCTGCACAATATCGACACTCTCGGCGCGGACCTCGATCCCACCTTGCTCGGCGATCATCTCGATAGCGGCGCGACGCTCACCTTCGAGGTCATCGCGCGCCGGCTCGAAGATCGCGGCGGCGGACTCGCGCGCGTGGATGGCCGTGTGCGGCTGGTGGAAGGACTCGCGATGCCGCGCGAGGAGCTCGAGTTTGGCCTCACTTATTTCAACACGCTCACCACTTGGATCGACATCGACGGACTGCTCGCCGCCCTCGGCCTCACGCGCGCCCACATCCTCGCCGGGGAGACCGATGCCGCGGCGCGGGAGCGCACCCTCGCCGCCATCCGCGCGCTCGCGGCGAAGGTGCCCACCTACATCACGCTCAAGGATGTGAAGAAGCGCTGGGGCCACGGGCAGGAGGATATTTTTCCCGTCGCGCAATTTGAAAAACTGTGGGGCGACTTGAGTGCGCTGCCGGAGATCGACAGCAAATTTGCGCACGTGCCGCGGCTGCGCGGGCAGCAGCTCAAGGATCCCGCGCAACTCGACGGCTGGTTGCGCGATGGCTCGGCGGCGCACGTCGAATCGCTGTGCGAGTGGGAGTGAGTGCTTCCACTTTTCACTTTCACTTTTCACCCACATCTCGCACACACTCGATCCATGAATACTCGTCGCTCCCTCCTCGCTATCGCCACCCTGCTCGCTTCGCCGTCATGGGCGGACGTCAAGTTGCCCGCGATCGTCAGCGACAACATGGTGCTCCAGCAGGATGCCGCTGAGAGCGTGTGGGGCTGGGCCGAGCCGGGCGAGAAGGTCGCGGTGAAATTTGCAGGCACGTCCGCGCAAGCCACCGCCGGCGGCGATGGAAAGTGGAAGGCGAAGCTCGAAGGGCTCGAGTCGGCCAAGACCGGCGATCTCATCATCAGCGGCAAGAACACGATCACCATTCACAATGTGGCCGTCGGCGAAGTGTGGGTCTGCTCGGGCCAGTCGAATATGGAGATGATCGTGAGCAACTCGATGAATGCCCCGCAAGAAACGAGTGCCGCGAATTATCCTCTCCTAAGAATGTTCACGGTCACAAAAAAAGCCGCCCATGAGCCGCAGACCGATTGCACCGGCAAGTGGGAAGTGTGCGCGCCGGAGACCGTGCCGCATTTCTCCGCGGTCGCTTATTTTTTCGGACGTGAACTGATGCAGTCGCTCAAGCGTCCGATCGGCCTCATCCATACTTCGTGGGGCGGCACGCCGGCGGAATACTGGACGCCGAAAGCCATCCTCGAGCGCGACCCCGATTTTCAAGGCATCTTCGCGACGTGGGAGCAGAAGGTCGCCAACTACCCGCGGGCCAAAGAGGCCTACGACCAAGCGATGGAGAAGTGGAAGGACGACTTCAAACAAGCGAAGGAAGCCGGCAAAACGCCGCCACCGCAGCCGCGCGCGCCGCAGGGTGGCGATGCAGTCGGCAGCCCCGGCTCGCTTTTCAACGGCATGATCGCGCCGGTCCTCGACTACACCATCCGCGGCGCCATCTGGTATCAAGGCGAGTCCAACGCGCTCAACGCAGCGCTCTACCGCAAACTTTTCCCGACCATGATCATGAGCTGGCGCGCGCTGTGGCGCTCGGAGTTTCCCTTTCTCTTTGTGCAGATCGCAAATTTCAACGCACGCCACGTGCCGCCGACCGGCCAGCCCGAAGACAGCCAGTGGGCTGAGCTTCGCGAAGCGCAACTCATGACGCTCGAGCTGCCGCACACCGGCATGGCCGTGGCGCTCGACATCGGCGAAGGCGACAACATTCATCCGAAAAACAAACAGGAAGTCGGCCGCCGACTCGCGCTCGCGGCGGAAGCCACGGTTTATTTTCAGGAGCACGAATTCTCGGGGCCGATCTTTGTGGGCTCGCAGACGGAGGACGGAAAATTGCGCCTCAGCTTCCGCAACGCGGGCGGCATGAAGGCGGCCGACGGAGGCAAGCTCAAGGGCTTTGCGATCGCGGGCGAGGATCGCAAGTTTGTGTGGGCCGACGCGGAAATCCAGGGCGATCACATCCTCGTCTCGAGCCCGCAGGTGCTGAAGCCGTGGGCGGTGCGCTACGGTTGGGCGGATAATCCGGAGGTCAATCTTGTGAATGCGACCGGGCTGCCGGCGTCGCCTTTCCGCAGCGACGACTGGCCGCAGGCGGTGCCGTAGTAGCTGCGACGAGGGCGTCGCAGCTACGAGCGCGCGATCCAAATCCGGCTACCTTCCCCCTCTCATGAGTTTCGTCCGATTCCTCATCCCTCTCGTCGCGCTTTGCTGCGCGCAGACGCTCGCGGCACAAAATTTTCTCAAGCCCGGCAACCCGCCGCTCGTGACTCCGAGTCTCGTGGCGGATACGGAGGCGGTGGGCGCGGGCAAGCCGTTCACCGTGGGCGTGCGAATGAAGTTCGCGCCGGGCTGGCACACGTACTGGCAATTTCCCGGCGACTCCGGCGCGCCAGTGGTAGTCGAGTGGCAGTTGCCCGCGGGCTTCACTGCGGGGCCGCTCCAGTGGCCGATTCCCACGGCACACATGGATGATGGCGACATGCTCACCTACGTGTATGAAGGCGAAGTGTTGCTGCTCACGGAGATCACGCCGCCAGCGCAATTGCCGGCCCGCGAAGTCGCGCTCAAGGCGGAAGTGAAATGGCTGGTGTGCGAGCAGACGTGCGTGCCGGGCAATGGTCCCGTGGAATTGAAATTGCCGGCAGGCGCGGCGCAGCCGGCGAATGGCGAACTCTTCGCGAAGTGGCGCGCGTTGCTGCCGCGGACAGCCGCGCCGCTTTTCGCGGTGAAGTGGGATCGCAGCCGGCCCGACGAATTTTCCGTGCGCCTCGAAGGGCTCGCCAAAGACGTGATGGCGGAATTTTTTCCGCTTCCGCCGGAGGGCGTAAAACCGGGACACCCGAAGACCAGCGAAATCGCTGCCGACGGCGCGCGGACGATCACCATGCCGCTCGCGGGCAGCGCTGAGCCACGTGGCGTCATCGCCATTACACGAACCGATGGCGCTCGCGAAGGCTGGCTCGTCGCGGCAAAATCGGAAACTGCCGCGCCGCCTCCCCGCGCAGGCGGATTGCTCTGGAAGCTAGTGCTGGCCTACCTCGGCGGGCTCATCATGAACGTGATGCCCTGCGTGCTGCCCGTCATCGCGCTGAAGATTTTCGGCTTCGTGAATCAAGCCGGACAGGATCCCGCGCGCGTCTTCCGGCTCGGGCTCGCCTTCAATGCCGGCGTGTTTGCGTTCTTCCTCGGCCTCGCCGCGGCGGTGGCGAAATTGAAGAGCGCATTCAACTGGGGCTACCAATTTCAAAACCCGTTTCTGCTCGCCGCGCTCATCGCGCTCATCTTCGTCTTCTCGCTCAATCTGCTAGGCGTTTTCGAGATAGCACTCTCCGGCGGCGCGGCCACCACGCTCAGCAAACTCGCCAGTCACGAAGGCTGGGGTGGCGCTTTTATGCACGGATTTTTTACCACGCTGCTCGGCACTTCCTGCACCGCGCCGTTTCTCAGCACCAGCCTCGGTTTTGCCGTCACACAGCGCACGCCGGTCATCTTCCTCCTTTTCCTCGCCATCGCCGCGGGCATGGCCACGCCTTACTTCCTGCTGACGGCGCGACCTGCGTGGCTGCGCTACGTGCCGAAACCGGGAGCGTGGATGGAGCGGGCAAAACAACTCATGGGTTTTGCGATGCTGGCCGTCGCGGTGTGGCTGCTCGGCGTGCTGGGAGAAAGCCGCGGCGCGGAAACATCCGGCGCGATGAGTTGGTTCCTGCTCGCCCTCGGGCTTGCTTGCTGGATCTTCGGCGCATTCCGTGGCTCCAGGCTCGCGTGGATGGCCGTGCTCGCGCTCGCCGTCGGCGGTTACTTCGGCATCCTGCACGGCCGGCTTTCCGCCGCCGGCCATTCCCTCAACGCGCAGCCGGCAGCCGAAGCCGGCGGCATCGCGTGGCAGCCGTATTCGGAGGAAGCGCTCGCCGGCGCGCAGCGCGCGGAGCAGCCCGTGTTCATCGACTTCACCGCGAAGTGGTGCGTGAACTGCAAAGTCTATGAACGCGCCGTACTCGAGACCGACGCCGTGCGCGCAAAGTTCCGTGAAAAGAAAATCGTCGCCTTCAAAGCCGACTGGACCAATGCCGATCCCGTGGTGACCCGCGCGCTGAAAAGTTTCGGCCGCGTGGGCGTGCCGCTCTACGTGCTCCACCGGGCCGGCGAGGACGAGCCGGTGGTCATGGACGCCTTGACCTCGGGCGGACTGCTCGCGGAACTTGAGAAAATTCGTGACTGACCGCGGCAAGTAATCTGGAATAAATCCTCTCCAAGCCCGTCGAAGGCCGCAGCTTCACCACTTCACAGGCCTTTCGAGGCCTCCCAATTTTGGCCGCTCCGCTCCAGAAGTCTGGCAGCGCGAGCGACCAGAAAACAAAAAAACAAAAACACAAAAACAGAAAACCATGAAACGTTACAACACCACCAAGACCATCCTCGCGGGCGCTGCCATCGCTGGCATTGTTTCCGGCGGACTCGTCGCCAAACTCAATGCGGCCCAGGTCACCAAGACCGACAAGGCCACCGCTTCCGCCGGCGTTCTCGCCGACGAGAAGAAGGGCGAAACCCATGACTGCGCGGGCAAAAACTCATGCAAAGGCAAGGGCGGCTGCAAAACCGGAGACAACGGCTGCGCCGGCAAGAACTCCTGCAAAGGCAAGGGCGGTTGCGCCGTGAAAAACGGCAAGCCCACGCACGAAAAGAAGTAAGCTTCTTCGAGGCAATTCGGGGCTCCGGTCTCCCACGGCCGGAGCCCCTCTTTGCCTTGTGAATAGTGACCGGTGGATGGTGAATAGTGATCGGGCTTCGCGCCTTGCCATCCACCAGTCACCAGTCACAATTCACTCTCCTCTCGCGTGCCCGCCAACCGCTTCAACGCCTTCACCGAGTACGGCATCGGCATCGGCCTGCGCATTCCGCACTACGGCCACATCCTCGATCAGAAGCCGGTCGTCGATTGGTTTGAGATCATCTCGGAAAACTACATGCTCGATGCCGGTCGGCCGCTGCACGTGCTCGACCAAATCCTCGAGCAATACC
>JBBRXP010000110.1:0-19019 GCA_038238555.1 Chthoniobacterales bacterium | reverse complement strand
TGCGTCCTTCACTCCGCGCCCGTAGCTCAACTGGATAGAGCGTTGGCCTCCGAAGCCAAAGGTTGTGGGTTCGACCCCCGCCGGGCGCATGGGCTGGAAATTCCGGATGCGCTCCTGCCCGGTACCAAAAATTCAGCCCCGCCTTCAGTCTTGAGGCGTGACGGGGGCGACAGCCGCCCCCATCACGCCTCGGCGCCGAAGAGTTCCCTACTTGACGCTGAGAGCGGTGTAGGTCGTCCCCCGGCTGCCCCACGGCGCTGGAAACGCATTGCTGATGCGCAGGATGTAAAAGCCATTCTGCGATGGCTGCACGTTGCTCAGAGTCAGCGTGGGTCCGCTGCCGATGTTGGATTGGATCGTGCGCGTCGCGGCGTCGTAAAACGACCAGGAGGACGTCACCGATGTGCCGGCATAAGGCGCCGTGAGCGTTACCGTGTCCCCGGCGTTAACCGATGTGGTGATCGCCAGGCGGCTCGTAAATCGGGCGGGTTCACTCGCTGCGTTTGGCAAGGAGAGCGTTGCCGTTCCACTGACGGTGGCCGTTCTACTGCCCACATCGGTGACGGTAACTTGATATATCCCAGCCTCCGCTTCGGCTTCGGCGGGGAAATAAAGCACGCCCATCGTGTTGGTGCCGGTGTAGGGAGTTCCGCTGCTCCCGGTGATGCTTGATGCAGTGAAAGAGTAAATCAGCGCGCTGGCTGAAGAACTCAGATTCACTCCGTCCTTTTGCCAGACAAATTGGAATGGCCCCGCACCTTGGACCAGGCACGTTACCCATCCAGGTGAGGAAACTGAAACGACGGCGGACAACGGTTGTTCGATGACGACGGGTGCGGCTACGAGAGCCGACGGACTGACGAGCGCCGCAAACGCGGCGAGGAGGTGTGTTTTTATGTTAGAGGTCATAATAACTGTAAAAATAGCATTGAACATGCCAGCGCCCCGCCCGCTTTGCTGCTCGCGCAAATCGGTCCCCGCTCCGGCCGACTTCCGTTACCCTTCCACCCGTACAGATTGACGACGCGGCGTTGAATCTCGCTCCGGGAGCTCCAGCCCTCTACGCGAATTCCTCGCGCAGCATCCGCGCTGCTTCCACTTCATTGCAGAGCTTGTGGTAAGCCTCGTCCATGCTCGCCAATGCGCCGGAGCCTGGCGCGAAACCGCAGTCCGGATTGAGCGCGATTCGTTCGGGTGCGAGAAACTCGATGGCCTGACGCACGCGGACGGCGATGGTCTGCGGTGAGTCCACACTGCCCGGCGTCACGTCCACGCAACCGAGGCCGATCTCGAAGTCCTCGCGCAATTCGCGGAATACGGCCATGTCCCCCGCCTGCGGGGTAGTGAATTCCATGGTGAGATGATGCGCCTTGAGCCGGTTGAGATGGTGCACAATGGGACCGTAGCCGCCTTCGTGGGAATGTTCGCCGCGGGCGCGCGCGCCGGCCCGTCGGCAGAGGTGCACGGCCACTTTGATCCCGTCCACGCCGCTCACGACTTCGTTGATCATGTCCACGGCGAACGCGGCGGCGGCATCCGGATCGGCGTATTGGCTGCGAACGTGCGGGTCCACAAACAGGCACAGATGTGGATCGTCGATCTGCGCGATGTCCGCGCCGGCGTCGCGCACGAGTTCCAGTTCACGGCGCAACACGGGCACGCAGTCGCGCACGAAATCGTCGCGCTTCGGATAAGCCTTTGCCGACTTCTCCACATCCCACATGCGCTCGCCGAGCAGGCCCGGGGAGGGAAGCGTGGACTTAATCTGCCGGTCGGTGATCGTCTTGAGAAACTTCACTTCCAGCGCGATGAAGCCCGGTGCTTTCGGCGCGAGCCGATCCACGACGAGCGTGAAGGGCCGGCCATCGGGCAGCGTGCCCAGCTCGAATCCGTGCGCGAGTTCGGCGATGACGCCGATGTACGATTTACGCCCCCACTCGCCGTCTGTGAGTACGTCCAACCCTGCGTGCTCCTGCGTGGCCACGGCGTAGCCAATCGCCGCCTGCATCTCTCGATCGTAGCGTTCCGCGGAAAGCGGCGGACGATCGTGAATAAGGTCGAGGACAAATGCTGGTCGTGGCAGTGAGCCGACGACAGATGTCGGAAAGAGAAGTGGTTTGCTCATGTTCGATGAAGTCGCGGGCGATCACTCGCCGGACCAGAATTGCCGCGCGAGTTCAAAATCCTCCTGCGTGTCCACTTCCATATAGTTCCCCGCCGTATCGGCGTGGGCCATCTTCACGCCGGCTTCGATCATCTCCTGCAAGAGGAGAATCAAATAGGCATTCTCGAAAACCGCCGCCTCGCGAAACGGCTTGCCCGCGAATTGTCGCCGCACGCGGTGGAAATGTTCGCGCAACTCGGCCGCTCCCGCGGCCGTAAACTTCGCGATGCCGGTGTACTCACCGTGCGCCTCCCGCGGCGTAATGCCACGGTGGACGCGCAGAACCGCGCCGTTGAGGACCGTCACCTTTTCCGCGTCGTCGGGTGGATGCTGCGTGCGGTGCCGGTAACGCTCGAGCCAGCGCGTATCCACGCTCAACGCGATGTCGGCGGGATGCCGCACCACGCGCTGCACCACGTCGCTCGTGAAGAGAATGTCGGAGTAACAACATACGAAGCCGTCGTCCATCGCGTCCTCCGCGTGCATGAGCGAGAGCAGGATGTTGTTGTGCTCCCAGCCCGTGTTGTGGCGGAAGGCAAGCTGGGGATAATCGCGCCGCACCTTGTCAATGTGGTAGCCGCCGATGAAGCACACGTCCGTGATGCCGGCTCCGGCAAATGCGCCCAGCGTCCAGTCGAGCAGACGCCGCCCTTGTACTTCGGCGAAGCACTTGGGCGTGTCCGCCGTGGTCGGCATCAAGCGGCGCCCGCGCCCGGCTCCGATGATGATGGCTTTCATGCTCAAGAAATCTCCATTCCAGCAGGCCAACGCTCATCGGAGCCCGTCAAAGGAGCGGCGATTTGCAATCGCCGGAAGCGGACGGGAAATGTGCGCTGAAAGACAAAGGGCGCTCCCCGGGGAAAGCGACGCGTTGGCCGAAAGATTGGTAAAGAGTTTGATTGGGCGATTGCAAATCGCCCCTCCTTGTGCGCCGTTTCCACGGCCCCATAAGTCCACTCACGCGCCAGTCATTTCGAGACCCGTCAGCGTTCCAGTGCTCGAGGCAAACCGGTCGGTTTCCACGCCGAGCCGCTGGAGCATGGTGACGAAGAGATTGGCCAGCGGCGCGTTTTTGGTCTGGCTGAAAGGCAGATGCTGGCCGTGCTTGAAACCGCCGCCAGCAAGCAGCACGGGCAGGTTTTCGTTGCTGTGACTGTTGGCATTTCCGAGGTTCGAGCCGAGGAGCACCATGGTCTCATCGAGCAGCGTGCCGGCGCCGTCGCCGGTGGAGTGCAGCTTCGCAAGGAAATCGCGGAAGGCTTTGATTTGCTCCATCTCGATGAGCGTGAGTTCGGCGATCTTGCCGGGATCTTTGCCGTTGTGCGAAAGATTGTGATAACCCTGCGTCACACCTTCCACGGGCGGAACTCCGGGAGGCACCGTCTGATTTAATGTGATGATGCGCGTGGAGTCGCTTTGCAGTGCGAGGTGGATCACGTCGTAGAGCAACCGCGTCCGGCCCACCACGTCGGAGAGACTTTCGATGTCGGTCGGGATGGCCGCATCGACCTTGGGCTTGGGTTTGTCGTCCCACTCCTCGGCCTTGTGAAGGCGCTGCTCGGTCTCGCGCACGGCGGTGAAGTATTGGTCGAGCTTTTCGCGGTCGCGTGCGCCGAGGGTGCGCTCCACGGTGCGAGTGTTTTCGGCCGTCAAATCGAGGATGCTGCGGCCTTCACGCAGCCATCGCCGGGCGGCGGCCTTTTCGGCGGCGCTGCCTTCGAGAAACATTTTTGTGAAGACGGCGGAGGGGCTCGCGATGGAGGGAATCTCCACGCCGCCGTTCGACCACGAAAGGCCCGTGCTGCCAGTTCCCAGAACGAGGCTGGCATGGCGGGTCTGGAGCCCGATCTTCTCCGCGGCGATCTGATCCATCGAGATCGAGTTTTTGAAACTTGGGCTGCCGGGATGCGGAGCCGCCGTGAGAAACGATCGCTCCGCGTGGTGGCCGCCATCCACATTGGGATGCGAGGTGCCGGAGATGACGGTGAAATCACCGCGAAATTCCTTCACCACCTCGAGGTATCGCGTGAGCTCGAAATCACGGCCAGTCTTTGTAGGAAGGAAATTTGGTTGGAGAAAACCCAGGCCGAGATTGATGGCCACCATCCGGCGGCGGTGTGCCGCGGCTTGAGCGAGCGCGGTGGCGGGCAGCAGACTTTCAAGGAGCGGCAGCGCAAGAGCAACGCCGCAAGCGCGGAGACACTGCCGGCGTGTGATGGAGGGCAAGGGGTGAGTCATGTGCGTCGAGTATTATTCGGATTTTAATTAGAAAGTCGCCACGCTCGCCGCCACTTCCTGCACGAGCGAACGCAAACCGTAGTTCTTCTCGCGCGCCCGCTCGACGATGCCCTGCACCATCGTGCGGTCTGAAAAGCCGAGGCCGCGACCAAGAGCGTAAGTCAGGAGTTTCTCCGCCACGCTGCGCGCCACGCGCTTGGGGTCGCGCTTGAGCAGCGCTTTGAATTCACGGACGTCGTTGAAGGATTCGCCGGTGGGCAGCCTGCCGGCGGCATCGACGGGCAGCCCTAACTTGTAAGCTGGCGGAGCCTCGCGCTCATCACCATCCTCCGCGATCTTCGCGATCGCGCCGGGGATGCGATACCGCTCGCGCCAGCCGCCGATGGGATCGAAGCTTTCGAGCGCGAAACCGGGGGGATCGATCTTGCTGTGGCAACTCGCGCAGGAGGTGTCGTTGCGATGCTTGTCGAGTTGCTGGCGCAGCGTCGTGGCTCCCGTGAGGTCCGGCTCCACCGCGGGCACGGGAGGCGGCGGCGGGACGTGAATGCCCAAGAGGTTTTCGATCGCCCACACGCCGCGCGTCACCGGCGAAGTGGTCGTGCCGTTGGCGGTCACCTTCAGCACGCTGGCCTGCGTCATCACGCCGCCGCGCACCGAGTCTTGCGGCAGCGACACGCGGCGAAACTGCACGCCCGCGACACCGCCGATGCCGTAGTGGGCCGCGAGCCGGTCGTTGAGCATCGACCAATCGGAGTCCACGAATTCCATCACGCTCAAATCCCGCCGCAACACTTCATCGAAGAACCGCACGGTTTCCTCCATCATCGAGTATTCGAGCAGGCCGTCGAACTCCGGGTAGAGCGCGGTGTCCGGCTCGGTCATTTTGATGTCGCGCAGCTTCAGCCATTGCCCCGTGAAATTCTTCGTGAACGCCGCCGCCTTCGGGCTGGCCAGCATCCGCTCCGTTTGCGCGCGCAATGTCGCGGCCTGGCAGAGTTCTCCGCGCGCGGCCAAGTCCAGGAGCTCCGCGTCGGGCATCGAGCTCCAGAGGAAATAAGACAGTCGCGACGCCAGAGCGAAGCCGCCGCGCTCCTCGAGGAAAAGAAATTCGGGCGAGCACAACAAGGCGCGCAGCCCGACTCGCAGCGCCGCCTCAAAGCTGTATCCGTTCTCCATCATGCTCTTCATCAAGCCGGCGTACCGGGCGATCTCCACCTCCGTCGCGGGCCGGCGAAACGCGCGCGGCACGAGCCTGGCCATGATGTCCCGCACGTCGGCGAGCGTCCCCGTTTTCAGATCCACTCCGCGCAAAAGTTCCCGCCGGCCAGCCAGCAGATTCGTATCGAGCGGCCCTTCGACATCGTAATCCAACAACATCAAGCCGGGCCCGGGATAGTGCGGTTCCTTTCCCACGCGCACCCGGCCGATGCCAAAGGGCAGCACGGAAAATCCATCGCCCTCGCGGAACCAATCCTCAAACACGATCTCGGTAACATCCGGCCGCGCCTCGAAATAGCCGATGGTGTGACGCCCGCGCTTGCTCTGGTGCACGTCGCCCCCGCCGATTTCCATCTTCACCGGCACCGTGCTGTGAAAGGCGCTGGCGTGAAAACGCACGCGATAAGTGCCCGCCACTGGCGCGGTGAAATTGCGAATCTGCGTGCTCATCTGAAACGAGTTGTAAGCCACGACCCCTTCGTCGAGGAAACGAAAGACCTGCTTCGCGTTGCGGCGATCGCGCCATCCTTGGGTAAAGCTCGAATGCTTCACAAAGTGGGCCGGCTCTTTCTCCTGCCCCAGCACCATCTCGATCACCACGTCGGCGGCGTGCAGATAGGATTCCACCAGCTCGGTGGACGAAGAGAGCGCCTCGCCGATGTTGTCGAAACCGTGAGCCTTCCCATCCTCGGGAAGCATCGCCGCCACTTCCGCGCGGACCAGGAAAAGATCGCGCACCGTGTTCTCGTATTCCGCGCGATTGAGCCGGCGGCGAGCCACCGAGCGCTGCGCGCGATCGGCGGAGGCCAGCGGACCTTCCAGCGCCGCGAGAAACGCCGTCAACGCTTTCGCTTCGGGCCGCTCCTTCTTCTTCGGCGGCATCTCGCCCGACTCGACGCGATCGAACACCCGCACCCAGCGGCGCAGCGTTTCGGCATCCGCCGGATTGCGGCTTAGCGCGTCCAAGTCGAGCCCGCCCTTCTTCGTCGTCTCATCGTGGCACTCAATGCAGTGGTTCTCGAAGAACGGGTTGAGCTTTTCCGTCGGCAACGTCGCGGCGAAGGCTTCGCCCGCGCACGCCAGGGCGGTGAACACGCAAATTTTTCGGAACTTCGAAGGATGAAGGAGAGCCCAAGTCATTGGTCGGCCGGATCGTTTTCTTGTCTCGGGGCCACTGAAATCGCCCGGCAAGAGAAGCAAGGCGCTTTCCACACTGTTGGCAAGACCCATGTCATGAGCTCCCGATCAGTCGCGAAGTGAGGGGGATGATGTCGCGGCGAGCACCTGCGTTTGGTGCGCCGTCAAGATGGGGACGTGCCCGCGATCGCATCCCGAAGGATCTGCATGGTGTGCCGGACCACGATCGGCGAACCGAGCTGCGCGAGATGCAGGCGGAGTTGCGTGATGCAGCCGATGTTGCCGGTGGCGACGAGGCTCGCGCCGGTGGCGATGACGGCGCGGGCTTTTTGCGAGCCGAGCGAGGAGGCGATCACGGGCTGGTCGATATTGTAAGAGCCGGCGCTGCCGCAGCAGAGGTGCGGGTCGGCGACTTCCATCAACTCCACGCCGGGGATCGCGCGCAGCAACGTGCGCGGCTCGCGGCGGACGCCCTGTGCGTTGGCGAGATGGCAGGCGTCGTGGTAGGCGACCTTCATTTTCATTTCGCGCAGCGGCTCGCGCAGGCCGAGCCGCGAGAGGAAGACGCTCACGTCGAGCACGCGCTTGCGAAATAAATCCGCGCGCGCTTCATCGGCGGTGCCGCGCAGGATGAGATGATACTCATGCATCGCGGAGCCGCAGCCGGCGGCGTTGGTGAGGATGGCGTCCAAGTCGGCGGGGAAGGCGTCGAGATTGCGGCGGGCAAAGGCTTGTGCGCCGCTCAGGTCGCCGGTGTGCCAGGCGAGTCCGCCGCAACAGCCTTGTTGCGGCGGGACGATGACTTCGACGCCGTGGTGCGCGAGCACTGCGATGGTCGCCGTGTTGATGTCCGGGTCGAGCACGCGCTGCGCGCAGCCGAGGAGCAGGGCGACTCGCGCGCGGCGTTCGCCGTGAGCGGGCGTGACGCGCGGCCAGGACTGCGCGGGCGGAAGCTTGGCCGGCAGGAGATCGAGCATCGGCTGCAACGCGCGCGGGGTGATGGCTCGGAATCCTTTGCCGATGCGGCCTGCGAGCGCGGCGAGGCGGAAGCGCGCGGGATACGGCAGCGTCTGCGCGGCGAGAAATCGGCGCAGCTTTTCCACGGGAGTGCGCGTAAATTTTTTCTGGGCCAGCGCGCGGAAGGGGCTGATGAGATCGCGATACGGCACGCCGCTCGGGCACGCCGGCTCGCAAGCGAGGCAGCCGAGGCAGCGGTCGATGTGCGGCTGCGCGGCCTCCCACGCGAGGCTGCCTTCGAGCACTTGTTTCATGAGCACGATGCGCCCGCGCGGCGTGTCCATCTCCTGGCCGAGTTCGCTGTAGGTCGGGCACGCCGCGAGGCAGAAGCCGCAGTGCACGCACGCCTGGATGGCGTGAGCCATCGGCTCGCCGAGCGGACCGTGATCTTCGGGGTGGATGGCGTGGAGCATGGGTATCCTACGGTCCCACACGTCCGAGAAATTCTTCGACCGGCATCTCGCCGGGCGGGGCGAGCGGGAGCAGTTTGGTTTTCGTATTCATACTCTGTTCTGCTTTTCGGATTCTTCGCCGGGGAAAAAATGCCGACTTTGCTCAGGCCACTCCATTCTCCCGTGCCGCATTTCGAGCCGCTGCCTTATTCCACAAGCAAGCGATGACTACCGCACCCGCAAACGCGCACGCCGCCCAGAAGCGCACCGCGAATTGCCAGCCGTAATCCTGCGCGAGGCGGCCCGTCATTTTGTCGCCGGCGGCCGCGCCCATGTAGCCCATGAAATTCACGAAGCCGGCCGCCGCTGCCGCGGTGCCGCGCCGGGCGAGATCCACCGGCAGCGTGCCGACCAGGAGCACTTGCGGTCCGAAAATGCAGAAGCCGATGCAGAACAAGATGCACACCGATGCGCCCAGCCCCCAGTGGATGACGTGGTCGTAGGCAACACCCAGCACGCTCAACACCAGCAGCAGCACGCAGATGACCGGCGCTCGCCGGCCGGCAAAGAAGCGGTCGGTCGCCCAGCCGGCCAGATACGCGCCGGCGATGCCGCCAAAGGGCAGCACGGCGTATTTGAATGCGGCGGTGCTGACGCTGTCGTGCTGCACTTCTTTGAGATGGGTGACGCCCCAATCCGTGAAGCCGTAGCGGCAGGCGTCGAGCAGGCAGAGCGCGATGGCCACCAACCACAGCGAGGGATTGCCAAGGGTCACGGCGAGATTTTCACGAAGTGACCGGCTCGCTCCGGCCTGCGCGTGCTCGATCTCTTCGAGTGCGTGCTCCGCCGCGGGTGCATCTTTCAAGAACACCAGCATGTGCACCGCGCTGGCCGCCACCAGCACCGCGGGCACATAGAGCGCACCGCGCCAGCCAAATTTTTCCGCCGCCCATCCCGCCACGACAAAGGTGAGCGCGCCGCAGAGTTGGTAGCCGGTGCCGATGATGCCGATGGCGCGCCCGCGTTGATGAGCCGGAAACCAGTTGGCCGCTACGCGCATGGTGGGCGGCCAGCCCAGCGCCTGCACGTAGCCGTTGCAGGCCCAGAGGAAGGTGAGGAAATAAAGCGCGGTCGCCCAGCCGAAGAGGACGTTGAGCGCCGCGGAGGTGAGCATGCCGCACGCGAGCAAGCGGCGCGGGCTCCAGTGCTCCGCGAGTTGGCCGTTGATGAATTGCCCCGCGCCATACGCGAGCTTCAGGGCCATGAGCACCGTGCCGAGTTGCGATTTGGAGTAGCCCGTTTCCGCCTGCAGACCGGGCAGCGCGATGCCGAGATTATTGCGGCAAAAGTAAAACGATCCGTAGGTCAGCCACAGAACCCAGAGCACCACGCGCTGACTTTGGGAGAAGGCCGGATCGGCCGCGCTGGGGGAATTCAAATGGGAGGTTGAGTGTTGAGAGTTGAGAGTTGAGTGGCGCCTGGATTCAATCCGCGCGCCGTCTTTAATCGGCGCGCCACTCAACACTCAACTCTCAACTCTCCGCCGCCGTGAGCTACACCGTCTTCGCCCGCAAATATCGCCCGCAGACCTTCGATGAAGTCGTCGGCCAGGAGCACATCGTGCGCACGCTTAAGAATGCCATCGAGCAGGGGCGGCTCGCGCAGGCTTATCTTTTTGTCGGGCCGCGCGGGACGGGCAAGACTTCCATCGCACGCATCTTTGCCAAGGCGCTCAACTGCGTGCACGCGCCGACCGTCTCACCCTGCGGCGTGTGCGACATGTGCCGGGAAATCGCGGCGGGCACGTCGCTCAACGTCCTCGAATTCGACGCCGCCTCCAACACGCAGGTGGACAAAATTCGCGAGCTCATCATCGACACCGTGAAGTTCGCGCCGGCGCACGGGCGCTACAAACTCTACATCGTCGATGAGGTCCACATGCTCTCGACCTCGTCCTTCAACGCGCTGCTCAAGACGCTCGAAGAACCGCCGGCTCACGTGAAGTTTGTCTTCGCCACCACCGACGTGCAGAAGGTGCCCACCACCATCATCTCGCGCTGCCAGCGCTTCGATCTCCAGCGCATCGCCACGCCCGCCATCGCGCGGCATCTCCTTTTCATCGCGGAAAAAGAAAAGCTCGCGCTCTCCGCTGCCGCCGCCGATGCGGTGGCGCGCGGGGCCGAGGGCGGGCTGCGCGACGCCGAGTCGATGCTCGATCAGCTCGTGGCCTTCTGCGGCGAGGCGATCGAGGAGGCGGATGTGTTGAACGTATTTGGCTTCACCGCGCAGCACACCGTCGCGGAACTTGGGTTGCACATCCTCGCCCGCCAGGCCGCGCCCACGCTCGCGCTCGTGCATCAGCAGGCCGCCGCGGGCAAGGATTTGAGCCGGCTGCTCGGCGAACTCATCTCGCACTTCCGCAATCTGCTCGTGGCGAAAAGCGACGCTGGCGCGCTGAGCGAGGAGTTCAGCGCCGAGGCCGTGGCGCAATTCATCGCGCAGGCGCAGTCGGTGGAAATGAGCAAGCTGCTCGATCTCATCGAGCAATTTGCCGGCGCCGAGAGCCGGATGAAATGGGCGGCCAATAAGAAGATGCACTTTGAAGTCGCCGTGATCCGCGCGATCCAGACGCTCGGGCAGGCGACGCTCGATGACGTGCTCGATTCGCTCGCCGAGATGCGCGGAGAAACGAGTCAGAAGTCAGAAGTCAGAAGTCAGAGGCCGAGCCTCGCGGCGGCGGTCGCGAGCGCTCTCGCCCCGGCGGCCAAAGCCGCGCCCGCTCCGCCGCCGATCCTGCGCGAAGAACCGCCTGCGCCTGCACCGACCGCGCTGCCCGCCGATCTCTGGCCGCAGCTCGTCGCGCGCGTGCGCAAGGAACGGCCGCTCGTGTTGACGTGGTTGCAGAGCGGCACGCTGCTCGGCATCGAAGGCGGCGCCGCGCTCCTAGGCTTTCCGCCCGAAGCCGACCTTGCGCGCGAGGCTTGCGACGCGCCGAAGCAACGCGGCTTCCTCGAAGAAATCCTTTCCCAACTCGCGGGCCGCCGGCTCGCAATCAAGTGCGTGAAACGCGAGGGCCTCGTCGTCACGCCCGTCGCCCTGCCCGAGGAGCCCAAGCCCGAGCCAGGAGACCCGATGGCCGAATTCAAAAACGACCGCCTCATCCAGCGCGCGCTCGAGGAGTTCAAAGCCGAGATCGCGCCGGCGTGAGAGGCGCCACCGCCTTCGGATTGCGGGCGAAGGCGGAGGGCACGCGCGTCACTCCTGCATCCTGAATCCCTCTTCTTCACAGCTCCGCGAGCAGTCGCTGGTGGATATCGCCGAAGCCGCCGTTGCTGAGCACCACGATCACGTCGCGCTCCCGCACCAGCGGCTGCAAGCGCGCGAGGATCGCATCGACACCCGGCTCGTAAAATGCCTGCCGTCCCGCGGCGATAATGTCGGCCACGATCTTCTCCGGATTCAGCCGCTGCGCCGGCGACAGTTCATCGATGCGCGCCACTTGCGCCAGGATCACGCCATCGGCCTCGGCCAGCGCGGCGGGCAGCGCATCCTGGAAGATCGAGCGCCGCGTGGTATTCGAGCGCGGCTCAAAGACGGCCCACAAGCGCCGGCCGGGAAACTGATGCCGCAGCCCGCGCAGCGTCTCGCGGATGGCCGTGGGATGGTGCCCAAAATCATCGACGACCGTGACGCCGCGCACCGTGCCGCGCACTTCCTGGCGCCGCTTCACGCCCTCAAACTTCGCCACCGCCTCGCTCGCCGTGCCCAGCGGCACGCCGTAAAAGTGCGCGGCGCTCACGGCCATCGCGCAATTGCGCACATTGAATTCTCCCGCGAGCCGCGTCTCGAAGCGCGTATCGAGCAGTGTGAATCGCGAACCGCTCTCGTGGTAATGCACGTCGCGAATGTGCCGCGCGGCATTCGGCGAAAAGCCGACCTCGACGAGTGGCGAGTGGCAGCCCTGCGCCACGTCCACCGCGTTCCGGTCGTCGCCATTGATGAGCACCATGCCCTCGCCCGGCACAATGTTGAGCAGCCGGCGGAAGCTGAGCTTGATGGCATCGAGATCGGGAAAAATATCCGCGTGATCGAACTCGATATTATTCACGATCACCAGCTCGGGCAGGTAGTGGACAAACTTCGAGCGCTTGTCGAAGAAGGCCGTGTCGTACTCGTCGCCCTCGATCACCATGAACTTCGAAGCGTGCAAGCTCGCGCCCTGCCCGAGATTGTGCGCGATGCCGCCGATCATGTAGCCTGGGTCGAGTCCCGCGAACTTCATGATCCACGCCAGTAGCGACGCGGTGGTCGTCTTTCCATGCGTGCCCGCGACCACGAGATTGTGCCGGCCGCGCAGAAAAAAATGCCGCAGCGTCTCGGGCAGCGACATGTAAAAAAGTTTCCGGTTGAGCACCGCCTCCACTTCCGCGTTGCCGCGCGAGAGGACGTTGCCAATGACGATCAAGTCCGCATCCGCCGGTAGATTTTCCGCCCGATAGCCGCGCGCGATGTGGATGCCGCGTTCCTCGAGAAAGGCGGACATCGGCGGATAGACCGCGTGGTCCGATCCGGTGACTATGCAGCCCTGCGCGCGCATCGCCGCCGCCACCGCTCCCATCGCCGTGCCGCAGATGCCGAGGAAGTGAACGTGCCGGATGGGGGCAGTGGAACGTTGTGGGTTGAGCGTTGAGTGATTCAGAAATGGCGCGACGGCGTCTTAATATCGGCGCGCAGTTAATGCCATGAGGTGCCGGCACGGAATCTCGAAATCCGAAACATGGAAATCAAGGAAACCACTTGCACTCCTGACTCACTTGTCCGGCCAGCGCGCGAGGCTCTCTTCGTGAAAATGTTTGCGCCGGCGCAGCCGCGGCAGGATGCCGTAGCGTGGACTGAGGAGGAAGGCCGCAAAGAAGACGAGCCCGAGCACCAGCACGATGGCCGCGCCCGACGGCAGATTTTCCACCCGATAGCTCAGCACGAGACCCGCGACCGAGCCGCACATTCCCAGCGCCGCGCCGCCCCACAGCATCGCGGGGAAACTGTCGCAGAGCATGTAGAGGGTCGCCGCCGGCGCGATGAGCAGACCGAGCAAGAGGATCACGCCGACGGCCTGGAGCGAGGAGATCATCGTGAGCACGAGCAACACGACCAGCAGCACATTGAGCGCGCCGACTCGCACACCCTGGCTGCGCGCCACCGCCGGCTCGAAGAGCGCGAGAAGATAAGGCCGTTGCAGCGCCGCGAGCACCGGCACCGTGACGAGCGCGACGCCCCAGGCGATCCACAGATCGCTGTCCGAGAGGCCCAGGATATTGCCGAAGAGATAATGCAGCAGCGACACGCGCACCTTCACGAAAGCCAGCAGCACGAGCCCGATCGAGAAGGCCACGGTGTAAAGAATCGCGAGCGCCGTGTCCTCTTTGAGCCGCGAACTGCGCGCGATGAGTTGCGCGCCCAGCGCCACAAAAAGCGCCGCGACCAGCGCTCCCACAAAGAGCCCGGCGGGCGCGAGGCCAAAGAGCATCACGCCCACGGCAAGCCCCGGCAGCAGCGAGTGCGAGAGCGAATCGGCCATGAGCGCGAGGCGCCGCAGCACGACAAAGGCGCCGAGAAATCCAGCCGTGAAGCCGATGAGCGCGCCGCCCAGCAGCGCGCGGAGCATGAACTCATGGTGGAAAGGCTCGGTCAGCCAGGTCATGGGGAACGCTCCAGGATCCCCGAAAACACGCGCGTGCCATAAGTCCTCCCGATGTTCTCTTCACGGAAGGTCTCAGCAGTCGCTCCTGCGGCGATGAGCTCTCCGTTGAGCAGCAGCACGCGGTCGAAAATCTCCGGCACATTCGTGAGGTCATGGTGTGAAGCGAGCACGAGCTTGCCCTGCTCGCGGAGCTGGCGCAGGAGCGTCTTGAGATTGTCTTGCGTCGGTTTGTCGAGTCCGGTGAAGGGTTCGTCGAACAGAAAAACGTGCGCCTCCTGCGCGAGCGCGCGGGCGAGGAAAGCGCGCTGCTGCTGGCCGCCGGAGAGCGCGCTGATCTGACGGTCTTCGAGATCACGAAGCTGCATCGCGTCGAGAGCTGCTTCGACGGCGGCGCGATCTTCCCCACCAAAGCGCCGCCACCAGCCGACGCGGATGTAGCGACCCATCTCCACCAGACCGCGCACGGTGGCGGGGAAATCCCAGTCCACATTTTCGCGCTGCGGGAGATAGGCGAAATCCTGCGTCGCGCCGCGCACCGCGTGGCCGTGAAAATAGATGCTGCCGGTCTCGATCGGCAGCAAACCGGCGAGTGCTTTGAGCAGCGTGGATTTTCCCGCCCCGTTCGGGCCGAGCAGCGCCACGCATTGGCCGCACTGCACTTCAAAGGCGATGTGATGCAGCGCGGGCACGCGATTATAACTCACGGTCAGATCGGCCACGGCGAGGGTGTGCGTGGAGAGTTGAGTGTTGTGAGTTGAGTGTTGAGAGTCGTCCATCGCGCGGAGCGCACCAATTGGCGGAAACGCGGGGGACTCTCAACACTCAACTCTCAACCCTCAACCTCTCACCGGAAGCTCAGCACTTCGTCGATCTCCCCGCGCCCCCACGCGCTTTGCTCGTGCTCCTCGCCGGCGGGACCGGTGAGCCGCACGCGCATCGCCGAGAGTGGCGCGTCGGCGGAAAATTTCACCTCAAATCGCAAGTCCACGCCCTCGCGCGGCCAGGCGATCGTCACCGTCTTTTCCAGTGCCAGAGCGGGCGCGGCGTCCACCCAGATGTCGCGACCGAGGTGCCGCACGCGCAGGCTCGTGGGCGGGCTGGTGAAATTGAGCGCGAGATGAACAGCGCGCATCGCGGCAACCTCGCGCGTCGCCGGCGGACCGTTTGCAGCCGAGGTGCGAGTGAGCCGCCAGAGCGGGACGCCGAGCACCGCGATGCACAGGAAGGCCGCGAGCGCCCGGAGCAAAGGGGAGCCTTTCACCTACTTCAGAGCGTCCACGACCGCGGTCACATTGTGTTTGTACATTCCCTCGTAAGTCGCGGCCTCGCCTTCACCCAGCCCGTCGGCGTAAAGCTCCGGCCCGACCCGCGCGCCGGTCTCTCGCGTGATTTCCTTGAGCACTTTCGGATTCTCGATGCTCTCGGGGAAGATCGTCTTTACTCCCGCTTCCTTGATGGCCCGCACGATGTCCGCGACTTTTTTCGACGACGGTTGATCCGAACTCGAGACGCCTTCGATCGCGTAAATGGTGAAGCCGTTTTCGCGCGCGAAATATTGGAAGGCGTCGTGCGAAGTCACCAGCTTGCGCCGGTCGCGAGGGAGTTCGGCGAGTTTCTCTTTGGTCCACTTCTTGAGCGCGTCGAGCCGGGCCACATACCGCTCGGCGTTGGCCGCAAAGAGCGCCGTGTCCGCCGGCGAAATCTTCGTGAGTTCATCGCGCACGATCTTCACCGCGCGCTGCACATTACCCACGCTCTGCCACCAGTGCGGATCGGCGTCCGGCGAAGGAAGGCGATCGCCCACTTCGATCAGCGCGCCCTTCGTCCCCGTGCTCTGCTTGAGCTTGCCCACGTAGCCTTCCATGTGTTTTGCGGAAAGCAGGATGAGCTGGGAATCGGCCACAGTCCTCAAATCCGCGGGCTTCGGCTCGTATTCGTGCGGATCGACCCCGGGCCGCACGTGACCGGTTACCGTCACGCGATCGCCGCCCACTTCGCGGGCGATTTCGGTAAGCACGGTGGAGAAGCTCGAGACGCGAATTTTTTCCGCCGCAGCCGGGAGCAGGAGGCAGAAAAAAAGGGGCAGCAGCTTCATCGGCGCGGAGGCTATGGAGCGGGAAGTTAATTGCAAGCGAGGTGGATCAATGGAACCGGAACCTCCCGTGATGTCCGAGTTTTCTCGCCGACTCCTGCGACAGCTCGCCGCGCTGCTCGCGCTCGCGGCAGCGCCCGCGCTGGTTTCCGGCGCTCTCCAACTCGAGTGGCATCGCCGGGAGTCGCTCGATGCCGGCGAGATCCGCGCGGCCACGGCGCGGCTGTGGGGCGAGGGGGTGCAGTGGGTCGATGCCCGGCCGCGCCGGCGCTTCGCGCAGGAGCACATCGCCGGCGCCATCCTGCTCAACGAAGACGAGTGGGGCAGGCTCGTCGCGAAATTTCTCGACGCGTGGGATCCGGAAAAAACGATCGTGGTGTACTGCGATGGCGGCGGCTGCGAGGCGAGCAAGGCCGTCGCGGAGCGGCTGCGCACGGAGTTGAAACTCGAAAACCCCATCTACGTGCTGAAGGGAGGCTGGCAGGCTTGGAAAGGCGAGTGATCGGCGCGCTCGGCCTTGTGTTGCGGCTCGCGCTCGGTGGAATTTTTCTCACCATTGGCGCCCTCCATGCCTGGGATGCGCCGCGCTTCGTCCTCGCCTTTCAGAACTACGACCTGCTGCCGCCCGACGCATCGATGGTGTTCGGCGTCTATCTCCCGTGGGTCGAAATCCTCGCCGCACTCGGCCTGCTCGCGCGCCGGCTCTATCTCGGCTCGCTCGCGGCTCTCGGCGGAATGCTGCTGATCTTTCTCGCGGCGATCGTCAGTGCCTGGCAGCGCGGGCTCGACATCACATGTGGCTGCTGGCGTGAAGGAGAAAAAGTCGCGACGCACTTCCCGCAACTCGTCGCGCGCGACGCCACGATGCTGGCCGCCGTCGCGGTGCTCGTCGCCATCGAGTGGCGGCGATGCGCTGTGAATTCAAAAGACAACCTCGCGGAGAGACTCTAACCATTCCGTGCGGGCATCCCTCAAAATCCGAAATCCGAATCTCCAAACCCGAAACAAATCCGAAGGAATGGAAATTAGAAAATCATTTGCACTCCGCCCACCGTTTTTTCGGATTTCAAAAGATTGGCTGCGTTTGTTTCGAATTTCGAATTTCGGATTTTGAATTTTGATCCATGATCCCGATCACCCGCCGCCGCGCCATCCAGACCGTCGCCTTTGCCGCGGCCGCCCGTTCGCTGCGCGCCCAGACGCCCGCGCCGGAAGGCGTCTTCAAGCTGCCGCCGCTCGGTTACGATTACGACGCGCTCGAACCGCACATCGACGCAGAGACCATGAAGCTGCATCACGACAAGCACCACGCCGCTTACGTGAGCAAGCTCAACGAAGCGGTGGCGCAGACGCCCGAGCTCGCGAAAAAACCGATCGAGGAAATCCTAAAGAATCTCGACGCCGTGCCCGAAGCCATCCGCACCGCCGTGCGCAACCAGGGCGGCGGCCACGCAAACCACACGCTGTTTTGGCAGACGTTGAAAAAGAACGACGGTCGCCAGCCGACGGGCGCGCTGGCCGCGGCGATCGCAAAAGATTTTTCGAGCCTCGAAAAATTTCACGAAGAGCTCGCGGCGGCCGCGATGAAAGTCTTTGGCAGCGGATGGGCATGGCTGGTGTGGCGCGATGGCAAGCTCTCAATCGAATCCACTGCAAACCAGGACACGCCGCTCTCCACCGGCGGCGCGCCCGTGCTGGGCCTCGACGTGTGGGAGCACGCCTACTACCTCAAGTATCAAAACCGCCGCGCCGATTACGTGAAGGCATTTCAGAGCGTGGTGAATTGGGATTTCCTCAGTGAACATTTCGCGCGGCTCGCAAAGTAGCTGCGACGCCCTCGTCGCAGGAAGTGCCCGCGGCGCCCTCGCCGCGAGTCTGCGCTCGACATGAACTGTGAGTGGAAGTCCCCCCAGACGTGGATGGGCGCACCCTTGATTCATGTGGCCTTCGGTCAGGACGCAGATGGCCGGCCGCGTATCGCACGCGGAGTCATCGCCGTGGGCCAGCGCGCCATCGGCGGGATCGCGGTCGGAATTTTGGCCGGCGGCTTCCTTGCGGTGGGCGTCGTTTCCGGCGGCGTTTTTGCGTTCGGTGTCGTGAGCGTGGCCTGCATCGCCGCCGCCGGCGTCCATGCGTTTGCGCCCGTGGCCATCGGCGTCACTGCGTTTGGCTTTGCCGTGGGCGGCGTGGCGCCGGTCGGCTGGAAGGTGCTCTTCTCCACCGTGCGCTAAAGGTAGCCTACGGCTTGGTGATCTCGATGTGGTAGAACTTCGCCGAGCCGCTCGCACGCCCGTCGTTATGGAAGAGCGGCACCAGGCCGCCTTCTGCTCAGCGTCGTAGTCACGCCAGAAGACTTCGGTTCTGCCAACGTGGCGCGCTGGCTCTTTGGCGCCGCCTATGGCACGCCCTCGGATTGATCCTTTGCCGTGACGCGGGAGCCTGGTGCGATCGGGCGCTCGGGGCCGGTGGCAAAGAACCAGCGCAGGGCCTCGCCATAGACATCGCTGCCCGCCAGCGAAGCAACGCGATCGCGAAACCGCCGATACTCCTCGAAGCCGACGTCGATCAGCGTTCCGCTCTCATCGAGTCGTTGGCCGCCGATTGCCTCGGCCCATTCCGCCAGCCAGGACGGCGCGGGAGTGGTCAGCTCCGGCAGTTGCCAGAGGAGGTTGGGACCGCCGTCGCACTTCGCGAAGAGCCGCCGGCCATTCGCGCTCCACTGCAGACCGTATGGCCTGCCACCGGTCGGAAGCGGCTCGGTCAGCGAACGCCCGGAGGCGGTGTCCCATACGCGAACGGTGTGGTCCAGCGAGCCCGTCGCAACCCGGCGAACATCCGGGCTGAACTCGGCCGCTAAAACGCTCTCCCGGTGCCGCACAGGCTCCGTCAGCCTCCGCCCGTTTGCCCAATCCCAAATCAGGGTAATTATTTACTTGACGCATAATGCAAATTCGTGCATATTCATCGCATGAACACGGAAAACCTGCCCGAATCGCTCTTGGAAGCGGTGACGTATTTTGCGGACGAGGACCGCGCCCACGCTTTCTTCGTGGCAATGCG
>JBBRXP010000109.1:0-19064 GCA_038238555.1 Chthoniobacterales bacterium | reverse complement strand
GCACCACTTGTTGGCCACCTTGCGCTGCACGCCCACCCGCCGCGCCGCTTCCTCCTGGGAGAGGCCCTCGGCACAATGCAGAATGAGACGGGCACGGAGCACGGCACGCTGCGGCGAGGTGCTCGCCTGCACGAGGCGTTTTGAGGGTGGTGCGTTGCGCGGAATCAACTTCCAAGGCGGTGAGGGGTCTGGACATGCCCGGATGGTGGAGACGCCCGGACGTTATGTCCACTCATTTATTGAACACCAAACTAACGAGTTTCGGTGGACGCGAATAGCGGTTTCCAGCCGAGGACTCAGAGAAGGGTGCGGGGGTGACGGCGACGGCGCTGACGGTGTCCTTGCGTCGCGAGTTGACGAATGATGAGTGCCGAAAATATCCTGCGGCCTGACTTGAGTGGAAACTGCGACACTGGCAATTTCGTCATTCGTCATTCGTCATTCAACCTGCCTTCCCATGACCTCACGCGGAAAATTCCTTCTTACTCTCATCCTTCTCGCAGTTGTCGGCTTCGGAGTTTCCCGGTGGTGGGAAAAGATCGCGCCGGCGGGTAAGTCGAGTAACCCATCCATCGACGTGGCCCAGGTAAAGAAGGCCATCGAAGGCAGTAAGTCGGAGACGGATGTTAGTGGCAAGTTACTCGCGGGGGACAAGGCGGTGTCGCTCGTGGATGGCTCGGCCATCCCGGCTGTCGCGGGCGTGAGCGATTACGACAAGCCGATGAAGGACAGCAAATTCGTCGTGGAATTTCCGATCAATATCTGGCCCGGGTGGGCGCCGATCATCGTCGCCAATAACGGCATGGAGGCAAACCAAGGCAGCATCTTTTACAAGAAGTACGGCTTCTACCTGAGGCTTTCCATCGTCGATGATCCGGTGAAGGCGCGCGATCTTTTCGCGAGCGGCCACAGCCATGTGCTGTGGGGCACGCTGGACATGATCGCGCTCTTCGCGCCTGAGCTGGCCAGGGACTCTCGCACCGTCCCCGTGATCGCGCAGCAGATCGACTTCTCGGCTGGCGGCGATGGCATCGTGGCGCGCGGCGACATCCGCTCGATCAATGATTTTCGGAGTAAGAACGGCAAGCGGCGCAAGGTGGTGCTCGCGCAGAATTCGCCGAGCCATTATTTTGTTATGTCGTTGCTCATCGACGCGGGCATCGACCCGGTGGAGGTGGATTTCAAGTGGGCGGGCGACGCTCCGGCTGCGGCGAAAATCTTTGTACAGGATAAGTCATTCGACGCCTTCGTCGGCTGGTCGCCGGATATCTACACCGTGTCGGATCAGGTGAAAGACACGCGGCTTGTAGTGACCACCGGCAGCGCGAACCGGCTGATCGCGGACGTGTGGGCCGTGCGCAACGATTTCTATCGGGACCATCCCGACATCGTCGCCAATCTCGTGCGCGGTATTTTCGACGGCATGGATATGGTGCGCATGAATGTGCCCAACGCCGCCAAGCTCCTCTCCACGGCCTTCAGCATCCCGGTCGAGGATTGCACTAACATGATCGGCAAGGACGGCGGCATTACCACCGGCGACGCGCATCTTACTAACTACCGGGAGAACGCCAACTTCTTCCTGGACTTACTCAACCCATCGAACTTTGAAGTGGTCTGGAATCGGGCCTCGACGATCTATAAGTCACTGGGCGCTATTACTGCCCCGGTGCCGGCGGCGAAGGTAAAGGCGGCCACCATCCTGGCAAAGATGTCCGAGGAATACAAAGACGTGCGCGACCTTTCGCAACCGTCATTTAAGCCGGGCGCGATCTTCAAGAACGCCGAGGCGGAGTCGGGCGAGATACTTACCAAGTCGGTGATCGTAACCTTTCCGGCTAACAAGGCCATCCTTGATGCCACTTACGATGCGACCATCCCGACCGTGCTCGATGAGATAGGCAAACTGGCCGGCGGCTTCGGCAACGCTTACATCGTCATTGAAGGAAACACCGACGGCAGCCGCAAAGGCATCGTCCCCCCCGATCTCGTGCGCCAGCTTTCCTATGACCGGGCGGACGCGGTGCGCCGGGCGATCCTGAGTAAGTACAAGTTCGACCCGAATAAGTTCAAGGTAATCGGCAACGGATGGGATAACCCGGTGGCGGGTAACACAGACCCGAGTAACCTCGAGCATAACAAGAAGAACCGGCGCGTGGAGGTGAAGGTGTTTCCGCTGGAAAAGGAGTAACTTGCGGAGAGGAGGCAATCACATGAGGCAGTCACTCTTCCCGTGCCGTTGGAGGTGGTGTCGAAGCTTTTATTGGTTTGGCAGCCCGCGACGCGATCTGGCCGCCGAAGAGGCCGATCATCGCCACCACCCACGTCCAAACCACCGCGGCCACGATCCCCGCGAGCGAGCCGTAAAACGAAGTTGTGCTGCGCGAGGGTCTGCATGTAGCCGAGGAAGAGCGGCTTGGCCGCCACGAAAGCGATCGTGGCGACCACGGCGCCGATGAACGCAGCGCGCCAGCCGGGCCGCCGCGCCGGCACGAAGCGGTAAGCGAGTAAAAAGGCGAGCAGCACCAGCGCCGCGGGCACGGCATTGATGAGGACATGCGCAACGAATTCACTGCCCGCGGGCAGAATGCCGAGCGTGAATTTCAGGAGCCGCAGAAGGAGCGAAGAAATGGCGTGGATCTCCCGCGCGGCATCAAGCGCGGCTCATTCACTCGTGCCGGCCGACGACGCCTCCTCGCGGTGGTCGCCGAGCACGTCTTCCAAGTAGAGCCTCTTCACAAACACGAGAGCCGCGGCGGCGATGGGCGTGGCGAGCAAAAGGCCGAGAGTGCCGGCGAGGATACCGAGGAGGAGTTGCGCGAGGATCGTGAGCGCCGGCGGTAGCGCCACGGTGCGCTGCTGCACCAGAGGCGTGAGCACGTAGCCATCGAGGTTTTGCAACACGAGATAGAGCAGCAAGACGTAGAGCGCCTGGGTGGGGCTCTGCGTCCACGCGATGAGCACCGCGGGGATGCCGGCGAGGAGCGGGCCGATATTTGGGATGAAATTGAGAAGCCCCGTGAGGATGCCGAGCGTGAGCGCGAGCGGTGTGCCGAGCAGCCAGAGCCCGAGCGCCGTGAGCGCGCCATTGAGCAGCATGAGAATGACGCGGCCGATGAGCCAGTGGCGCAGCGTGTCGCCGGCTTCGCTCAAGACCTCGCGCATCCGGGCGCGTCGCCCAATGGGCAGGAGCCGAATCGCGCCGCGCATATAGAGGTCGGGTTTGATGGCCAGATAGAGGCCGATGAATGCGACGAGCACGACATTTGCGACCACTCCCAGCGTGGTGGAAAAGAGGCCCGTTACTCGCGAGAAGAGATGAGAGGTGCGAGTGAACTCGCCCAAGCCCGGCGCTTCCGCCATGAGTTGCTGAGCCCACCGGTAGCGGCCCAGTTGAGCGCCGAGTTGCTGAATGGATTGCGCGAGGCTTTGCCCGAGCTCATCGGTCTGCGCCGCTACGGCCGGAGCCAGCAGCCACACGCCGAGTGTCATCACCAGCAGGAGCGCCGCCACCACCACGCCCAGTGCCCAGCCCGAGGAAAGCGGCGAAGGCGCGCCAGCATCTCGCCCAACCCGCGCAGAAAGACCGCCAGCAACACCGCGGCAAACACCAGCAGCAGCACCTCGCTCGCATACCAAAGCAGGACGAGCAAGAGCGCCGCCAGCGCGAAGATTCCCACTGCCACGCACACGCGGCGCGCAAAAGTTCCAAGGTCGGATTGCATAAAGTCAAAGCCCATGCGCTGCGGAAGGAATCATTCGGGCGATCGCCCCGGCATTCAATCGCGAAAAAAAACGACCTCCGAAGCAACTCCGCCCGACGGGCACTTCGCGTTCGCAAGATGACACGAGTGTAACCGCGCGATTTCGAGCAGCCGCACGAACCAGGCGTCGAAACCAACACAGCTCAAAAATGCGACGGGACGGGGCGCTCCGTCGTCACCGATCACCTTTGCCAGGATCGAAAAGGGAGCGTCGGGCTGAGCCATGCGCGGCGCGCAAACGCCCGACGTTTTTGGTGCAATTGCAATGCGCGGCCAAGGCCGATCGCGCCCTTTAAGAGACTGTTCACGGACGCCGCGGATTTCTGTTATTCAATCCGCTGACCTCATGTTCGGCTTCATTATTTTCGCTCTCAGCTTTGTCGGCCTCCTCACACTCGTCGCGCGATTTGCGGGGTTTCGCGTGCGGCGGGAGTTATCGAGGGCCAGGGCCATGCTGCTCACGGTGGGTTTCGTCGCGCTGGTCTTGCTCGGGTGGTGGCTGGCGACGCGCGGGGAGAATGTCGAGGATCGCCTGCTCGCTCCGCTCCTCCTGCCGAGCCCGATGGAAGTGTTGCGCGCGTTTCCCAAGCTGCACTTTGAGCAGGAGCTCGTGCGCAGCGCGGTGCGTTCGTTTCAACGAGTCACCATCGGCTTCACGCTGGCCAGCATCGTGGCGGTGCCGCTCGGGGTTTACATGGCGAGCTTTCCCGCGGTCGCGGCATTTTTTCGGCCGCTCTCGCTCATCGGGGCTTATGTGCCGATCGTCGTCTTCGTGCCGCTCACGCTCGTGTGGTTTGGATTGAGCGAAATGCAGAAGATCGGGTTTCTTTTCATCGGCTGTTTCGTAGCGCTGCTGCCGCTGGTCATTCGTTCGATCGAGAAAGTGCCGCGCGCATTTCTCGACGTGGCGGTCACGAAGGGCGCCACGCAGTGGCAGCTCGTGTGGCACGTGCTCTTCCCCGTGGCGCAGGCGGAGATTTGGGAAAACTTGCGCGCGGTCTATGGCGTCGGCTGGGGCTGGATCATCCTCGCTGAACTGGTGAACGCACAGCAGGGCCTCGGCTACCTCATCTCCATCTCCGAACGGCGCGGGCACACGGCGGCGATCTTCGCCATCATCGTCGTCATCGTCGCCATCGCCATCGCTTGCGATCAACTCTGGCGGCTGGGCGCTCGGCTGTTGTTCCCTTACAAGTTCAAGGAGTAAACGTGGACGCCGCACCTTCATCCCCTGCGCTGCCGGAAGTCGTCACCTTCCGCAACGTCACGAAATCTTTCGGCACGGGCGCGGAAGCGAAGGTCGCGATCAAGGACGTGTCGTTCGTCGTCCACGATGTGCCAGGGCGCGGCGAGCTGGTCTGCATCGTCGGCCCGTCGGGCTGTGGAAAATCGACGGTGCTGCGAATCATCGCGGGCCTCGAGCCGCAATTCCCGCCGACCTCGGGCGAGGCACTCGTCTTCGGCCAGCCCATCGCGGGACCGGGCGCGCAGCGCGGCGTGGTGGATCAAAAGTATTCGCTGCTGCCGCATCTCACCGTGCTCGAGAACATCGCCTTTGGACTGAAACTGCGCGGCGTCCCGCGCCGGGATCGCCAGGCGCAGGCGCGCGAGTGGGCGGGAAAAGTCGGGCTCGATGGCGCGGAGACCAAATATCCATCGGAACTCTCGGGCGGCATGCAGCAGCGCGTGGCCATCGCCGCCACGCTCGTGCTGCGGCCGCCGGTGCTGCTCATGGACGAGCCATTCGGCGCGCTGGATCCAAAAATCCGGCTGCGCATGCAGGAGCTCCTGCTCACGCTTTGGAAGGAACAGGAGGGCACCGTTTTCTTCGTCACGCATTCGGTCGAGGAGGCCGTGTATCTCGGCGACCGCGTCTTCCGCATGACCGCAAATCCGGGCCGGCTCGTCGAACAACTCGAAGTCGAGCGGCCCGACGAATCGCTCGAAGACATGCGCCGCAAACCGTGGTTCACGGAGCTGACTCAGGAGCTCCTGCGCCGGCTCGAGGACGACGCGCTCGCATCCGGCGCGCTCCGCGGCTCGCGCAAAGTGCCGACGCTTTCAGTGCGATGATTCGCAATCGACGTGTTCATTCAACGAAAAGGTTCGAGCCCGAAGTCGCAATACCAGATCAAATGAATCGCCTTATCACGCCCCTGTTCCTCCTGCTTGCCACCATGAATCCAATCCACGCCGCCACCTGGGAAAAACTTCCACCGCTGCCGGAGCCGGCCGCCGGCTTTCTCTGCGGCGCGCTCGGCGAAGACATCGTCATCGCCGGCGGCACCCACTGGAAGGCCGGCGCCAAGCACTGGCTCGACCGCATCTGGATTTTTGAATCGAAAAGAAATGCGTGGCGCGAGGCAGGCCGGCTCGATGCGCCGCTGGCCTACTGCGCCTTCGGTGAAACCAAAGACGGGCTGTATTTCGCCGGAGGCAGCACCGGCACGGAGACGCGCGCCACGCTCGGGCTGCTCGACGGCCGGTGCGCCGTCACGGTTATCGCCCGCATCGAGCCGCGCTTCGTCTATGCGAGCGGCGCGATCCTGGAGGGCAAGCTCTACGTCATCGGCGGCGCGCAGGATCAGGCGCAACTCGAGACGATGACTGCCGCGTGCTTTGCCATCGACTTAAAGACCGGGGCCGTCTCGCGCATCGCCGATCTGCCCGTGCCTGGCTTCGTCGTGGGCGCGGCGGCAGCGTGCGACGGGCGCGTCTTCGTTTTCGGCGGCGCGCAGTGGGACGTGGAAGCGGGAGAGGCGGAGAACCTGTCGAGCGCCTTCGCCTTCTCGCCCTCGGAGAATCGCTGGGAGACGCTTCGGCCGCTGCCCTCCGCCAACCGCGGGCTGACCGCGCTCGTGCTCGGCGAGCACCACATTCTCCTCGCCGGCGGCTACAAAAACGATGTGGAGGAATTCACCGACGAAGCGTTCCTCTTCGACACGACCCGCGGCGATTACTCCGCGACCAAGCCTCTGCCTTATCGCGCGCTGGTGGCCTTGGTAAAATCTGGCGACCACATCTATTGCCTCGGCGGCGAAGACAAAAAGAAGCAACGCACCGATGCGTGCCACCGGATCGGCGTGGCAGCGCTCCTGGCTGGGAAGCGGAAGTGAGGGCGCGTCAAGGAGCGGCGACACTCCTTGACGCACTTCACTGCGCCTCCGCGGGCACTTGCGCCACGAGCTGCTTGATGCGCTCGGCTTCGTGCCGGTTGCACACCAGCAGGGCGTCGGCGGTCTGGACTACGATGAGGTCGCTCACGCCGAGCAGCGCGATGGTGCGCGGCTGGTCGGAGAAAACGATGTTGCCCGCGGCGTCGAGCGTTTTGATCGGGCAGTTGCTGTGGTTGCCGGCGGCGTCGGCGGCGAGGTATTTGGCGACGGCCGTCCAGCTCCCCACGTCGTCCCAATCGAAGCCGGCCTCGACCACGAGCACGCGCCCGGCTTTTTCCATGATGGCGTAGTCGATCGAGATTTTCGGCAGGTTGGGAAAGACTTCCTCGAGCACGGAAGCGAGCGCGCCGCCGCGGTGGATGCGGCTGATGAAGTCGCTCAACTCCGGCGCGTGGCGATTGAATGCGCTCAAGATCGCGGGGATCGACCAAAGGAACATGCCGGCGTTCCAGCGGAAATTTCCCTGCCGCAGAAATTGTTCGGCCAGTTCCGCGTTTGGTTTTTCGCGGAAGCGCGCGACTTCAAACACCGCCGGCCCCGCCGGTGCGCCGCGCAACGCGAGCGGCGCGCCGACTTCGATGTAGCCAAAACCCGGACATGCCCACGCGGGCTGGATGCCGATGGTGACCAGCTCGCCGGTCTCCTCGGCCGCGGCCGCGGCGGTGCGCAACGTGGTCTGGAAACCCGCGGTGTCCTGGATGAGATGATCGGCCGGCAGCACGGCCATGATGGCGCCCGGCGCGCGCTGCGAGACCCACCCGACGCCGAGAGCGATGGCCGCCGCGGTATCGCGCTTGGCGGGTTCGGCCACGATATTTTCCGTCGGGAGTTGAGGGCAAAGCGCGCGCACGCCGGCTTCCTGGTCGGCGTTGGTGAGCACGAGGATGTGCTCGTGCGGCACGAGCCCCTCGAGCCGGCGGAGCGTGGCCTCGAGCAGCGTCTCGCCGGAGAAGAGCGAGAGGAGTTGTTTGGGCCGCGCCTTGCGGCTCAGCGGCCAGAAGCGTTCGCCGCTGCCGCCGGCGAGGATGAGGACGTACATGGGTGGGGATAATGACGAATGACGAATGACGAATGAATTACGAAGCTCGCATCACGGATGCCGGGAATTTCGTCATTCGTCATTCGTCATTCACAGTTCGCCCTCGAATTGGTCGAGATACCGCGAAACGGAATCCGAGGCGCGGCGATCTTGCTCGGAGATTTCGTGGACGGTTTTGAGGAAGCCCTCGAAGGCGGCGCTGCGCATGCCCATCTGCGTGGCTTCAAACCAATTCATGTAATCCTCGATGTCCGAAAGCCGGTGCAGGAGGGATGCGCGATGACTCGCCGCCTGGGCGATCCGTTCCTGCATCCCGCGCGTTTTGCCGCGAGCGAGCAGGGAGACGATCTGCTCGTATTCCGCGATGACCGGACGCAGCAGCGCATTGGCCCGCGCGCTCAGGGCGACCAGCGTGGATTGGCGTGCTCGCAGCGCGGGCCGGCTCGCCGGGAGCTTTGCAAACTCACGCCAGTCCTCGAGCCGGAAGAGGCGATGCTCGCCGGCCTTGCCCGTGGCGAGGTCGAGGCGCGTCTGGGTGGAAAGCTCGCGATCGGTTCTTTCGACGCTCATGCCCTCGTAACGGTCGGAGGCGGCGGCGCGGGCGAGGCTCAACGTCCACCATTTTTGCAACGCGTGCCCTTTGCCCACCGAGGGGAATGCGGCGGCAAGCGCGGCAGACGGATCGCCGTTGCCGCGCGGCCAATCGCGGAGGAGTCGCGCGAGGCGCTCGCGTCCCCCGGGCTGCTCGAGGAGCAGTGCGAGGAGCGCCATCGCGCACGCTTGGTCAAAGGCAAACGCCGTGGGACCCAGCTCCGCGGGTTTCTCGGTGAGAAAGTCCTCGATGGCCGGAAGCTGATTGGCGGCCAGGAGGCGCTGGAAAAGTGGCGCGTCCACACCCAGCTCGCGCCGGCGGAAAATTTGCAGCGCGCCTTCCACCACCCACCACGGCGCCTCCACGTAGTGCTCGCCGGGCTGCACCCCCTCCTGGCGGTAAGCGTATTCGAGCAGTAGCGCGCGGACGATGTGCTTTTGCAGATTCACCGCAGCGGGGTCGTCGCCGATCTTCACTGCGATCTCGACCTTGAATCCTCCGTCGGTCTTCACGGGCCGCACGAGGACGGCGGGCTGCGGGCCGCGTGCGCGATCGAGCGTGATGACGATGGGCGACTTCCAAGCGTCGCTCTCGCCGAGGAGCCCCAGCACGTCGGCCTTCACCTCCTCGGCAAAGCTCACCACGCGCTGCCGCAGCGCCGTGTCCTCGCAATACACGGTGAACTGCCGAGAGCTGCTGTCGCTGCGCGGGCGCGGCTCGGTGGCATGCGCCGCCGTGATGAGCGCGGCGACGGCGAGGTGCGCGCGCAGATTCATCTCACCGCGCGGCGCCTTTGGTCACCAGCGTGATGCTGCCCTTGTCCACCTTCACGCTCTGCATCTTGTCCATCTGGTCGCGGTCGCGCTGGAGCGCCACCCAGAGTTTTTGAAAAGCGAAGTCGGCGTACTGCATCGCCACGGGAGGCACGTTCATGCGTCCGAAGTTTCCACCCGTGCAGGTTGCCTTCAACTTTCCGCCCTCCACGGCGAGCTTGAATTTCATGCCGGAAAAAACCGGATAACCCCAGAGCGATTGCTCGGTGCAAACGCGGAGCACGCCCTCGCCCAGGAAGTTTACATACATCCGGGTAAAGGCGATGCCCGGCACCAGCCCTTCGCGGGACTTCACCACCTTCTTCAAGTGCGCATTGGCTTCCGCCTCGGTAAATGTGAGCGCGGCCGGCCGGGGCACATTGACCGCGTCCAGGAGTTCCGAGCTAAGCATCCGCGAAGCCAGCTCGCGCTTGCCATCCGGCACCCCATCGGGCTTGAGCGCAAAGAGAATGAGCACCGCGCTGGCCGCGGCAAACGCGAGCACCGTGAGCAGCGTCTTGCACTCACGCGCAAAGCTCGTCGATCGCGGATTGGCCATCTTCGAGATGCGCTTGCGAGCGGCATCGTGCGATTCGGTTTTCTTCGGCCCTTCCTCCGCCCGCGGCAGCAGCGAACGGTCGAGCTTGGCGCCGCAGTTGTGACAATAAACGCGCTCCGGCTCATTGGAGTAGCCGCACTGGGCGCAGAGCAGTTTGACTTCAGACATGGATTTTTACGAAGCGTCGGGCTTCTTCTTTTTCTGGGTGAGGGCGGGTTGGCTCTCCGGCTTTTTGGTCTCAGTTGGCTTCGTTTCAGCGGGCTTGCTCTCGGCGGCTTTGGTGTCGCCGGGCTTGCTCTCGGCGGGTTTGCTCTCGGGAGCGGAGTCGCTCTTCGCCGCGGCCTTGTAGCCCTCGCTGCGATAATCGGTGATGTAAAAACCCGACCCCTTGAAAATGAGCCCCGCGCCGGTGCCCAGCAGCCGCCGCACTTTGCCCTTGCCCCAAGCTTTCCGGACACAGAGTTCTTTCGGGCAAATCTTGAACGCGTCGTCCTTCATTGACTGGTAGGACTCAAAGGAACCTTTGCACTTCTCGCACTCGTATTCGTAGGTCGGCATGGGGCGGCTTTCGGGAAAAGGAGAGCGTCGTATAGCAGGCCGCGCACCGATGCAACAGCCTTCGATGTTCAATGGCGATCCTCCCTTGACGCTCCCCACCCTCGCCGATCTATTGCGCGCCTGTCTTCTTCCATGCGATTCCCCGACTGCGCCTTTCTCACTCTCGCCGCGATGCTCCTGGCCGGCTGCGGTTCGCGCGATCCGCGCGTCGCCGACGACACACTTTACCTCGGCGGCTTTCATCGCGGCGAACATCCCGATCGCGCGAACTTCGACAACGTCTCCTACTGGGATGGCGACCATGTCGGCGGCGCGCCCTCGGTAAAGATCAGCCTCAGCGAGCAGAAGGCCTTTTTCTACAAGGGCGAGGCGATGGTGGGCGTCTCGACCATCTCGACCGGACGCGAAGGCTTCGACACGCCCACCGGCAGCTTCCGTTTCCAGCAAAAGGATCGCGCCCATAAGTCTTCCCTCTACGGCGACTACGTGGACCGGCAGGGCTACGTGCTGCGCAAAGACATCGACCGCAAGAAAGACCCGATGCCGGCGGGCGCCGTCTTCGATGGCGCGAAGATGCCGTATTTCATGCGCATCACCGGCGGGGTGGGGATGCACGAAGGCTTCCTGCCCGGTTACGCCGCCTCGCACGGCTGCATCCGCATGCCGGGATTTATGGCCGAGAAATTTTTCGCCAACGTGAGCATCGGCACGCCGGTGGCGATCACTCCGTAGCTGCGGCGGCCGCGTCGCTGTCGTTCAGCCGCGCAGCGAGGACGCCGCGGGAACTTCCTGCGACGAGGACGTCGCACTACTTCAGCACCTGGCGGATCATCGCTCCCACCGCTTCATCGCAGCCTTGCTCCGCGTCTTTGCCCATGATGTTTGTCGCCGCGACAAAGGCCGCGTCTTTCGCGGGCGCGACCCAGATCACCACCAACCACATCGTGTTTGAACCCGCGTGAGTCAGCGCGGTGCCGCCGGCCCAATCACGTTGCGTCACTCGCCAGCCGAGGGCGTAATCTCCACCAGGCGGCGGCGTGTGCAGCTTTGTGAAACTCGCCGGACCGAGCACCCGCGCAGTAGTGCGGCCAGCGCGCGCGTGCCACGCGGCGTAACGCGCGAGGTCGGCCACCGAACAATGCACGATGCCCGCCGGCCCGATCGCCACGGGATTGTCCGCCCCGGGGCCTGGCGGCACCGGCTTGGCTTCCCCGCCTTCCATGCGATGGCCCCACGGCTGGTCGATCTCCTTCGCATCGCCCGGCGCTCCGAATCCCGCCGACGACATGAGCAGCGGGGCAAACACACGCTCGCGCATGAGCGCCTCCCAAGCGCGGCCGCTGATGCGCTCAAGCATCGCCCCGGCGATCGCGTAGCCTTGATTGGAGTAGATGAACTTCTCCCCCGGCGCCGCCTCCGGCCGTCGCAACAGCAGGCCGCGCACAAACTCCAAACGCTGCTCGGTCGGCGTGCCGGTCGCGCGCTGGGCGTTGAGCCAAAGATTGGGCGGCGGCTGCGCGGGCGCTCCCCCGCGGTGCGCGAGGAGTTGATCGAGCGTCACGTCGCGCCACGCCGGCTCCATGGTGTCGCGCAGCTCGGGGAAGACGGCGCCGACCTTTGTGTCCCACGCCAGTTTTCCATCCTCGATGAGCATCGCGGCGAGCGTCGCCGTCATTGACTTGGTGCACGAGCCGATGTGCCACTGGTCGTCGGCCGTCGCAGCCGTGGGATCGCCCGCCTTGCGCACACCCGCGGCCCCGATCGCGACCAACTTGCCGTCGCGCATCGCCGCCGCTGCGAGGCCCGGCAAGTGATGCTTGGTGCGAATCTTTTCCAGCGTCTCGGCGAGCGGGAGCGCAGCGACTTCTCCCGTCTCCGCGGGCGCCTGAATCTGGGGCGCCACACTCGCCAGCAACGCCGCCAACATCGCTCTCGCTTGCTTCACGCGTTCCCCTGCCATGACACGCGCTCGTAGATTTGTTCGAGGGTGAGTTCGCACTCAATGCCGCTGAGAATCACACGGTCCTCTGGCAACGTGCAATGCGTGCGCTCCCAGTTCCGGCCCTTGCGTCGGAGGACGACTAACTCCATGCGCTCCTGCTCGACGGTGATGTAGTGTTCGAGGGACTCAATGCGCAGATAGGCCGCGCGCTTCTCCCGCAAATCGGTGGCTCTCGTAGAAGGAGAGAGCACCTCGAATACCACTGCCGGATGCCCGCGCAGATAGCGGTTCAACTCTCGCTGCGGCTGGCAGGCGACGACTACGTCGGGGTAATAATACGCCTCGTCGGGAGGCGGGATCTTCACTTTCATATCCGCGATGAATGCTTCGCATTTTTTGCCGCGAAGCTGGCGATGCAGCTCGGAGCCGATGTTTAAGACGATGCGGCCATGGTCATCGCTCGAACCAGCCATCGCGTAAACCTCTCCCGCAAGATACTCGCGCCTTACCGTGGCGAGTTGCTCGCCTGCGAGATACTCCTCCGGGCTGATCCAATCGTTATGTTTCGCAAGGGAAGTCATCTGGCGAGCGTACGTGGCGGGCAGTGTTCGGTCAACTCACTCCAAAGTTCCATGCACTCGCGCCGCAACCTTCAGCCGCAGTGCGTTGAGCGCGATGAATCCGGTGGCGTCGTTCTGGTTGTAAGCCTTGGTCGGGTCGGCCTCCATCGTCGCGATGTGCGGGTTATACAGACTTACCGGCGACTTACGGCCCGCGGCGATGATGTTACCCTTGTATAACTTCACCCGCACCACTCCGCGCACGTTTTTCTGCGTCTCACTTACCAACGCCTGCAAGGCCTCGCGCTCCGGCGCAAACCAAAATCCGTTATACACCAGCGCCGCATACTTCGGGATCAATGAGTCGCGAAGGTGCATCACTTCGCGGTCCATGGTGATCGACTCCATCTGCCGGTGCGCGAAGTGCAGGATCGAGCCGCCGGGGGTCTCATAGACACCGCGCGATTTCATCCCGACGAAACGATTCTCGACCATGTCCACGCGCCCGCAACCGTGCCGTCCGCCGAGCTTGTTGAGCACCTTCATTACCCAGTAAGGAGTAAGCAAAGCGTGGTGATCCGAGTTATAAGTGATCTTATCCGGGTAACGTAACTCACTTAATAGAGCACTTATCTCGTGGTAACCTATCGCGGTGCAGTTACCCTGCTCGAAAGTAAGCTCGACATGTTCCGCCTTGTCCGGCGCTTCCTCGGGCGAGACGCTCAAGACATACATCTCGCGCGCCTTCTCGGCGCTGGCGTCGAACCACGGATCTTCGAGGATGCCGGCTTCAAAGGAAATGTGCAGGAGATTGCGGTCCATCGAATACGGCTTCTTCGCGCTGGCCTGCACGGGAATGCCTCGAGCCTCGCAGTAAGCAATCATCTCCGCGCGGCCGGGAAATTGTTCACGGAAGCGATCCTCCCGCCACGGCGCGATCACTTGCAACTCCGGCGCGAGCGCCGCAGCCGTGAGCTCGAAACGCACCTGGTCGTTCCCCTTTCCCGTCGCGCCGTGGGCGATCGCGTCGGCGCCTTCGCGCCGGGCGATCTCGACCATCTTCCTGCCGATGCACGGGCGCGCGATCGACGTGCCGAGAAAGTATTGCCCCTCGTAGATCGCTCCCGCCTGCATCATCGGGAAGATGAAATCGCGAGAAAATTCCTCGCGCAGATCCTCGATATAAATCCTGCTCGCGCCGGTGCGCAGCGCCTTGGCTTCGAGCCCGTCGAGTTCCTCCTCCTGCCCCACGTCGGCGCAGTAAGCTACGACCTCGGCTTGATAGGTTTCCTTGATCCACGCGAGCAGCACTGAAGTGTCCAGCCCGCCGGAATAAGCTAGAACGATCTTCACGGAAGTAAGTCGTCGCTTACTTGCCGTAACCCGCGACGGGCGTGCCATCGTCGGCCAGGTGTCCTGTGGCCCAGAGCAGGCCGCGTGTAACAAGACCGAGATATTCCGGCGCCTGCATCGTGGCATTGCCGTGGCCGAGCGTGGTCGAGAAGACCCGCGCCTTGCCGTAAGTATTGAGCCAGATCACTACATGATCCTGCTTGGTATCCTCGCCGTAAGCCTTTGCGAGCGGCGTGGCGGTGGGCCACACTTTTTCGTTCTTGTAGAGTTCGTCGGCGGGATCCTTCCACTCCGCGGGAAAGCCCTTCATCACCGGATGCTCAGGTGCGAGCGACTTCACGAGAAGGTCGCGATTTTTCTCGTGGCTGCGCGAAGTAATCCCCACGCACATGCGCCACTCGTCGGTAGTCGCCGCGCGGTAACTGTGCGAGGAGCAATGCAGCATCATCGCCGGCACGCCGGCTTTGTGTGCCGCAGTGATGCCTTCGACGAAAGCATTGTCATCCACCATGCCGAAGCACTCGTTGTGCAGCACGATGTCGTAGCCTTTCCACCAGTCCGGCTTTTCGTAGATCGACACACGATGCTTGCGCTCGTTGGCTTTATCCGGCGCGTCTTCGTGCACGATGGTCCACTCCACATTTGCCCGCGCGCTGATGCCCTCGCTCAGTATTTTTTTCTGCGCCTCGTAATCGTGGCAACACCCACCGCACACCATGAGGGCGCGGATGGGTTTGGCATCCGCGGCGCGAAGAACCGGCGCGAAGCTGAGAGTGAGGGCGAGGAGGAAGGCGGGGAGTTTCATCGGGTGAGTAAGTAATGGGAGTGGAAACCGATCCCGCGATCAACACCCATTCCTCGAGGATGGCTCTTCCTGGCAGCGGTCGGTCTTCACGGATTTCACGCTGCCACGCCATCGGATCCTCGACCCCGCGGAAGACATCGAGCTTTCGCAGTCGCTCAAAGCCTCCAACCGCTCACGGATCGCTGCCGGTGTTCTTGCCGGCCGGCGCGGCGGCACGCTTGGGCGCAGCCTCGCCGAAACCGCAGGGACGGGAAAAATTGTTTACCAACCCATCCACGGGACTAACAATTGCGATTGCCATGAAACTTCACCCCCTACTTGCGTTACTTGCGTTCACACTGGCGGCGGAACGCATCTCGATCCTAGCCGCGGTGCAGCCCGACGTTGCCGAGATCACTTTCGGCAAGCCGAGCGCATTGCCGGAGCCGCCGCTGCCGGCGTGGATCGCGAAAGTCGAGCATCAAGGCGGCCAGCTTCTCGATGCGCCGCGCTGCTGGCAGGTCGGCGCCGATGCATTGGCTGGAGCAGGCCGCGTGTCGGTAGCCATCAATCGCTCGAAGATGAACGAAGACCTCGTCGCCACCATTCTTTTCGACAGCGACGATACGGCGGACCTCGCTGTGCAACTCTTCGACGCGCAGGGTCGAGTGGTCGTCGTCGATCTCTTTGGCAATCTCGTGGACGTGAGCAAGGAGGCGATCACCAACACATTTGTGGTCCCGCTGCGCAAATATCCCACCGCCGAGCGTATCGTGGTGCGGCGGGTGAAGGGCGAAGTGAAAGTGTATGGCATCGTGCTTTACCCCATCGTCACCGAGGGAGAGCCAAATGATAACGCGCTGCGAAAACTCGCCGCCGTGCTGGGCGATCCGCTCAGCGCGGAGAATCCGCTTTTGACCAGCCTTCAGAAAATCGCGCGAAATGGCGAGCTGACGATCGATCCATCCATCGGCGCGACCCCGAAAACTCCGGCGACCGCCGTCGTTCCGGTAAAGCGAAGCACTTATCCCGGGGCCGTGCCGCCACCGGCGGGCGCGCGGCTCACGCCGGTGCCGAGCGCGGGCCTCGTGGCGTGGTGGAACTTTGATCGAGACGACGCGACTGACTTTAGCGGACGCAATCACCACGGCATCCTTCGCGGCGGGTTTGAACTTGCCGATGGAATCCACGGACGAGCGCTGCGCCTCCATCGCGGCCTCCACGGGGCGGTGCTCGTGCCGCCCGCGCGGGACTTGGAATTGAAGGACAGCCTCACGGTCTCCGGCTGGATCAAGTACTCGGGCAATGCCGGCTCGCAGATCGTGTGGTTTGGCGATGCGCAAAAGGGTCGCGATCCGTGGCTGCTCTGCTTGCTCGGCGACAAGCGACTGCGCCTGCGCTCGGATCGCTCGGTCACGGCTTGAACACGTTGTTCTCGAAGTCGGTGTGAAGCGAGAGCGCGACTTGGTGCGCACATCCGCGCCGCCTCCCCCCCACTTTAATCCGGGACACGACTCCAGAATCCGGGCGACTCCGTGACAAGGCCTGCTGCTGTTCTGGAACGACTTCAAATTCAATGATCGGGTGAAGAATCGGTTTTCGGCAATGGTCGGCATTTTATTGCTTTCAACGTTGGCTGGAAGTTTCTCCGCCGAATCTCCATTTCCGCTCGTGATCGAGCAGCCATTTTTTTCGCCACAATCCGCTGCCGTAGCCGCAAAGTGTGCCGTCCGCGCGAATGACGCGATGGCACGGGATGATCAGGCAGAGCATGTTCGCCCCATTGGCGCGTCCGACAGCGCGCTGGGCCTTGGGGATTCCGAGTTGCTTCGCCATCCATCCATACGAGCGCGTTTCGCCAGTCGGGATCGTGCGCAAGAGATCCCATGTCCGGCGCTCAAATTCCGATCCCACCGGCGCGAGCGGAAGATCGAACTCCAGATTCTTGCCGGAAAAATAATCACCAAGCTGCGCGCGAGCGCGGTCGAGATACGGATGCTCGCCGGGCACGACGCTGGTCCGAAGGCGGCGGCGCAGAATGGTCAACTCGCGTTCGAGCGCGCGACGGTCGGTGAATTCGAGCAGGCGCAAACCTTCATCGCCGGCCACCGCCAGCATCGCACCGAGTGGCGTGTCGATCCGTCCCGCGAGCAGGCAGGGCCGCTCCTTTGCGGCGGTGGGTGAATCTCCGAAGACGCGCGTGAAGGCTTCGCGAAATCCGCTCGCCGAGTCGAAGCCGCTCTCCCGTTGCGCTTCGCCGACTCCGACGCCGCGCCGCACCTGACGCAAGGCCAGTCCCATCCGCCGCGCGCGATGATAGGCCTGAAAGGTCATTCCATAATGGCGCTTGAACTGCCGCCGCGCGGTGGAGGGATCGATCGAGAGCGCCGCGAGTTCCTTATCGGTGAGACGCCCGCCGGGCGAGCGTTCTACTTCGGCCCGGAGGCGCTCGATCAACTCCGGCGGCGGCTGGTCGAGATCCATCGGACGGCAGCGCAAGCAAGGCCGATAGCCCCCATGCAACGCTTCACTCGGAGTGACGAAGAATTCCACGTTCTCGCGCGCCGGCTTCTTCGCCGCACAGGTCGGACGGCAGAAGATTCCGGTCGTGCGCACACCCACGATGAAGATGCCGGAAAAAGTCGAGTCACGATGGAGCAGCGCGCGATACATCGTGTCGAAGGACGGGAGAAGATTCATTACTTGCATAGGCGGACTCTAAGCGCGACCGCCCGGCACTTGGTAGCAACGGAATTCAGGCAGCGAATTCCGAACGACCTCGCCGCCGTTTCCTTTCGGACAAACGTCGTGTGGAGCGAGGAAGAGTTCGCCGCATTTCCCGAGACTGCGTGCTTCCGGTCGTAGCTGGAAACAAGGGCGACTTCGGCAGGAATCGCTCGGAGTCACCGGCGCGTTTCCGTGCGCGTGAGTCACTCCATGCGCACGACATCGACGCCGACTTTGAGCCGGTGGCGGCCGCCGCCGAGCACCACGCCGCGGAGCGGGCTCACGTCGGAAAAATCGCGACCGCGCGCGACCACGATGTGGCGGTCGCCGGGGAGCATGTTGTTGGTCGGGTCGGCGCCGATCCAGCCGTGGCCGGGGCACCAAAAGGCGAACCATGCGTGGGAGGCATCGGCGCCCACCAGGCGTTTGCGGCCCGGTGGCGGGAGGGTCTCGAGGTAGCCGCTGATGTAGCGCGCGGGCAGGCCCAGCGAGCGCAGGCAGGCGATGCCAAGATGCGCGAAGTCCTGGCACACGCCGCGGCGTTTTTGCAAGACCTCGTGAACGGGGGTGGCGATGGTGGTGGCGCGCGCGTCGAAGGTGAAGTCGCGGAAGATGCGGCCGGTGAAATCGTGCACGGCCTCGAGCACCGGCCGGCCCGCGGGAAAGCACGCGGCGGCGTAATCGGCAAAGTCCGGGTGGCGTCGGATGTAGGGCGAATCGAAACGGAACTCGGCGGCTTCGGTCTCGGGCGTCAGGACATCGCGGCCGCAAGCTTCGCGCACCTGCTCCCACGCCGGCGTGCTGGCGGGCTCGGGCAGCTTCGGCGCGACCACGCGCACACGGCTGCGGCCCACCACCACGAGCTTGCGATGCGGGGTCTCGACGCTGAGGAAGTCGGTGCAGTTTCCAAAGTAATCGCGTCGCTCGACGAGCGCGGAAGGCTCGGGCTCGACCTGGAGCGTGAAGTCGAGCACCTGCTGGCGCGGCAATTCGAGCGGATGCAAGTGGGCGACGTGATGGGAGACCAGCGCATCGGATGGATATTTGTAAGTGGTGCGATGAGTGATGCGGTAGAGCAGGGGAGTTGAGAGTTGAGGGTTGAGTGGCGCGCGATCCCGGGTCGCGCGCGCAACCTACGAAGCGCGCCACACCAGACTCAACACACAACACACAACACACGCGCCCCAGCACGGGACTG
>JBBRXP010000108.1:0-19362 GCA_038238555.1 Chthoniobacterales bacterium | reverse complement strand
GCCGGGAGGCGATCTTTGCGGGCGATGCGGATCGGGAGTCCTTTCTGGCGACCATGGGGGAGATGAGGTTGCTTTCAATTCGCTGACAATACGCATCACGTTTTCCTGAGCATTCGGTTCCAATCAGTGACAAAAGTAAGCTTTGACCCCTCGCTGACACTCTGGATCGCACGCAGCCTGGACTGCCACTCAAGAAGGGCCGCTGCGGCACCCATACACATGACTATGTGCGTCATGGCACCAACACCTTGTTTGCGGCGCTCGATGTATTAAAGGGCAAAGTCATCGGGGCCAATGCCTGCCGCGCCACCGGCATCAAGAGTTCTTAAAGTTCCTGCGCACGCTCGATGCCAGTTATCCTCAAGACCTCGGGACTGCATCTGATCCTGGAAAACTACGGCACGCATAAGCACACCAAGGTGGAGCGCTGGCTACAGAAGCATCCGCGCTTTAAGCTACACTGGACTGCGACCAGTGCCTCTTGGACTCATCGGGTCGAACGCCGGTTTCCCAGAACTCAGTGACAAAGCCATCCGCCGCGCTGCATTCTGGAAGTGTCAGCGAATTGGAAGCAGCCATCGAGGCCTTCTTGACCACCCATCACCAAAGAGCCAAACCCCTTGTCTGGACCGCCTCGGCCGACGCCATTCTCGCCAAGCTCAACACAGTCAAAGCCATTTACGACACACTACACTAGCCGCCCACATAACAACGCTACAGAAAGCAGGCGAAGAAGAAGCGACTCTGGTTTTCTCTCCTTGTCTTTTCGCCTTCTTTGGTTGTCGCGCTTCCGCGAAAGGTTGGGAGTCCGGACTCATCGAAGTTTCGACAGCATTTCGCGTCCCTTGCTTTTGGTCTCGGGATCGTCTTTCTCGGTCTCCGGCATCGCGAGACCTTTTACGATAAACTTCCGCGCCTCGGCGGTGCGCCCCATCTGCGCGTAGGTACGACCCAATTCGATGCAGTGCATCAGCCGAGTGGGATTGAGTTCCATCGCCTTTTCAAAGCAACGCACCGCGTCTTCGTTCGTGGCCGGCGGTAGCTTGCCATAAACGATTTGAGCCAGCGCGCGTTTCACCACGCCGATGTCGGCCATGATCATGTGCCAGCGCCCGAGCACGTGCCAGCCGAGATCGTTGCGCGGATCGAGCGCGATCACCTTTTCCGCCGCGGCCTTGATGAGCCGCGAATTGCTCATCTGTTCCCGAGTGCCTTGGAGCGGCAGGAGTTTCCCGTAGCTGATGGCGAGGGAAAGCTGGGCTTCGGGATCTTTCGGCGCGAGCGCCACAGCGCGGCGGGAGTAGTCCACCGCGATGCCGCCGAGCCTTAGCTTCTCCTCGCGCCTGGTGGCATCGCTCATCAGGTGTCGGTATTGGCGCGAAATCCGCACGAGCAAGCTCGCGTTGTTGGGCTCAAGCTTTTCCGCGGGAAGATAAAACTTCAGCGCTTCAGCGGGCTGCAGCCTGGCGTAATAGACATCGCCTTTCATGATGAGTTCGTCTGCGGTCTCTCCGGCCCGGGTCACTCCGGCGGCGAGGATCAGGGCCGCCGCGGCGGCACGGGCGGTGAAGGAAATCGCAAAACGCATCCACTCACTATCGTCCCGCCTCGACGAGTCGGCCTGCATTCAAAAGCGCCGCTTCGCTCCGGCGCGGTCCGACCAGTTGCAGGCTGGTGACGGGGACGATTTTGTCATCGACGGGAATGGGGATCGCGAGCGCGGGGTTTCCCGCGAGATTCACGGCCGCCGTGTTTTCCGCGGCGAGCACGATCGCTTCGAAGGCCGGGGTTCCGCCAAATAGCGGAACGGCGGGAGGCAACGTCTGCAGCGTCGGCAGAGCGATGAAATCCACTTTCTCAAAAACCCGGCGAAGCGTGGCCTGCCACTTCCCTCGCCTCTTGAGCGCGCCGCGATAGTTCGTGAGAAATTCATACGCCCCCAGGGCCATGATCGCCTTCGTCCTCACGGTGACTCCGGGCACGAGTTCAAAGATTCGATCGGAAAGCCACGCGCCGGACGCGCCCACCGTTTTCCCATCCCGCTCGGCCTGATTCCACTTTTCCTGAAATGCCTGGTCCAACGCGACGACTTTGAATCCGGTGCGGGACAGCGCGTCATCCACCGCGCGGTCAATTTTCGCCACCGTGCCTCCGACGTAGAGACGGCCGACCTTGATCGTCCGCGCCGAGGGTTTGGCGGCCACGGCCTCGCGGTATCGCCCCGCGAATCCTTCGCGGAGCAGATCCATGCCCTGCACCGCGTGCGCCACGTCCTTCGCAATCGGCCCGACCGTGTCCAGATACTTCGGCGAGATCGGATACACGCCCTCGAGAGGCACGAGGCCGAAGGTCGTCTTCAATCCCACGATGCCGCAGCAGGCCGCGGGCACGCGGATCGATCCCGCGGTATCCGTGCTGATGGCGATGTCCGCCGAGCCTCCAGACACCGCGACCGCCGAGCCGGCAGACGAACCGCCGGGGATGAGCTTTCGTTTTCGAGAGACCGGATTTTTCGGCGTGCCGAAATAATCGTTGATGCCGGAAACACCCACCGCCATCTCCGTCGGAATCGTCTTCCCCACGAGCTGCACGTTTCGATTTCGCAGCAGGCGCAGACACGCCGCATCGCGCGCCGCTGGCGGATTGGTCTTTGAGAAAAATTCCGATCCTGCCGTCGTCACGATCCCTTTCATATCGATGACATCCTTCACCGCGACGCGCACTGCGCCGCCATCGGGAGGCGGCCAGTACACAATGTAGGCGTGATCCTGTGAGCTGTTCCTCGCAGCGCCCAAAGGCGTGGAGCAACCGCTCAAAGCAAGCGTCAAAAAAAGAACGCAGCCAACGATCGCGGAGTAAGGATTTTTCATGATTTCGTACAACACTTCCAAGTGTTTCACGCAGGATGCGCGCCTCTCTCCTGCGTCGGATGATTGTAAGGATCGCGCAGTCCCCAACTCATTTTTCTTCGCCAATGCGCTGCGGCTCTGCCATCGTGCCGGCCCATGAAACGCATCCTCCCTCTCCTGCTCCTCTCGTTCACGACCACGCTCTCGCTTGCCGAGGCTCCCGCGGGCTCCTACCCGCGCACGATTTTTTCCGATGACTTCTCCGGCACGGGATTTGGCAAGCGGTGGGGACACTACAAGAGCGGGAGTGTGGTCAAGGACGGAGTGCTCACGGGCATTACGCCGGAGGGCTCGGATCACTCGGCGGTGGACAGCATCAAATTCGATCCCGAGCGCGACCTCGAGGTGTCGGTGAAGTTCCGCTTCGTGAGCGACAAGGCAAAGAGCTTCAACGTGTGGTTTGACGACAAGGATTACAAAGACTCGCACGCGGGCCACATCTGCAATGTGAACGTGAGCCCCGTGGGCGTGACCATCGCCGACGCGAAGACCGGCAATTTCCGCAACGACATTTACGAGAAGAAGAAAGCGACGCCCCCCACGCTCACCGCCGAGGATAAGGCGATGCTGGCGACGAAGAACAAAATTTTCCCGGTGAAGGTGACGCTGCAGGACTGGCACACGTTGAGCGTTCAAACCAAAGGCGACGAGATCACCGTGACCATCGACGGCAAGGCCGCGGCCTCCTTCAAGTCCGAAGGCGTGGCGCACGATCACAAGACGCTGGTGAGCCTCACGACAAATCAGGTGGACGTGCAATTCGACGACTTCAGCATCAAAGCGGCGGCCAAGCCGTAACGCGCCGCTGCCGCGGCATCCAGACTCCGTTGGGGGCTCATCGAGGAGCGCTTTACTCATTGCTCTATCTATGTGGACCACCGGCATCGTCATCGCCCTTCTCGTCATCGCGGTTGTTCTGCTTCTGCTCTTGATGTTGCGCAGTCAGCGCGCGGAATCGCCGCTGGCGGCCATCGAGAGCAGCGAGCGTGTCGAGCGCGGGATGCGCGAGGAGTTTGGGCGCAGTCGTGAAGAGAGCGGCGCCTCCGTTCGCGAACTCCGTGCGGAACTCGGCGAACTGGTGCAACGCTTTGGCGATCGCGTGCTCGCACGCATGTTGGAAACCTCCCAATTCCAGCAGTCGGGCTTCGAAGGCTTTGGCCGCCATCTGGGCGCGCTCATCAGCGCGAGCGACGAAAAGCTGGAAGCCATTCGCACGACGATCGCGCGAAATCTGAGCGAACTCCAAGCTGACTCAGGCCAGCAGCATGGACTCGCCCGCGAGGAGAGCGGGCGGTCGATGAAAACATTTGGTGATTCGCTGCAGGCCCGGATCGTGGATTTGATTCAACTGCAGCAGGCGCAGCTCGAGGCCTTCGCGCGCCAGCTCGCGACGCTGACCACGGGTAACGAGGAAAAGCTGGAGACCATCCGCACGAGTCTGGTCAGGCATCTCGGAGAACTGAAGACCGACTCCGGGCAGCAGCACGGCGCCGCCCGCGAAGAGCTGGCTCGTTCCATGAAATCCCTCGGAGAGATCCTCGTCACGCGGATGACGGAAATCGGAACCTTTCAAAAAGAGCAACTCGGAGTTTTCTCGACCACCTTTCACACCCTCTCGCTACACAACGAACAGAAGCTGGAGTCAGTTCGCGAAACGGTCGAACGCAAACTGGGCGATCTGCAGACCGATAACACCCAGAAGCTCGAACAAATGCGCGCGACGGTGGATGAGAAACTGCACGCCACCCTCGAGCAACGTCTCGGCGAATCCTTCAAAATCGTCAGTGAACGGCTTGAACAGGTGCACAGCGGCCTCGGGGAAATGCGGAAGCTGGCGACCGACGTCGGCGGCTTGCAAAAAGTGCTCACCAACATCAAGACCCGCGGCTGCTGGGGCGAGGTGCAGCTCGGCACTCTCCTCGAACAAATGCTCACGCCCGATCAGTTTGCCCGCAATGTGGCGACCAATCCCACCAGCAATGAGCGGGTGGAGTTTGCCGTCAAGCTGCCGGGCCACGACGCGGACGGCACGCAGGTGTGGCTGCCCATCGACGCGAAGTTTCCGCAGGAGGAATATCAGCGGCTCGGCGATGCGCAAGAGCGCGGCGATGGCGAGGCTGCCGAGGCCGCTGCCGCCGCACTCGAAGCCAGCGTGAGAGCCGAGGCAAAAAAGATCTGCGACAAGTATCTGAATCCGCCGCACACCACGGACTTCGCGATCATGTTCCTACCCACCGAAGGGCTCTTCGCCGAAGTCTTGCGGAGGCCTGGTGTGTGCGAAGCCGTTCTGCGCAATCATCGCGTGGTCCTCAGTGGCCCCACCACGCTCGCGGCGGTATTGAGCAGCCTCCAGATGGGCTTCCGCACGCTCTCGATTGCCAAGCGATCCAGCGAAGTGTGGAATGTGCTCGGAGCGGTGAAGACGGAATTTGGGAAATTTGGAACGGCGCTGGAAAAGGTGCAGAAGAAACTTCATGAGGCTTCCACCAGCATCGACCAGGCAGCGGTGCGCTCGCGCGCCGTGCAAAAGCAACTGCGCAAGGCGGAGGAAATCCCCGCGCCGGACGCTCTCAAGCTCCTCGAGCTCGATGTGCTCCTCCCGGATGCTGTCAACGGGGAAAGCGAGCCGGCCGATGAATGATCGGGGGATGCGCGAGTCCACTGCATGGTTCCGACTCGGCGCGCGGCATCTAACTTCCGCCTCTCAACTTCCCCCGCGCCGTCTCGATCGAGGCGCAGTCGGAGACCGAGATGCAGGGCGTGCCTTTGCGCGTGCGTTGCAGCAGGCCGGCGAGCACGGCGCCGGGGCCGAGCTCGAGGAAGAGGTCGCACTTCATTTCATCGACCAAATATTCGATGGTCTCGGTCCAACGCACCGTGCCTGTCACTTGATCTTGCAAGGAACTGCGGATGTCCTCGGGCTCGCGCACGGGGCGGGCATCGACGTTGCAGAGGACGGGGAATCGCGGCCGATCGAGCGGCGTGCGCTCGAGCGCTTCGCCGAGTCGGAGAAAGGCGGAATTCATGAGCCGCGAGTGATACGCGCCGGCGACGTTGAGCGTCCTGGCCGCGCGGATGTCATGCTCTTTAGCCAGCGAAACGGCGAGCGCGATCTTCGAGCTTTCGCCGGAGATCACGATCTGGCCGGGGCTGTTGAGATTGGCCACATCCACGTCGCACTCAGCGGCCAGCCCGCGCACGGCGCTCTCATCGGCTCCGATCATCGCGGCCATGCCGCCGGCGGTCTGCTCGCAAGCCTCCTGCATGAAGAGACCGCGCTCGGCCACGAGGCGCAGGCCGGTCTCGAAATCAAAGGTGCCCGCCGCGACGTGCGCGGTGAATTCGCCGAGCGAGAGCCCCGCCGCGGCGTGGATGGGGAAGTCGCCCGCAGCCTCGCGCAGCGCGGCAAGGCAAGCGAGGCCGTGCACGAAGAGCGCGGGCTGGCAGTTCCGGGTCTGCGTGAGCTCTTCCTCCGGTCCCTCGAAGGCGATGCGGCTCAAGGGGCGGCCGAGGATGCGATCGGCTCGAGCAAAAAGTTCCGCGGCCACCGGCAATTTCGCCGCGAGATCCTTGCCCATACCCACGGTCTGCGCGCCTTGGCCGGCGAAGAGGAGGGCGATGCGATTCATGTGCGCAGTGCGAGGAGTTGCGCGGCGCGGCGCGCGGCGCGCTCGAGAAATTCGGGGCCGCGCCGCATGGCTTCCTCGAGCGGCACGGGTTGGTCGATGATCGCGCACACGGCGTCAAAAAGATTTTCCACGCCCGGATCGTCCGTGATCGAACCGGCCAATGCCAGCGTGGGTTTGCCATGCTTGCGCGCGAGAGCCGCCACGCCGGCGGGGCCTTTGCCCTCCAGCGTCTGGCCGTCGAGCCGGCCCTCGCCGGTGATCACGAGATCGCTCGCCGCCATGTGCTCCTCGAGCCGCAGCGTGGCGGCCACGAGTTCAAAGCCGGAGCAAACTTTCGCGCCGCAAAAACTCAGGAGGCCGTAGGCGATGCCGCCCGCGGCTCCCGCGCCGGGCACTTCGCGCACATCGCAGCCGAGGTCTTCGGCCACCACGTCGGCGAGATTGCGCAAGCCTTCCTCGAGCGTCGCCACCGTCTTTGCGTCCGCGCCTTTCTGCGGGCCAAAGATGCGCGCCGCGCCGCGCTCCCCGAGCAGCGGATTGCACACGTCGCACGCGGCCACGATTTCAGGGAAATCGATCGCTCCTTCCGCCACCACGCGCACGAGCGCGAGCAGGTGGCCAGGGATGGGCTCGAGCGAGTCGCCGTCGCTCGTGAGAAATTCGTAGCCGAGCGCCGCGGCCATGCCGATGCCGCCATCGGTCGTCGCGCTGCCGCCGAGACCCAGGAGGATTTTGCGCGCGCCGCGCTCGATGGCGTGGCGCATGAGCTGGCCGGTGCCGAAAGTATTTGCGCGAAGCGGATCGCGCTCCTCGGGCGAGAGCCGCCACAGACCCGAGGCTTCGCTCATCTCGATGATCGCGATTTTTTCCCGCGCGACCCAGGCATAGCGCGCCTCCACTTCGCGCCCGATGGGATCGGCCACGCCCGCTGTCGTCCACTCCGCGCCGAGCGCCGCGGCCATCGTCTCTGCGAAACCTTCCCCACCATCCGAGAGCGGCGCAAGCAGCAGCTCCGCCTCCGGCCACACCGCGCGCAGCCCGCGCGCGATGGCCTCCGCCGCAGTCGCCGCCGACATCGAGCCTTTGAATTTATCGGGTGCGATGAGGACCTTCACGGCTCGGGAATCAAACGGTGCGCCGCCGTCCTCGTGCGGCCGAAACCTTGCCGCACGAGGACGGCGGCGATCCGCTTCCGCCTTACTTCACATCTTCGATCCTGGTCAGCGTCATCGTGATGTGCTGCTTCATCGGGATGGTGAGGGTGGCGTCGGCTTGCGCGGGATTGTTCATCGTCATCTCCATCTCCTGATCGTATTCCGCATCGCGCGCCATCCCGAGAGCGGGATCAAACCACACCGTGCCGGCGATCTTTCCGCCCTTCATCTTCATGCCGAGGGCGGCGAGCATCCCCGCGGCGCCGGCGTCCGCTCCGCCGGCGGCCGGCGCTTTTACGTCGATCTGGAGCGTGCCATCCATCGCGATCTCGGCGCACGCCGTGCCGCCGTGCTGCGCCATGCCTTTGAAGGTGTAGTTGCCCTTCACGACGATGTTGCCGATCTGGGGCATCTTCACCGCGTAATCGTAAGGCCACGAATCGCCGGGCTTCACCGGCTTGCCGGGCAGTGCTTTGAGCGAGGCCTGCTTCATCATGTCGGTGAACGACTCGCGGGTGAACATCTGCCCGAGCGCCGCGCCCGCCGGCCCCGCCGCGGCGCCCGCGATGAATTCGTCGAAGTTTTCGATTCCGGTGATCTCGCTGTTTTCATCCGCGAGCACTTTCATCTCCTTGCCCACGATGCCCGCGAAGGCTTTGCCCATGCCGATCGGATCGTCGCCGGGCTTGGCGGAATCGTAACCCGTCTCCTGGCCGTTCATGTCCATCTTCATTGCCATGCGATCGTATTTAACGGTGAGTCGCTTCTGTTTACCGTCCTCGTGTTTGGTCACGGCGGTGCTCATCTCGACGGTCATATTCATCTTCTGATCCATCTTCTGCGCGCCGAGCGTCATCGTGCTGGTCTGCGCCATGTGCATGGTCTGGAAATACTTTTTGCCGGCCTGCCACTGTTGCTTGAGTTCGATGGCATCGGCGGCTGCAAGCCGCGCGGAGACGAGCAGGAGAGCGGCGGCAGAAAGCAGGAAAGAGAAGCGGAGTTTCATCCCCGCGGGAATTACGCGGAAACCAAAACCGTGTCGAGTTCTCTCTCCGCCGGAGAAGAGTGGAGGGGCGAAAGGAGGCGAGCGTTGAGTGCTTCTCAGCGCTCGGCGCGGGGCACCACTTTCTTGCCGACCTCGGGCCCGATGTAGGCGCTGAGCGGGCGGAAGAGCCGGTTGTCGGCAAACTGTTCGAGCACGTGCGCCGTCCAGCCGCTCATGCGCGAGATGGCGAAGATGGGCGTGAACAAATCCGTGGGAATACCCAGCGAGTAATAGACCGTGGCGCTGTAGAAATCGACGTTCGCCTCGAGCCCTTTCTTTTCTTTCATGATCGCCGCGATGCGTTCGCTCATGGCGATCCACTTCGAGTCGCCGAGCTCTTCGCTCAGCTTGATGGCCATGGCCTTGAGATGCGGCGCGCGCGGATCGAGCACTTTGTACACGCGGTGGCCGATGCCCATGATCTTCTTTTTCTGCGCCAGCGCGTCTTCGATGTAAGCGTGCACCTTGTCGAGCGAACCAATGTCCTGAAGCATGTGGATGACGCCTTCATTTGCGCCGCCGTGGAGCGGACCCTTGAGCGCGCCGATGCCGGCGCTAATGGCCGAGTACATGTCGCTGAGCGTGCTGGCCACCACGCGGCAGGTGAAGGTGCTCGCATTAAATCCGTGCTCGGCATGCAGCACAAAGGCCACGTCGAGGGTGCGCGTGGCTTCTTCGCCCGGCTCCTTGCCAGTCATCAGCCACAGAAAGTGCGCGGCTTCACCGAGATCCTTGCGCACCGGCAACAGCGACTGCCGGCTGCGGGCGCGATGGAAATAAGCGGCGATCACTCCGATCTGCGCGACGAGCTTGATGGCGATCTGATTATTCTCCGGCATCTCCAACCCGTGCCGGATGGTGCGATAGCAGCCGAGCATCGAGACCGCCGTGCGCATGATGTCGATGGGCGCGGCGTCCTTCGGCGCGTTGGTGATGAAGTCGATGACGCCCTTGGGCAGCTCGCGCTCGGCGCGAAGAGCCGCCGTGAGATGGGCAAGCTCGCTCTGCGTGGGCAGGCGGCCGTGCCAGAGCAGATGCACCACTTCCTCGTAACTGACCTTTCCAGCCAGTTCATTGATATCGTAGCCGCGGTAAATGAGCTGGCCCACATCGCCGCGCACGTCGCCGATGTGGGTTTCCGCGGCGATGATTCCTTCGAGCCCTCGTGAAATAACGGACATAATTTTAGGCGAATGAATGGATGCGCATCGAAAACAAACTATCCGCTCTTTTCCTCAGCGACAAGCCACGAGAGACCAAGGAGGGCCGCATTCCATGGAGCCTAGGGGGTTCGAACTCCTAGCGTAAAGTGGCATTTTGGCGGGCAGTGCCCGCCAATAGCCGCCAATCCTAGGTTTGCGAGCAAAATGGGATCTCGGGAGGTTTTCTCTGCATCCGCCAAAAGACGCCATTAACCACCAGTTTCCTACCACGATTCTGGTAGGAATGTTGCCGTTTGGAAATCCTCTCCTAAACCAGAAATGGAGACGGCACGATGAAGGTTTGGTCGTTCGTGCCTCCGTCGCTTTGAGCTGAGAGGAATTCCTGCGGATTCTCTGGCAACCGCTGGTTGCCGCATTAAAAAGCGAGCAAAAGGTGGAGCCAGTCTTGAAATTCGACGGGGCGTTTTGGACTGATTTGGCCGGGGGTGACTCAGGTGCTTCTTCCTCTGGCATATGCGGTTTCCTGGACTGCGCTGGCCGGTCAGGTCTGGCCCTGAATGGCCTCAAAAATTTTCGTTGGGGTGAGTATTCGGGGTGAGTATTTTAGCAGCTCCCGGCGAATCAGAGGGGTGCGGCTGCGGCCCGAAAAAACGCCTCATACCGCAGTCGGCGACACGGATTCTCGGAAGGAGAAAACATGGATCATCCCCCTCCATTTTACCAATAGGTCGCTTCAAAAGTTGCTCCGTGGGAGGAGCCGTTTTCTGAAAAACACGGCCCTAGTTTTGCGCCAAGAAAGGCACAAAACTCGTGAAATACTACAACATCATCGGCCCTCAAGTGCGCCGAATCCGCTACGCGCGCCACTGGTCGCAATTAAAGCTGGCCGCGAAATTGCAGCGCGCCGGCTGGGATATTTCCCGGAGCGGCGTTTCCAAGGTCGAGGCGCGCTTGAAGTTCGTTCTCGATTACGAACTCGACTACCTCGTGGAAGTCCTCCATGTGGAACTCAAGGAGCTGTTTCCAATTCGTCCGGCGAGTGTCCCAGCTTATGACCACCACGTTCATTTGATGAACACGAGGTTCTGACACCGAATGCGAAAATGATCGCGTGAGGCGCCACCGGCGGATACTGTCCGCCGCCAAATTAGCGGCGGTGGGAGCAACCCGACCACGTTTGAATTCGCATGAAATCGCCTACTCCAGAAGCGTCCTTGAAGCTCGTCCATGCCGCCCGGGCGCTGTTGCAGTGCAAGGAGTTAATGGGGGCGGACGTGTCGGACGAGACGCATGAACTCATCGAGGTGGTTCTTGAAACGGCGAGTCAGGTTCAGCGGGAATGCGAGTTCCCGGACCGCGAGGACATCATCGAATTTTTCACCCGGCGTTTTGCGGAGGAGGACCGGGATATGCTGGTGAAGCGGGTTGTGGCCCTTGTCGGAACGCTGTCGAACGAAGCTTTGTATTCGAGCTATGAGGAGGCGCGGGACGCGGATCGCGAACACGGGAAAGGGGAGGCGTGAACGTCGAGGCGGTCTGCGCGGCGCGGCGTATTCGGCCGATTCTTTGATTGGATTTTTGTCCGGTTCTGACGAGCCTACTCGGCGCGATGCACTCACCGCTTTTTGTTTCAGCTTATGCGTTCGTGGTGGTGTTCGGATTTCTTGTGGGCGTTTGCCTGGTGGTGCGAATGCTGTCGCGAATTATTGGAGGAAAGCGTCCGAATCATCGTCGTCGTGAGACGCCCGAGTGGCAGCCTGCAACCGGAGACCAGTCAGCGCACGCCGCCCGGCGATTGCCAAATTTCATTCCATCTCCGACGCCGAGGACGGAGCAGGAATACTGGCGGGCCGAGCAGTATCATTTCGAGCATGGCTTGCCAGCGCCGCTGCCCCCTCCGCGGCAGGATCGCGAAGATTGGTGATGGCCACGGCCTCGCGTTAATTAGCGCGGCCTCTTGGTCGCTTTTTCACCATCGCGGCGGCGAAGGCGTCGCGAAGCTCCTCGCGTAAGTTTAAGCGCGGATAGAACGACTCGTGGGGCTGGTCGAGGACATGGACCAACAGCAGCATCTGCCAATCCTTTACCTCCCGGATTCGCATCTCGATCTTCGAAATCCCGCTTCTACTAATGTCCCATCCGGCTATCTGGAGTGCTCGCGCCAGCTCCGCTTGGGACCAGCCGCGATTGCTCCTGATGCGCCCGATTTGCCGACCGACGACGTTCTTATGCACCATGCCCCCGGCAAAGGTTCAATCGCCGTGCCGACTCGCCTAGATCCCGTCAAACTGACGTTCATGGCCGGTGCTGGCTTTGCCATGTTCTCAAGAACAAAACTCCCGTTGCCCAATCGAGATCAACGCGCCCCCATCGAAATGAATCGGTTGTTCTGGCGATGGCGACCGGAGCAGCGAGGCCCTCTCGCATAAGGGCCGGCTCTAGCTGCGGAGGTTGTAAAGAACTGCGGGGGCGGCCGGGCGCAGTTATTCAATATCGCCGGAAACAACCGGTTCATTGCGACCCGCGAGCAATGTCCGCTTTTCATTCCTGTTTAGCGCGTGAAGGAGCAATCGACGGAATGCCGTTCGCCCTTCATTTGTTGGGCAGCGGAGGGAGCGATACCTTCCTGCCTAGGCGCGCGGGATGCGGACATGATGGGCGGCGGTGTCAGCGCTTCGTTCGCTTGATCGAAACGTTTCTGCGGGCGGCGCGCGGCGCGGCGAAAATCGGGCGCAACTCGCTGGGGTTGCTCGCCATTTCGCGCACCGACACGCTGTCCAGCACGTCGAGAAATGCTTTCCGCGCGCGATGGAGAACGGTCTTGAGATGGCAGACCTTGGCGATCGGACAGGTGTTGCTGGGGGCGTCGAAGCATTCCGCGATATCCAATGTAAACTCGGTGTAGCGCACGATTCCACCGATCCGGCATTCCGCCGTATGCGGCGCGAGCATGAGACCACCGCCACCACCACGCGCGGCAATCAACCAGCCGCCCTTGGTCAGCGATTTCGCGACCTTGGTAAGATGATGAAGGGAGATGCCGTAAGCCTCCGCAACTTCTCTGGTGGTCACTTTCCGGGTGTCGTGACTCATCAGGTAAATGAGCAGGCGCAACACCGGCTGGCGAGTCCATGCGTGGGTGCTGATGGGCAACCACTTACCCGGACAGGTCGGGCGCGGTCGCTCATCGGCGCGGCTTGCGTGTGTTGGAAGAATCGGGCATGCGTCGGAACATTCCTATGCAACGAAATCTCCCCCGCCTTCTCGCCCTGACTCTCGTTCTCGGAACCCCCATCGTTTCGCGCGCGGACGAAACGGTCAGACCCGCGCCGTCGCCGCCGCAGATCGAGGATCTCTATCGCGCCGACGCCGCGACCGATGCGATCACGCTCGCCGATGGGCGGACTGCCATTTACTGCCGCGTGCGCATCGATGCGAAGACGCGCACGGTGCGGCAATCGCTCTGGCGCGTTGATGATCAGAGCCCGACGCGGGCGATGGAGCCGGGCGAGCCGGACGCCTTTAGCCCGCAGCTCTCGCCCGACGGGAAGTGGATCGTCTTTCTCTCGACGCGTGCGTTCGACGACGGAACTCCCGCGTTCGCGCCGGTGCCGCCGTATTCTGATCCCGCGATGGACATCTGGCTCCTGCCGGTCGCGGGCGGGAAGGCGATCCCCCTCGGCGGGAAGGGCAAGCCGTATGGCCGCGTGATCACGGACCGATTCTACGGACGCGTCGCATTTTCGCCGGATGGAAAACGGCTGGTGTTCGTCGCGGATACTGGCCGCGACGCGCGCACGGAGGCCGAGCGGCGAAACCATGTGATCGTGGTGCGCGAAGACCAAGGGGAAGGTTACGAAGGCTACGGGCCGATGCAGATCTGGGTCGCCGACTTGCTCGACCAGCCGACGACCGCCGCCGCGTCGCGCATCACGCAAATGACGCACGACGATTTCTGGTATGGCGACCCGCAGTGGTCACCCGACGGCTCGTTTCTCGTCGTGCATGCCAATTGCACCGCCGACCAGGAGTCCGTCCGCTACAGCATCAATCGCAACTTCGACCTCTGGCGCATCGCCCTCGCGGACCGGCGCCTCGTGCAACTCACGGACGGACCGGGGCCGGAGTTTTCGCCGCGCATTTCGCCCGATGGCCGGCGCATCGCGTGCCTGAGCTCGCCGCGCAAAGGCCCGCATATGGACGTGTTCAATCTCGTGATCGTGGAATTGACGGCGGGCGGTGGAAAGTCGCGCGTCGTCTTCGATCATCACGGCCCGCAGGCCGGGACGCCGCCGCACCTGTCGCCGACATCTCCGCTGCCGGACAACGCCTGGCGCGACAACCAGCGCGTGGCGTTCACCGGCTTCCGCGGGCTGAAGGCGGAAGCGCAGTGCGTGAACGTGGACGCCGGGCCTCAGACGGTCGAAGACAAGCCGCCCGCCGCGCGCCGCAGCCCGCTGCTGCCCGCGAGCAACCCGGAAATCGGGCCCCGCCTGCGCGCGCTGGATGAGGTCGTGAAATGGACAAGCTTCGACGGGCTCGAGATCGATGGCATCGTCACGCTGCCGCCGCCCTCGATCGCGAAACCTCCCTTCAAGCTGCTGCTCATGCCGCACGGCGGGCCGCACCATCGCGCGAGCAGCGGCGGCGGATTCGACACGCAGATTTTCGCGATGCACGGCTACGCGGTGTTTCAACCGAACTTCCGCGGCTCGACCGGCTACGGCCTGAAATTTCTCGACGCGGACCGGAATGATTTTGGCGGCGGCGACATGCGCGACATTCTCACCGGCATCGATCACCTCGTGAGCCGGGGAATCGCTGATCGCGACCGGCAGTTCGTTTACGGCACGAGCTACGGCGGCTTCATGACGACGTGGCTTGTCGGCCATACGAACCAATTCCGCGCCGCCGTGGCGCAAAACTCCGTGACGGATCTCAATGTCATGTGGCACCTCAGCGATCTCCAGAGCTGGACCGAGTGGGATATGGGCGGTCTGCCGTGGGAAGTCGCCGGGCGCATGCGCGAACACAGTCCGCTCACTTACGCATCGAAGGTGCGCACGCCGACGCTCATCCTCCACTCGCTCAACGACCGGCGCTGCCCGGTGGCGATGGGGAAAATGTTTCATCGCGCGCTGCTCGAGGCCGGCGTCGAGACGGAGATGGTCATCTATCCCGACGAAGGCCACGGCATTCGCCAGCTCCCGCATCGCGAAGATGTGCTGCGGCGCACGCTCGAATGGTTCGAGCGGCACGACGCGCCGGGAAAAGCGGTCTCCGGCGCCGGCGGCATTGGGAACAGCGACAGGGTTAAGAAAACCGCTCCGGTGGAACGTTGACCCGATCGGCTCGGGAATGACGCTCAGATCCTCTCTGCCCGCCAGCTCGCCCAGGCGAATGGTCGCAAGAAAGAAAGGTGCTCGCGGGTTGTGATTGAACCACCCGCCTCCGAATGAATCTCCCCATCTTGAAACTCCCCGCCCTCCTCACTCTCGCTGCGTTGATCGTTTGCGGTCCGGTATCCGCGCAGGATGCGCTGAAGCCGCTGCGCGCGGGCATCATCGGTCTCGATACTTCGCATGTGCCGGCGTTCACGAAGCTTTTCAACAATCCGAAGGCCGATGGGGATCTCGCGGGCATCAAGATCGTGGCGGGCTATCCCGGCGGCACCGACATGCCGGCCAGCGCGAACCGCGTGGAAAAGTTCACGGCGCAGTTGCGGGAGATGGGCGTGGAGATCGTCGATACGATTCCGAAGCTGCTGGAGAAGGTTGATGTCGTGCTGATCGAGAGCGTCGATAGCCGCATTCATTTGAAGGAGGCGAGCGAGGTCTTCAAGTCGGGCAAGCCGGTCTATATCGACAAACCACTCGCCGGCACGCTCGCGGAGACCATCGCCATCTTCGATCTCGCGAAGCAGCACCACGTGCGCACCTGGTCGAGTTCGTCATCGCGTTTCGGAGACGATCTCATCGCCCTCAAGAACAACCCTGAAATCGGCGACATCCTCGGCGTGACGACTTGGGGACCGTGCTCGTATCAAAGCGGCACGCCCGACCTTTTCTTTTACGCCATCCACGGCATCGAGTCGCTCTTCGCGCTCATGGGCACTGGCTGCGAAACCGTCTCGCGCAGCAAAGGACCGATCACGGATCAAGTCACCGGCGTATGGAAGGATGGCCGCATCGGCACCTATCGCGGGATCGTCAAAGGCAAATCGGAATTCGGAGCCGTCGTCTATGGCAGCAAAGGCATCCGGCAAGGTGCCAAGACGATTAGCTACGAGGCGCTCTGCCGCCAGATCGGTAAGTTCTTTCGCACCGGCGAACCGCCGGTCAGCGAGGCCGAGACCATCGAGATTTTCACCTTCATGGAGGCTGCGGATGAAAGTCAGCGCCAGGGCGGCAAGCCGGTGGCGCTCGCCGATGTCCTCGCGAAGGCGAAGAAAGAAGCAGCGACGCTCGCCAAGTGAACTCGGTGATGAATCCGGCGCGTCTTGCCATCCTGCTGCTCGCACTGCTGACCGTCTCCGTCCACGCGGACGAACCGCCCAAGGTCACCGTCAGCAACGTCCGCCGCGTCTTCCACAACGGCGAGCACAACGCTTTCACCGATCTCTGCCGTTTCCGCGGCCAGCTTTACCTGACCTTTCGGAGCTGTCCCGACGGCCACATGGTTTTCAACACCGCTTCGGTCCTCGTCCTGCGCAGCAAGGACGAAGGCGCGACGTGGGAGCAGGTGCATCGCTTCTCGGTCAAAGATCGCGACACGCGTGACCCGCACTTCCTCGTCTTCAAGGATCGTCTCTTCGTTTACACCGGCACATGGTGGAGCGGCCCCAGCCTCATTGAGCGGAAGGACTACGACATGAACAAGCACCTCGGCTTCGCCGCCTGGTCCGATGACGGCGCCACCTGGACCAGCCCCGTGATGTTGGAAGGCACCTTCGGCCTCTACATCTGGCGAGCGGCCTCCTTCGGCGACAAGGCCTTCCTCTGCGGCCGGCGCAAACCCGGCTTCGACATCGGCCCCAAGGGCGAAGGCGAACGTGTGCAGTCGCTCATGCTCGAAAGCGACGACGGCCTCATCTGGAAAAAACGCGCTTACTTCGCCGAGACCGCCGGCGATGAAACCGCCTTCCTCTTTGAGAAAGACGGCAGCCTCCTCGCCATCGGTCGCCATGGCGGCGGCAAGAACGCGCTGCTCATTCGTTCCAAGCCGCCATACACGGACTGGACCCGCCAATCCCTTGACCGCCCCATCGGTGGTCCGCTCGTCGTGAAGTGGGGCGATCACATCCTCGTCGGCGGCCGCAAGACCACGAAAGAGCGAGGCCCCACGACCTCGCTCTGCTGGCTCGTCGGCGACCAGTTGCAGGAGTTCGCCGAGCTCCCCAGCGGCGGCGACAACTCGTATCCCGGCTTCGTCGCGCTGTCCGGGAATCGGGCGCTCGTTTCGTATTACTCGAGTCACGAAAAGGATGACACCGGCAAGACCATCACCGCGATCTTCATGGCTGAGCTGACCTTGAGCCGATGATCCACATCCACAACGGTTGGCCGAAACTCTATCCTATGAAACTGACCTCCTTTGTCTGCCTCCTTTCCCTCTGCCTCACGAGCGCCTTTGCCGTGGAACCGGTCAAAGCGAAGATCAACCTGCTCGATTCCATCAAGGCCGGGGAGGTGGAATATCACGTCAATCCCAAGTCGGACTTCCATGACGATCCCAAGGACATCTGGACGTTTCTGCCGGACGGTAATTTGCAGATCAGTGGACGCGGATATGGTTATGTGGCCACCAAGGCGGACTACCGTGACTACCATCTCGTGCTCGACTTTAAATGGGGCGCCAAAACGTGGGGCAAACGGGAAAAGGCCGCGCGTGACAACGGCATCCTCGTGCATGCTTTCGGTCCGCATGGTGCCTTTGGTGGCACCTGGATGGCCAGCATCGAGGCCCAGATCATCGAAGGCGGCGTAGGTGATATCCTGGTGCTCTCGCCGAAGCTTGCTGACGGGACGGTGCTAACCGCCAGCCTCCGTTCAGAGTTCACACTCGATCGCGACAAGGAGAAGATTTGGAAAAAGGGCAGCCCCCGTCAGACGCTGACCGCCGGCCGCATCAATTGGGAGAAGCGCGATGTGGATTGGGCGGACAAGATCGGCTTCCGCGGCCGTGAAGATGTGGAGTCCCCGTTCGGCGAATGGACCCGCCTCGAAATCATCGCCAAAGGCGACACGCTGGAATACTTCGTCAATGGCGTCATGGTGAACGCGGCCTTCGATTGCAAGCCAAGCGAGGGCAAGGTCCTGCTGCAGACGGAAGGCGCAGAGATGATCGTGCGCCGCTATGAACTGTATCCGCTGGGCGCGTTCAAGGAGACCTGGACCCCGACGGCGAAGAAGTGACCGCCCATTGCTGTTCAAGACCGTAACTACTTTTCAGAATCCGCTCCCCATCCCTCCACTATGACTAACATCACCCGCCGCCGTTTCTTCGAAGACTCGCTGATGGCCGCTGCCGCGGTCGCTTTGCCCGCGCTGCTTTTTGCCGCCGCTCCCAAAGCCGCCAGCCCGAACGAAAAACTCACCGCGGCGATCATCGGCTGCGGGATTCGCGGGAAAGCTCATGCACGCGAACTGGCGAAGCTCGCCGACTGCGATGTGGCCTATGTTTGCGATCCTGACCTCGACCGCGCGGATGAGGTGGGCGCTTTGCTCGTCGAGCTCAAGCGACCCATGCCGAAGAAGGTGCAGGACTTTCGGAAGGTGCTTGAGGATAAGTCGGTGGACGTCGTCTTTATCGCCACACCGAACCACTGGCATTCGCTGGCGGCGATCTGGGCGATGCAGGCGGGGAAGGATGTGTATATCGAGAAGCCGGTAAGTCACAACGTCGTCGAAGGCCGGCGCATGGTGCAGGCGGCGCGGAAGCTGGGGCGCATCGCGCAAGCCGGCACACAGAACCGTTCGCGCGGCGCCCTGGCCGCAGCGGTGCAATATATGCGTGAGGGAAAACTGGGCGAGGTGAAGCTTGCGCGCAGCATCATCTACGGCGGTCGCGGCTCCATCGGCGGACCCGCGGAGTGCGCGATGCCGCCGCGCTGCGATTACAATCTCTGGGCCGGCCCCGCGGCGATGGTGAAACTCACGCGACCGAAGTTCCACTATGACTGGCATTGGTTCTGGAACACCGGCAGCGGCGAGATCGGCAATAACAACATTCACTCACTCGACATCTGCCGCTGGGGCCTCGGCGTCTCCGGTTTGGGCCGCAGCGTAACTAGCTACGGCGGACGCCTCGGCTACACTGATGTGGCGGAGACCCCGAACTCGCAGGTCGGCATCTTCGACTTCGGCGACAAGACGATCGTCTCCGAGACTCGCGGCCTGAAGAGCGCGCCGTTTCATCCCACGATCAAGTCCATGTGGTTCTTCTACGGCAGCGAAGGCATCG
>JBBRXP010000107.1:0-19396 GCA_038238555.1 Chthoniobacterales bacterium | reverse complement strand
TTGAGCCAGTGGCTTCTTTGGCCGTCTGGCTCGAGCGTGGCTCGAAAAAGGAAGCCATTGATGGTGCCTTCGACTGTCGTCATGCCCCGCGAGGGGAGCTTCGCACTGGCGTCCTTTGGCAGGGTAAGGAAGGTCCAAGAGCCAACCTTCGCAGTCGAAGCTGGCCGCAACAGTTTTGCTCTGAAACGGATCTTAGAAGCGGTTTTGGTCATCTTTGCTTGGTATCACTGATAGGAATTTGCTTTTGGACGCTGCGCGGTTCACTCGCTCAACGATGTCGGATTTCGATGCTCATGCGGTAGTGCGTCGAACGATCCCATGCTGAGTCGCCGTTAATCTTGGGGGGTGACATTACCGGTGGAGACTATCCCTGGCGGTTCAAGGGTCAATCCTCAAAAAGTGGCTTGGGTAAGTTCCACGCACATGTCTTGCCGGCAGTGGCAGGCGATGCAACGGCGCGAGCAGCCATCGAGAGTGAAGGCCAGGTAAAGCCAGCCTTCGGTGCTCTTAACGGCGACCGGATTTATTGTCTTGATCTGACATGGCATTTTTTTCGTCTTTGAAAGCCTCGTCCGCAACCCCGAAGACACTCCACAACTCCCGAAATGCCGACGCTTTTAAGCTCTTCGGAAGGGCAATACTCCGGTGCGCGATAAGGCGAGCGCAGAGGAGATTGCGTGAGCGGATGTTACCATTTTATGACGCTCAGGCTTTAAGTGTGTGAACGGTTGTCGTCGTATGTTCCGCGTCACAATGGTTGTCCGGCTCGCGCTTCTTCTCTGCGCCTTCGTTGTGGCGACCAGTCGTGGCGCGGAGGACGTTGCTTTCTTTGAATCCAAGGTGCGGCCGCTGCTCGTAGAGCGGTGTCTCGAATGCCATGGAGAGAAGAAGCAGAAGGGCGACTTGCGGCTGGACTCGAAAAGCGGCTGGCAAAAGGGCGGCGAGTGCGGGCCGGCGATCACCGCGGGAAAGCCGGAGGAGAGTCTGCTCATCCAGGCGGTGAGCTATCTGAACAAAGATCTGCAAATGCCGCCGAAGAAACAGCTCGCGTCTGAGGAAGTGGCGGTGTTGAAGGAATGGGTCCAGCGCGGGGCGCCCGATCCGCGCGTGGCGGCGGTGGCTTCCGCGGCTCCGAAGCCCGAGGACAATGAATGGGCGGAGGCCTTTCGGAAGCGTCTCGATTGGTGGAGCCTGAAGCCACTTGGCAAAGCGCGGCCGCCGCTGGTGCGGGATGCGGCATGGTCGCGTGAGCCGGTGGATGCCTTTGTGCGCGCGGCGCTGGATGCGGCGAAGCTCGCGCCCGCACCGGCGGCGGATCCGGAGGCGTTGCTTCGCCGGGTTGCACAGGTGCTCACGGGATTGCCGCCCACTGCGGAAGAGGCAAGGCAGTTTACCCAGTCGCCGCATAACACGGATAAGACCTATGAAGCCCTCGTCGATCGCCTGCTCGCGTCGCCGCATTTCGGCGAGCACTTCGCGCGGCATTGGATGGATGCGGTGCGCTACACGGATACTTACGGCTACGAGTGGGATATTCCGGCGAAGGGTTCGTGGGAGTATCGCGACTATCTTATCCGCGCCTTCAATGGCGATGTGAGTTACAAGCAATTTCTAACTGAGCAGATAGCCGGCGACCTGCTCGCCGAGCCGCGCATCGACCGCGAGTTGGCTATCAATGAAAGCCTCATCGGCCCGATGTTTTATCACATGGGCGAGCATCGGCACGGCAACAGTCTTCAATTCAATGGCATTCATCAGGACATGGTGAACAACAAGATTGATGCGTTCTCGAAGGTCTTCCTCGCCACTACCGTCGCCTGCTCGCGCTGCCACAATCACAAGCTGGAGGCCGTGTCGCAGCGCGATTACTACGCGCTGGCCGCCGTTTTCATGACGCCGCGCTGGACGCCGCGCGCGGTGGATGCGCCGGGGAAAAATGACGCGACCATCGCGAAGCTTAAGGAACTGCGCGGAGACATCCGGCGCGAAATGGCTGCGCAGTGGCTCGTGGCAGCAAAGGGCTCGTGGTCGCCGGAGACATTGAAACAAGCGCTCGAAGGAAAAGCCGCGCCGGCTGCGAAAGCGGAGTCAGCAGTAAAGAAGAAACCCGTTACTGCAAAGGTCGCGCCGGAGGACAAGCTCGATGACGTGGCTTATCCGATCTCTCACCTTATCGAGTCCGAGGGCGATGTGGAAAAACTTTGGAGTGAACTCGCCAAGGAATGGCGCGGCGCGCGCGATGCGCGGCTCAAGACCAATGCTGCTTTTAACTTAGTCACCGATTTCCAAGAACCGAAGTTACCCGACGGCTGGGTAAGTGAAGGCGATGGAATGAAGCATGGTTTTGTCGAAGACGGCACGCCGCTCATCGCGCTCGAAGGCGATGCCGTGATCGCGCGACTGCTGCCGCGTGGTTATCACACCCATGCGCTGTCCTCGAAATTACCCGGCGCGCTGCGCATGCCGCCGCATCAGCCAGCATCGGGCAAGTTTCTCAGCGTGCAATTCGCGGGCGGCGAGTTCGGCGGTTCGGTGGTGGCCATCGAGAATGCTTTCCTGCACGAGGGGATCAATATGCCCGACTCGACCAAGCCGGTGTGGCAGACCTTTACCGGCGGCAGGTTGTCGAACGGCGTCGCGCAGGTGACCACGGAGTTTGCGACGGCTTCCTTAAATTCGGTTTTTCCGGGGCGCACCGGTCTCGTCAAGGGGCTGCCGGAATCCGACCTGGGTTACGACAAACGCAGTTGGGTCAGCATCACGGGCATCGTGAAACACGACAAACCTGGAACGCCGCAGGCCATGCTGGAGCACTTCACTTCTTTGTATGAAGGCACACCCAAGTCATCCGAGGAAGTGTGGCAGCGTATCGGCGATTGGTTGGCGGGCGCACTGAGTCGTTGGAGCGAAGATAAGTTACAACCTGGCGATGCGCGTGTGGTGGATTGGCTCGTAACTAAGAAGCTAATAACCAATCGAGCCGAGCCGGACAGCGCGCTGGCTAGGTTACTCGCTGAATACCGGGGCGTGGAGCAAGGCATCGCCTTTCCGCGCACCGCGATGAGCATGGACGAGCGCGAGTGCGTTCAGGAAAGTTATCCGCTCAATGTGCGCGGCAACTTCGACACGCTGGGCGGGCTGATTGCGCCGGACTTCCTGGAAATGTTTGCCGGTAAGAACGACGTGGCGAAGAGCCCAGGCAGCGGGCGGCTGGAGCTCGCGCAATCCTTGGTGCAGCCCGAGCATCCGCTGACTTCGCGTGTGTATGTGAACCGCGTCTGGCAATGGATCTTCGGCACCGGCATCGTGGACTCGCCGGATGATTTTGGGCGACTGGGCGGCAAGCCATCGCACCCGGAGTTACTTGATTACCTCGCGCGCGAATTCATGCGCGAAGGTTGGTCCACCAAGAAGCTCGTGCGGCGATTGGTGCTCAGTGAGACCTTTCGCCAATCCGGCGCGGTAAGTAACGCGGCACGCGAACGCGATCCCGGCAACCGCCTGCTGCATCACTACCCCACGCGGCGGCTCGAGGCCGAGGCGATTCGCGATTCATTACTGGCGGTGTCGGGCCGGCTCGATCCGCAGCTTTACGGAAGACCCATTTATCCGCCGCGCGCCGCCGAGGATGCGAAGAAGCGTCTGTTCTCCGGTCCGCTCGATGGCGATGGCCGGCGCTCGCTCTACCTGCAAATGTCGATCATGGCTCCGCCGGTTTTCCTCGCCGGATTCAACCTGCCCGATCTCCGACTTCCCACCGGCAAACGTGATGTAACCAACGTGCCCGGCCAGGCGCTGACCCTGCTTAACGATCCCCTTGTAAGTGCGATGGCGAAGCACTGGGCCGGACAACTTATCAAAGTAACCCACGGCTCGCCGGAAGACCGGGTGGGTGCGATGTTCCTGCAAGCCTTCGGACGCGCGCCGCAGGAGACGGAACTGAAACGCTGGACCGCCGCCTTGCCCGACCTCGCGGCGCCGAACGGCGGAGACTTAATGAAGGACGAGACAGCGTGGTCGCAGCTCGCCCATGCGTTCTTCAACACGAAGGAGTTTATCTATGTGCGATAGGCAACGAAGGCCCGATGAAGACAAAGGAGTGGGGACAATGGAATTGTTTTTCAGTTCTTTGCCTTCCCTCAGCCCAACTCCTCTGTCCCCATTCCTTTGTCCAAGCGCAACACTCCAAAGATCATGAACACTCCTCTTCATTCCTTTTGTAACTGCCCTGGCCGCATTACTCCCGCTCTCTCGCGGCGCGGCTTTCTTCAGCAGACTTCCGCCGGCTTTGGCTGGCTGGCTTTGAACGGACTCTTCGCGCGACCGGTCGTCGCCGCGCCTCATTTCGCGCCGCGCGCCAAGAACATCATCTTCTGCTTCATGGACGGCGGGCCGAGCCATGTGGATACCTTCGATCCCAAGCCGATGCTCAAGCAACATGAGGGCAAAGCTATCGGCGCAGGCGCGGTCTCGAAGCGTTCCCAATCCAAGGCGGACCGCGTGTGGCTCGGCAGTCCATGGGAATTCAAACAGCGCGGGCAGAGCGGCCTGTGGGTGAGCGAACTGTTTCCGCATCTCGCGCAGGTGGCGGATCATTTGTGCGTCGTGCGCTCGATGGTTGGCGAGGTGCCGCTGCATGGGCAGCAGAATCTTTTGCTGCACACCGGGCGCATCCTCGGCCAGGCTCCGAGCTTCGGCGCGTGGGTCTCGTATGGCCTCGGCACGGAGAATCACAACCTGCCCGGTTACGTCGTGCTCAACAACGACTGGGTGCCTAATGGCGGCCTGGAAAACTTCGGCAGCTCGTTTCTGCCCGCCAGTCATCAAGCCACGATGATGCGGGCAAAAGGTCTGCCCGTGGATAACATCGCGCCCACGGACAACGCAGCCGTGCAGCGCCGCAAGCTCGCGCTGCTTGCCGAACAGGATGCCGCCTTCGCCGCGCAAAGCTCCGATGCCGCAGCGATCGAAGGTGCCATCGCCAATTACGAAACTGCCTTTCGCATGCAGAGCACCGTGCCGGAGATCGCCGACATCACCGGCGAGCCGGAGCACATCTGCAAACTCTATGGCCTCGACTCCGCCGATGAATACCAGCGCTTCTATGCCACCCAGGCTCTGCGCGCACGGCGGTTGGTGGAAGCGGGCGTGCGCTTTGTCGAAATCACCTGTCCGGCATTCGACACCAACAACTCGCCGTGGGACCAGCATAGCAAACTCAAGATCAACCACGAAAAGAACGCCCGCTTTACCGACCAATCCGTCGCCGCCCTCATCACTGATCTCGAACAACGCGGCTTGCTTAAGGATACGATCGTCTTATGGGCGGGCGAGATGGGTCGCACTCCGCACACGCCGAAAATCACGGACACGTGCGGCCGCGATCACCATGTCAATGGTTACTCCATCTTTATGGCGGGCGGGGGCTTCAAAGGAGGCATTACTTACGGCGAGACGGATGAGTTTGGCAATGAAGTTACCGCCAACGCGACCGACATCCACGACATCCACGCCACCATCCTGCACCAGATGGGCCTCGACCACGAGCACCTGACTTATCGTTACTCGGGCCGCAATTTCCGACTAACCGATGTGCACGGGAAAGTGCTGAAGGAACTCTTATCCTAAGCCTGCTAATGAACGCTGCGCGTTGGCTTGGTGTCGTCGTGTTACTAAGTGGAGGTCTTGCCCAAGCCGCCGATCGCGAACCATCGCCGCTCGGACGTTTTCTGCTTCAGGCGAGTGAAGGTATCTACATTGTCGAGCCGGATTTGACTTGCTCGTGGTCTTACACCTTCCCGCCTCCGGTAAAACAGACCCTCACGCAATACGACGACCTGATCGGCGATGCCGTCATGTTACTCAGCGGCCACGTTATTTACTCCGCAAATCGTTATGTCCGCGAGATCGACCGCGGCCGCAAAACCATCTGGGAGTATCGTGTCGAAGCGCCGGCGGAGGTTAAGTCGTGCGTCCCCCTGTCGAATGGCCGCATCGCCGTGATCCATAGCGGCGAGCAAGCCATCCTCGAACTGGAACCCGGCAGCGGCAAAGTGCTCCACCGCATCTCTCTCCCGGCGCAAGGCACCGAGCACACCCGCTACGGCCTGATGCGCGCCACGCCGGAGGGTAACTATCTCGTCGCGCTGCGGACCGAGAATCGGTTTGTCGAAGTAACACGCGACGGAGTGATTCTGCACTCCTATAAAGTGCTTAGTCTCCCAGTGGTGGCGACGCGCGAACCCGATGGTTCGACCCTGTGCAGCGCGCGTGTCGAAGTAACAAGATTCAACGCCGCTGGAGACAAGATATGGTCACTTACTCGCAGCGATCTCGAGCCCGACTTCCCGCTCATCATCGCCGCCGGCACCGTTACGTTACCCGACCGGCGAATCGTTGTGGTCAATTCGGACTGGCATTACCCGGAAGCCGATCGCAATCGAGTCCAGCTCTTCGCCGTCAACGCTGCCAGGAAAGTGTCCTGGACGCTCCCCGCCTCGGCCTTCTCGGATTGGAAGAAAAGCTGGGTCGAACCCAAAACCGGTCTCGTTGAACATCGCTGTTTGATCATTCAACCCATCAAGTAGTGTCGAAACACAGTGCCATCCAAAGCCATGTCGCCGGTTGCGGAAGGATCACCAGAGGCAGTGAGAAGACGCTCGTGACGGCGGTGAAAAGCGAAAAGTTCCCTCGCGCCACGCAGGAAGGCGGTCAGGCGACCTCGGCTGAGTCGCTGACGGTTCGCGCCCGGCTTCAAGGTTGAGTTGCTTTGCTCGGCGCAGACTGGCGAAGGTTCATGGGTCGCGATGACGATGGATGCCAAGGGCCGCTGATCGTCTCGCCGCAAGGCAAGGAGCCGATGCTCCGCTTCACACTCGACGCGGGCGGCCGCATCGCGCGGCGTGAGCCGATCGAAGTCCCCGTGACAGGCGCGATGGGATTGCTCTGCGCCTTCGATGCGCTTTACGTCAATGGCGCAGGCCCCCGATGGATATCATCTGTATCGCGTGACGGACTCGAACGGCGATGACCAGTTCGACAAAGTAGAGCTGCTCCATGAATGGCCGAGCGGCGCGGGCGAACATGGCGCGCACGGCATCGTCAAGGGGCCGGACGATCATCTTTACATCGTTTGCGGGAATTTTACCGGCGTGCCGGAGGATGTTTCATTCGCGTCGCCGCACAAGAATTACGCGGAGGATCGATAGCGACATGGAAAGGGATTGGGGATGCCTTGGTATCGGCCCATCCGCGTCTATCACATCGTTAGCGGCGGCGAGCAGGGCTTCCGCGACACCATGTCTCCGATGCCCGAGCGCCTGGCGAATATGTTAAGCAAGGAAGACATCCTCGAATCCGCCGGACACCGCGATCATGCGGTGTTCAGCAAATAACGGACAGCCAGGTTGGCAATCTTCCGAAACTGTCTCGGAATGCCCGGCAAAATGGAAGTCGGCGACGACAAGGAGGGCGCGATGAAAACGAAGTCTTCCCACTCGCACAGCCATCAAAGAAGGCCGCGGCGGATTTGGTAAAAGACAGGATGACCTTCCATCCGCTCAACGCTCGGGCGCGGCTCGCAGGCCGCCGTCGGTGAAAGCTAAGATGAGCCTTTGGCCTTCTTTACTTTCGCCCAGCGTCTTCTTACGGCTTCGACCATTCTCGCCTTTGCTTCAGGACTGATATTGCGCTTGGTCTTCTGTGCGCCCTTGGTAGATGCAGGCTTGGCTGATTTCGCGGGCGCATTGACCGGCGCATCTCCTTTTTCCCTGGCTGCCCAGCGGGCTTTCATCGCTGCTGCCAGCCTTTCACGGCCTTCAGGCGTAAGTCTGCGTTTCTTTCTTGCCTTGGCCGCGGGCGCGGCAACAGCCGGGACTGGGGCTTCTCCTCCCTTCGCCTTCGCCCACCGGGCGCGTTGCGAGTCACCCATTCGTGCGCGGACTTCGGCGGAAAGCTTCGGCCTGCCTCTTCGCTTGGTGGGAGCGGGAGTGGAGATTTTCGGCGTGGTGAGGTTGGGAGCAGTGGCAACAGGCGCGCTGCCAGCGACCAAGCGAACGAGTTCTGCGTGGAGTTTCTCGATGTGCTCGGCTACTTCGACTACGCGCCTTAAGTTGGTGACGGATGCTATGTTGGTTGTGGACATGCTGTAGGGCTAACGGGGCAAAGCGGCGTAGTCAATAGTAGTTCTGTCCTGGCCACTATTTGTCTGTCCCCGTTAATTGCTTCCCGGTCGTCGGCATCTGCGCGCCGATCGCTTTCAAGTATTCCGTCAGTCGCCGATTGAGATCCGCTGTCTTCTGCGGCGCTTCGCTGGCGAGATCGTGTTGCTCAGAAATATCCTTCGCAAGATCATAGAGGTGCAGCGCGCCAGTTTCGTAGGTCTTGATGAGCTTGTCGTGGCCGAAGATGAGCGCGGAGGCCGGCCCGTCGTTGCCTTCGTCGTAGTGCGGGAAATGAAAGAAGAGTTCCTCGCGTGGACGTTTCACCGCGCCGCGGCCCGCGCCGGCAAGCACCGGCACGAGGCTGCCGCCTTCGATGCCTTTGGGCCGCGGTTCCTTCACGCGCGCCAGTGCGGCGATGGTGGGGAAAAGATCGACGTGGCTCGCGGGCACGTGCGAGCAAGTGCCGGCCTTGATTCCCGGTCCGCGCACGATCAAAGGCACCCGGATGCCGCCTTCCCACAAAGTTCCCTTGCCGCCCGCGAGCGGACGGTTGGCGCCGCGCCCGATGGCACCGTGGTCAGTCGTGTAGAGCACGTAGGTGTTGTTGACGATTCCCAGCTCGTCGATTTTCTTCAGCACCAATCCGATCGCCGTGTCCATGTCCTCGATCACAGCGGCGGCAGCCACCCGCCGCGCATCGGCTCCGGCCGTGCGCCGTCGCACGGCGGCATAGGTTTCCGGCCGCGCGTCCGCCTCGCCGCGGCGTCCGGGATAGTGCGACATCTGGAGATAGAATGGCTTGCTCGCTTTCGCCTGCGTGGCCATGAACGCGACGCTCCGCTCGGTCAGCGCGAACGCTTCGTCTGGATTTGGATTTTCGTTGTTGCCGGGGCCCGCGTTGCCCGTCGCGCCGTCGCTCTCCTCAAAGCCATGCTGCGCCGGGCTCACACGACCGACGTGCCACTTGCCGAAATGCGCCGTCGCATAGCCCGCGCGCTTGAGCACATCGCCGATGGTTGCTTCGCCGGCGGGCAATTCCATCAGCGCGATGGGTGCGATCATCTTGAGGCCGGGATCCGCCGCGGCGATGCCGTCGCGTCTCCTGCCGTCGTTAATGAATGTCATGTGCAACTGCGCGGGACTCTTGCCCGTGAAGATGGCCGCGCGCGACGGAGTGCAGCGCGGCGATGCTGCGTAGAAGCTCGCAAACCGCATTCCTTCGGCCGCCAGTCGCGCGAGGTTCGGGGTTTGCATGAGATCGCTCTTCGATCCCGGCACGGTGTCATCCATCGGCACCGAAGTGCTATTCCAGCCGGCGCCTTCCCCGAGGATCACCACGAAGTTTGGAGGTCGCCAGCCGCTCTCGGCGCCGAGCGCGGAAGTGACGAGCGCGAACACTGCGCCGAGCAGGAAGGCGGGCCGTTTGTTTTTCATCAGGTGCTACCGCGTCATTCGTCATTCGTGACCGGTCACTTGAATGGCGCCGCTTGGCCTTGGCCTGCGCGTTCGCGGGAGTGCACCACGCTCAAGTCCGCGCTCGCGAGGGTGCGATCCTGGATGGCTGCGAAGAGCGCCTCGCCAGTCACCTGCGATGCGGCGACATGGAACTGCGGCGCCGAGGAGAGCGCGTAAAGCGTGAGCACATAAGTCTTCGCTCCCGGCCCCTGCGAGTGCGGTGGCTCGTAACCGATCTGCCCCTTGAAGCTGGCGCCAAGCGTGCCGACGCCCTTGGCGTTCTTGTCCAGATGCGTCGCGGCAGAGGGGATATTGTAGAGCGTCCAATACCACTTGGTCACTCCCTCGCGATCGACGTGGTGCATGAGGAGCGCGTAGCTTTTCGTCTCCGCCGGCGCGCCACTCCATTCCAGGGGAAGCGTCGAGCCGGGGCCGTCGCCGGTGAATTCCACGGGCAGCGCGCCGCCATCCGCCACCGCGGAACTGTGGAGCACAAAGGAAGCGCGAGGCGGTCCTCCCTTTCGCTCGCCGCCTCCACCGCGGCGATAGGTTTCCTCCCGTTTCGTCCCATCCGCGCTCACAAACTGAAACTTCCAACTCCCCTCCGCGCTGGCCGCGTAGTTCACCGCCGCGGGTTTTCCATTCACGGAGTAGTGGAGGGAAAAAGTCTTTTCGTCCGGCGCGGCGGTGAAGCCAGTGATCTTCGCGCCGCGCAAAGGCGGAAGGTCCGGGCGCACCGGCTGCGCTCGCGGCTGCGGATCGACCTGCCCGTCGCGCTCCACCACCTCCCCATGAAAGCCGCCATTCACGTACGGATACCTATTCGAGGCGTGGTAGTGATACCCGAGCGCCGGCGTGGTGTGGCCATTGAAAGCATCGAGCCCCGCTGGCTGCGAGCCGTCCGGCTCGGCCAGTCCATGGATCGGATACCCATCGAGCGCGAAAGCGATGGGCTGGCCTTTTCCCACGGCGTTCTGCAAATGCAGCGGCGCGGCGTGGTAGTGGTAATCGTCCGCGCGCCCGCAATGGCCGCCCCACTCGTCCAGCTCGCCGATTTCCGCTGAGATTTCGCCACGATTGTTTTGCGGATTGAAGATGGGGATGCCATTCACCGCCAGCGCGATGGCCCCCCGCAGGAAGCGCCCCTTGATCGACACCGGCGTTTTCGACGGCGCCGGCGCGAGCGGAATCCGCCACGCATTCGTGCCCGTGTAGTTCTGCGGCAGCGGCACCTGTTGCTGCCAATTCGTGATGCCCACCATCATCCCGTGCGCCGGCAGTCCGCTGCTCTCGACGAAAAGAAACCGCTCATCCCAGCGCACCTTCACCCGCGGCGCCCGCGCCTCAAAGGGCGCCGCCTGCGCCGGCCGATTTGTTCGCACCAAGCGCTCTCCCCCGCGCGCGCGATTCTCTCCGCCGTCGGCCTGCGCGAAAAAAAATTCCGGCGCCTTTACCCGCCGATCGTAGTGTGGATGCGGATCGTCACTCGCGAGATCGTGTCCCAGGGCGACTTCAGCGAGACCCAGGGCGAAGAGCAGCGGAAAATGGAAGTGTTTCATTTTGGCAAAAGCTAATCCGGCATTGTCAGCACCTCGGCGTCGAGAGCGATCCCAGATTTAGGTGAGTGCCGAACTCGCCCCCGGCGCCACCCCACTCTCCACACTCAGCTTCCCCCAAATTGCATCTCCGCCAGCCGGCGATAGGCGCCGCCGGGGCGCTGCATGAGCTCCTCGTGGGTGCCTTGCTCGGTGGCGCGGCCTTGGTCGATGATGCAGATGCGGTCGGCCTCGCGCACGGTGGCCAGCCGGTGGGCGATGATGAAGGCGGTGCGGCCGCGGAGCAGCTCGGCGAGGGCTTGCTGGATGAGGGCTTCGCTCTCGCTGTCGAGCGCACTGGTGGCTTCGTCGAGAAGGAGGATGGCGGGATCCTTGAGCAGCGCGCGGGCGATGGCGATGCGCTGGCGTTGTCCGCCGGAGAGCTTGACTCCGCGTTCACCCACCAGCGTGCCGTAGCCCTCGGGGAAGCGCTCGACGAACTCGGCGCACTGGGCGCGCCGCGCGGCTTCCACGATCTGCGCCTCTCCGGCGCCGGGCCGGCCATAGGCGATGTTTTCGCGGATGCTGCCGCCAAAGAGCAGCACCTCCTGAGGCACGATGGCCATATTGCTGCGCACGGCGGCGAGGTCGAGAGAGAGCGTGTCTTTTCCATCCAGGAGGATGCGCCCGGAGTCGGGTGTGTAGAAGCGCAGGAGCAGCGAGACGATGGTGGACTTGCCCGCGCCGCTCGGGCCGACCAGCGCGATGCGTTCGCCGGGCTGCGCCGCGAGCGAGAGATGGCGCAACACCGGCAGGTCGGGACGCGAGGGGTAGCAGAAGGAGACATCGTCGAACACGACGGCGCCGCGGAGTTGGCATTTGGATTTGGAATTTGTCCCCTCCGGCTTCTCGGCCAGGAGTTCCTGCACGCGCTCATTGGCGCCGAGGGTCTTTTGCAGGAGGCTGAAGACTTCCGCAAATGAGGACACGGCGCCGCCCACGAAGATGGTGTAGAGAGTGAAGCGCGTGAGCTGGCCGTGCGTGAGTTGGCCCTGCTGCATGAGCCGCGCGCCATACCACAGCACCAGGATGATGGAGCCGAAGATGCCGAAGATGATGAAGGCCACCAGCCCCGCGCGACGCCGCGCGGTGCGCAGGACGGTGTGCAGATAGGCGTCGAGTCCCGCGGAGTAGCGGCGCACCTCGAAGCCTTCATTGGAGAATGCTTTCACATTTGCGATGCCCTGGAGGGTCTCCTCGACCACGGTGGCCGTCTCCGCGAGGCGATCCTGCGCCTGGCGGGAAATGCGGCGCACTTTCCTCCCGAAGAACACGGCCACGAGCAGGAGCACCGGAAAGGAGCAGAGCATCACCAGCGAGAGACGCAGGGAAGTGAGCGCGATCATGGCCACGCCGCCCACGAGCATCATCGACTGTCGCAGCGCTTGCGGGATGGTGTGCGCGAGGGTCTCGGCCAGAAGGGCCACATCATTGGAGAGCCGGCTGGAGAGCTCGCCTACTCGATGTTCGCCATGGAAGCGCATGGGCAGCGCGATGAGCTGCGCGTAGAGCCGCCCCCGCAAGGCGGCCACGGCGCTCTCGCCCGCTTTGTTGAATGAGTAGGAGTAGAAAAATGTGAGCACCGCCTGGATGGCGAGCGTGCCGGCAAGGGCGAGCGCAACGGTATCCACACTCGGACGCCACGTATCGGGCGCGGGCGCGGCGAGCGAGGGGATGGCCGCATCCACGAGGTGCCCCACCAGCAGTGGAAAGAGGAGACCGAAGCACATCGAGACCAGCAGCGCCGCGACCGCCGCCAGAAAGCGTCCGCGCCAGGGCCGGAGGTAGGAGAGCAGGCGTGAGAGATCCTCAAGGTGCAGCCCGTGACGCGGCGCCGATGCCTTTTTCATGCGGGCATGGATGTCGAAGGTTTGCGGCCTCTACGACTTGAGGAAAAAATTGCGCTGCTTCTCGGTGATGGGTTTGCCGAGACGCTCGAGCACCAGGAGCATGTCTTCCCACACTTTGCGCTTTTCGCTCAGCGATTGATTTCGCAGCAGGTAGGCCGGGTGATAGGTGGCCATGAGCGGGGTGCCGTGGAAGGCGTGCCAGCGTCCGCGCAGGCTCGACATGGTGGCGGTCTCGCCGAGCAGACCGGCCATGGCGGTGGCGCCGAGGGCGACGATCACGCGCGGCTCGATGATCTCGATTTGCTGGAGCAGCCAGGGTTTGCACGTGGCCATCTCGTCGGCGGTGGGCTTGCGATTGCCGGGCATGCCGGGCGGCATGTCGGGGCGGCACTTGAGGACATTGGCGATGTACACGTCGCCGCGCCGCAGGCCCATCGCGGCGATGATTTTGTCGAGAAGCTGGCCGGCTTTGCCGACAAAGGGTTCGCCCTGGCGATCTTCGTCTTCCCCCGGGCCTTCGCCGACGAACATGAGTTCTGCGTCGGGATTGCCGGCGCCGAAGACGACTTGCGTGCGGCTCTTCACGAGATGCGGGCAGAGAGTACAGGCGAGTGCTGGGTCGCGCAGCGCGGCGAGGCGCTGGGCTTTGGAAACGACAGGAAGGGCGGAAGGAACCGAAGGGATCAGCGTCCCTTGCATCCCTTCCGTTCCTTCGGTCCTTCCTGTCTCTAAAAACCTCTCGACTACCTCACGCGACGCGCACATCTCCACACCTTCCGCGCGCAGATTGCGCAGTGTGTCGTGGACGAGATCGAGGGCTTCGCGAAAGTGGTTCATCGCAATCAAGGCCCGGCAAGCCGTCCGCGGATCTTTGCCGCGAGGGCGGTGATGGCGTCGAGTTGCCCGCGCAGCGTGGGCCAGTCGGGATCCACGAGATCGAAGCCGGGATAACGACCGCTGACGCAGGCCTCGGCAAGTGGTTTGGCGATCGGATCAATGTCATCCATGAGTTCCGAGTTTCGGGAGCGCAATTCTCCCGACAGGAATTCAGTAAATGGCGGCCGCGGCCACACGGGTCGCATCGCCGCGCGCCACTCGCTTGCCGCTTCGAGCTGGCGCTCGGCGCCATTGGCGACAAGGCAGAGGTCCACATCGCTGTCCAGTCCCGCTTCGCCGCGGGCGTGGGAGCCGAAGAGGATGACCTGCTCGATGGGTAGCGCGGCGTCCATGGCTTCGAGGCAGCGGCGGAGCGTGTCGCGCTGGCTGTGCAGTGAGGCGGGGAGGTTCTCGAGGTGCAGCTTCACGGGGATGATGTGGGTGTATCGCAGACCGGTCATCGGAGATCAAGTGGGACGCCAGCCTCCAAGAAGTCTCGCGGGATGGGCGCCACGAAGCTCACGCGCTCGCCCGTGCGCGGGTGCGTGAAGCCGAGCTTCCAGGCGTGGAGCATCTGCCGCGAGTAGCTGGCACGCTTGCCATACACTGCGTCGCCGAGCAGCGGATGGCCGAGGTGCTGAAGGTGCACGCGAATCTGGTGCGTGCGGCCGGTGTGCAGCGTGCATTCGACCAGCGACGCGTCGTCGAGCTCGCGAAGGACGCGCCAAGTGGTCTTTGCCGCGCGGCCCGTTTTTGCGACGGTCATTTTTTTCCGCTGCACCGGATGCCGCGCGATGGCTGCCTCGACTGTTCCGCTCCGAAGCGCGAAGGCTCCCGCCGCCAGCGCGACGTAAATTTTCGTGACCTCGCGCGCCGCGAATTGCGCGGCGAGCCGGCCGTGCGTGAAGTCGTTCTTTGCCGCGACGAGGCAGCCGCTCGTGTCTTTGTCGAGCCGGTGGACGATGCCGGGACGCTGCTCGCCACCGATGCTCGAGAGCGGGCCGCACCGGTGCAGCAACGCGTTGACGACGGTGCCGCCCCAATTTCCCGCGGCCGGATGCACGACCATGCCGGCGGGTTTGTTGAGCACGATGAGATCGCCGTCTTCAAAGAGCACGTCGAGCGCGATCGCCTCGGCTTGCGCGATCGCCGGACGCGGCGGCGGCTCGACGAGGGCGATCGAGTCGTCGGCGCGGATCCTTGTGCTGGCCTTGGTTGGCAGGCCGTTGAGTGTCACATGAGCGCGCCGAATCAAATCCTGAATCCGCGACCGCGAGAGCGCGGGCACGTGCGCGGCGAGGAAGCGATCGAGCCGCTGGCCAGCGGCTTCCGGCGCGACGACAAAGTTCATCTGCGCCCGCGCGGATCGAGCGCATCGCGCAGCGCGTCGCCGAGGAAATTCATCGCCAGTAGCGTGAGCGACATCGCCACGGCGGGGAAGACGAGCAGCCACCAGTAACTGCGGATGGGATTGATAGCGAGCGCGCCATCGGCCAGCAGACTGCCCCAGCTCGCTTGCGGCGCCTGCACGCCGAGGCCGAGGAAGCTCAGGAAACTCTCGTCGAGGATCACCGCCGGAATGGTGAGCGTGAGGTACACCACGACGATGCCGACGAGATTCGGCAGCAGATGGCGCACGATGATTTTGAAATGACTCTGCCCGAGACTGCGGGCGGCGAGCACGAATTGCTGAGACTTGAGCGCGAGCACCTGGCCGCGGACGATGCGCGCCATGGTGAGCCACTCGATGAGGCCGAGACTGAAAATGATGATGATGATTTTCGAGTACCCCACGAGCTCACCGCCCCGCACATCAGCGAGCAACGCCTTCAACTTCGGATCGAAAATGAAGATGACCAAAATGATGATGATGAGCCGCGGGATGGCGTAGAGAATTTCCACGAAGCGCATCATGAGCGCATCGGCCGAGCCGCCCGCGTAACCGGAGATCATGCCGTAGCTGGTGCCGACAAAGAAGCTCACCAGCGCGCCGCTTAAACCCACGAGCAGCGAGATGCGCGCGCCTTCGATCACTCGCGCAAAGACATCGCGGCCGTTGATATCCGTGCCGAAAAAATGCGCGCCGCTCGGCTCTTGAAACTGGTCTTTTGAAAGAGCGTGCGGATCGGTGCTGAAGACCGCCGGGCCGAAAATCGCGAGCAGCGCGATGCCCGCGAGCAGCAGCATCGAAGCGCACGCGACGCGATTTTTCAGCAGCCGCCGCCATGCGCCGGGCGGGGGCGGCAGCGCGTCACTCATAGAGTTTGATGCGCCGGTCGAGCACCGTGTAGGCGATATCGACGAGGAGATTGAGGAAGACGAGCAGCGCGCAATCGACGATGACGATGCCGCTCAAGAGGAAGACGTCGCGGTTGATGATCGAGTTGACGAAGAATCCGCCCGCGCCCGGAATGTTGAAGATCGCTTCGACGACGATGGAGCCGGTGAGGAGATTGGCCGCGAGCGGGCCGAGAAAGCTGACCACCGGCAGGATGGCGACCTTGAGCGCGTGCTTGTAGAGCACGACCGAATCGCCGAGGCCTTTTGCGCGCGCGGTGCGCACGAAATCCTGGCCGAGCACTTCGAGCATGCTCGAGCGCATGAGCCGCGCGATGTAGGCCACATAAGGCCCGGCGAGCGTGACGGCGGGGAGGACGAGCGATTTCCACGAGGTCCAGCCGCCGACCGGCAGCCAGCCGAGCGAGAGCGCAAAGAGCAGCACCAGCAGCGGCCCGGTCACGAAGGTCGGCACGCTGATGGCCAGAAGCGCGCCGAGCATCGCGGAGGTGTCGGTCCACGTGCGATGCCGCACCGCCGCGAGGCTGCCGAGCCACACACCGCCTGCGGTGGCGAGGAGGAACGCGGCGAGGCCGATCTGCACGCTCACCGGCAGGCTTTGCGCGATGAGCTCATTGACCGAGCGGTCGCGGAATTTCGTGGAGAGCCGCAAGTCGCCGTGGAGCAGATCGCCGAGATAGCCCGAGTATTGTTGCCAGAGCGTGCCGTCGAGTTTGTAGCGCGCGAGGAGTTGCTTTTCGATGGCGGCGGGAATTTTCCGCTCGCGGGAAAACGGACCGCCCGGCGCGAGCCGCACGAGGAAGAAGGTGATGGTGACGACGAAGAAAAGCACCACCACCATCGAGGCAAAGCGGCGGAGGATGAAGGCGGCCATCGGGAGACGTGGGAAGCATCCAACATCCAAGTTCTCAAACCTCGATGGCGAACTCTAATTAACGCAGAGGGTGCCGCTGCCTGCCGCAAATTGTTGTGGGGTGCCTGGCCCTCTTTGGGCTTAATCGCGCTTCATCATGTCTGAACTCACCGCTCTGCCCGCCCGCCTCACTGGCGGAAATTTTCTCCTCGCCGAGACCGAACCCGGCTCGGTTTTCACGCCGGAAGATTTGTCGCCGGAAGACCGGCAGATGGCTGCGACGGCCGAGAAGTTCATGGACAAGGAAGTCTTCCCGCAACTCGAGGCGCTCGAACATCAGGAGCCGGGACTTGCGCGCAAACTCTTCCAACAGGCCGGCGATCTCGGCCTGCTCTGCATCGAAGTGCCCGAGGCCCTCGGCGGGCTCGGCCTCGGCAAGACGGCCACTCTCGGCGTCAACGAGCAATTGTCGCGGCTCGCCGGATTTGGAATTACCTGCGGCGCGCACACCGGCATCGGCTCGCATCCCCTCATCTATTTCGGCACCGAGGCGCAGCGCACAAAGTATTTGCCGCGACTCGCGACCGGCGAATGGATGGCCGCCTACTGCCTGAGCGAGGCCGGCTCCGGCTCCGACGCGCTGGGCATGAAGACGCGCGCGGCGCTATCCGCCGACGGAAAACATTTCGTGCTCAACGGCGTGAAGATGTGGATCACCAACGCCGCGTGGGCCGATCTCTTCACGGTCTTTGCAAAGGTGGACGGCCAGCACGTCACGGCGTTTCTGGTGGAGGCCGCGTGGCCCGGCGTCTCGACTGGCAGGGAGGAGCACAAGCTCGGGATCAAGAGTTCGTCCACGCGCCGCTTGATCCTCGACGACGTGCAGGTGCCTGTGGAAAACGTGCTCGGCGAAGTGGGCAAGGGCGCTTACATCGCCTTCAACATTCTTAACTTCGGCCGCTTCAGCCTCGGCGTGGGCGTGCTGGGTCCGGCCCGCGAACAGCTTCGCACCGCCACAAAATACGCGCTCGAGCGCCACCAATTCGGCAAGCCGCTGGCCGCTTTCGGACTCATCCAGGAAAAGCTCGCAGACATGGCGGTGAAAATTTTCGCGGCCGAAAGCGCGACGCATCGCACCGCCGGGCTCATCGATGAAATGTTTGCGACCGGCGAGATGCTCGACACGATGACGCCGCACTTTTCCCGCGCGCTCGATGAGTTCGCCGTCGAATGCTCCGTGCTCAAAGTGTGTTGCACGGAAATCCTCTTCGAGATCGCCGATGAGTCGCTGCAGATTCACGGCGGCTACGGCTTCACCGAAGAGTTCACCCCCGCCCGCACTCTGCGCGACTCACGCATCAACCGCATCTTCGAGGGCACCAACGAAATCAACCGCCTCTTCATTCCCGGCACGCTGCTGCGGCGCGAACAGCGCGGCCGATTTCCGCTCACGCAAACCATCGGCCGCGTGCTGCAAGAAATCGCGACCGCCGTGCCCGCGGCCGATACCGGCGACGATCTGCAAAACGCGCGCGCCTTCCTCGGCGGAGCAAAGCGGCTCGTCTTTTTCCTGAGCGGCGTCGCTGGGAAAAAATTCGGCGCGAAGCTCGGGGACGAGCAGGAAGTGCTCGCGGCGCTGAGCGATGTCATCAGCGAGATTTTCCTCGCCGAGAGCGCCGTGCTGCGCGCGCTGAAAACTCGCGCGCGTGGCGGGCAGGGTTCCCTGCACGCGGACTTGGCCGTGCTCTTCGTGCAAGACAGCGCGCAGCGGATGGAAGCCGCGGCACAGCGCGTCCTGGAAGCTGCTCTCGAGCGCGCGGAACTCGCGGGCCACTTGAAAACCGCGCGCCGCCTGCTGTCGTGGACTCCGCTGAATTCCGTGGCATTGCGCCGGCAAGTGGCGCGGCACATCTGCGAACGCGGCGGCTATCCGATCTGAACCGCACGGGGCGGAAGGATTGGCGGACTCTCAACCCTCCATTTTTCTTTTCCGGCTGTGAGCCTTTCCCGGCCCGGATTTCGCATGAGTTGGGAGAACATGAGCATCACCCGATGAACCCCGAGCCTTCGTGTGCAGAAGCGCTCTTCCTCGCTGCCGTGGAGATTGCGGCGCCGCGGGAGCGCGCCGCCTTTCTCGATCGAGAATGCGGCGACGACCACGCCTTGCGCGAGCGCCTGCCGCTCCTGCTCGAAGCGGGCGATCACTTCCTTCGTATCCATCCCCAGCTTGATGATCTTCAGCGCCACGCGCCGCCGCACCGGCTGCTCCTGCTCGGCCATCCACACCGTGCCGAAGCCGCCCTCGCC
>JBBRXP010000106.1:0-19523 GCA_038238555.1 Chthoniobacterales bacterium | reverse complement strand
GGCGCATTCATCGGCCTTTACTTCACGCACGAAACGCTCAACGCGATGACCCTCGGCGGTGTCGCGGTCGTCATCGGCATGTTGATCGACGAATCGATCGTCGTGCTGGAAAACACTTCGCGGCATCTGCACCTTGGCAAATCGCCATTTGAGGCGGCGCTGTACGGCGCGGGCGAAGTCATGCGTCCGCTGACCATCGTGACGATCACAGTTTCGGTCGTGTTCTTTCCGGTCGTGTTCATCGAAGGCATCGGCAAGTTCCTGTTCACTCCACTCGCGAAGGCCGTGATCTTCGCGATCTGCACAAGCCGGCTGCTCGCCTCGACGCTCGTGCCCGTCTGTGCTGCAAAGTTTTTCAAACCGTCCACGCGCGAACACGGCGGCTGGTTCACTCGCGTGCAGCACGGCTACTCGCGCGCGCTCGAACGCGTGTTGCGCCTGCGCTGGCTCGTGCTCGGCGCGACGGCCGCGGTGTTCGTCGTTTCGATGATCGTTTTCAAATTCATCGGCACCGAACTTTTCCCGCAGACGGATGCGGGGCAGTTCATGGTGAAAGTGCGCGCGACCACCGGGCTGCGCATCGAAAAGACGGAGCAGATCGTCGCCGAAGTCGAGAAAACCATCACCGCGGTCGTCCCGGAAAAAGAACGCAAGATGCTGATCTCCAACCTCGGCGTGCTGCTCGACTGGCCGGCGGCTTACACGCCGAACTCCGGGCCGCAGGACGCATTCATATTGGTCCAACTCGCCGATCATCATGCGCGCTCGACCTTCGATTACGTCGATGAGTTGAGAAAGAAACTGCCTCAACAATTCGCCGGCATCGAGTTCAGCTTCGATACCGGCGGTATGCTCAGCGCCGCGCTCAATGGCGGGCTGCCTTCACCGATCAACATCCAGGTCGAAGGCAACAAGCTGGAGGCCGCGCACGACATCGCCGAGAAAATCAAACGGTTCGCCGAGGCGGTGCCGGGCGCCGTCGATGTGCGCATCCAGCAGCGACTCGATGCGCCGCAGATCAACATCGACGTTGATCGCGTGAAGGCCGCGCAGGTCGGGCTGACACAAGAGGAAGTCGTGAAGAACATCGTCACCGCGCTCAACAGCTCGACGAACTTCGCGCCGTCGTTCTGGATCGATGAAAAAAACGGCAACCACTACTTCATCGGCGCGCAGTATCGCGAGCAGGACATCCGGTCGATCGACACCGTGCTCGACATTCCGATCACCGGAAAAAAGCAGCCGGTCGCGATCCCGCTGCGCACGGTCGCGAAATTTTCCCGCGGCACCGCGTATTCGGAGATCAACCACCTCAACATCACGCGCGTGACCGACATTTTCGTCAACGTGCGTGGGCGCGACGTGGGCTCGGTCGCCGCCGACATCGAGCGATACATCGATAAGATCAAAAGCGACCGCTCGCAAGTGCCGGAGGGCTACAACATCGCGATGCGCGGAGAAGTGAAGTCGATGCAGGAATCCTTCAAGTCGCTCGGGTTCGGCTTCGTGCTCGCCGTGGTGCTCGTCTATCTCGTGATGATCGTTCAGTTCAAATCGTTCGTCGATCCGTTCATCGTCATGTTCGCGGTGCCGCTCGGCTTGATCGGCGTCGCGTGGATGCTCTTTCTCACGCACACCTATCTGAGCATCCAGTCGGCAATGGGCATCATCATGATGGTCGGCATCGTCGTGAGTTTCAGCGTGCTGATGGTCGATTTCGCCAACCGCATCCTCGACGAAGCCGTCGAAAAGAATGAGCGCAAGAGTCCGCGCGACGCCGTGCTCGAAGCCGCCGCGATCCGCCTGCGCCCGATCTTGATGACCGGCATCGCTGCGATCCTCGGCCTCACGCCGATGGCCATTTCCGGCGGCGCGAACATCCCGCTCGCGCGCGCCGTCGTCGGCGGCATCCTCGCCTCGCTGCTGCTCGTGCTCTTTGTCGTGCCCGTGCTCTACGTGCTGTTCAAGCGCGAGAAGGCGGTCGGGGTTTCCAATCCGTGAAAAAGACCCTTCGGAGAAATTGCACTCTCGTCTTGAGCGTTGCCGCGCTGGCATCGCACGGAGGTTGCGGGCGCTCAGGCGCGAATGCAGAGAGCAACGCGCCTGTTCCGACCGTCCAGGTCATTCACCCAAAACGCGGCGAGATCGTCCGCCTCGTGACGCTGCCCGGCAACGTCATGGCCGATCAGGAGGCGCTGCTTTACGCGAAGGTCGCCGGCTACTTGAAGACGATCAAAGTGGACAAGGGCGACACGGTCAAAGAGGGCGATCTGCTGGCCGAAATCGAAGCGCCGGAGATGCTCGCCGACCTCGTCAAAGAAAAAGCCGAGGAGCAGGCGGCGGGGGTTGATTACAAGCGCGTGAGTGAAGCGCAAAAAAAGGCGACGGACCTGGTCACGCCGCAGACGGTCGATGCGGCGAAGGCAAAATACGATGTGGCCGCCGCGGGCGTGCAGCGCATCGAAACGCTGCTCAGCTACGCGAAGATCACCGCACCGTTTTCCGGCGTGATCACCAAACGCTGGGTCGATCCCGGCGCGCTCATTCCCTCGGCGACTTCGAGCAGCTCCGCCAAGAGCGCAGCCGTCGTGACGCTGATGGATTTCAGCAAAGTCCGCATCGACGTGGCGGTGCCCGACACCGACGCGCCGCACGTCAAGAAAGACCTGCCGGTGAAAGTAACCGTGAGCGAGCTGCCGGGCCGCACGTTCGACGGCACGATCACGCGCTTTTCCTACGCGCTGGATGAATCGACGAAAACGATGACGACGGAAATCGACATCGCGAATCCTGATCTCGCGCTGCGGCCCGGCATGTGGGCGAACGTCCAAATCGCGCTCCAGAAAAGGCAGGATGCGCTGCTCATTCCCGCCGAGGCGCTCATGACCGAGAAGACGAAGACCTCGGTGTTTCTCGTCCGCGATAACCAGGCGCTAAAGGTGCCCGTCACGATCGGGTTCGACGACGGCGTGAACGTCGAGATCCTCAAGGGTTGCACGCCCGATGACGCAGTGATCCTCGCCGGCAAGCAGTCTGTGACGGACGGTCAAAAGATCAAAGCGGTGGAAGCGAAATGAAGCGCCTGCAAGGTGCGAAGCAAACATCCTGCTCCTCCGGAGCCTGGATCGTTTGCGCACATAAACGGCCTTAGTCGAAGATGCCTTTTACCGCGGCCCGCAATTTGTCCAGCGAAAATTCCGTCGAACGGCAAAGGTCGAGCACCTGTTTCTCCTGTGACTGCAACCTGGCCGCAACGGCGGGGATGGCGGTGGCGATTTCCAGCGGCACGTTGAGCACGCCATGAATATCGCCGTGGAGCAGATCGCCTGGCTTCACCGCGAGGCCGCCCACTTCGACTGGATGCCCGAAGTCCACGATGTGAACGTAAGCGTGCGACACGGCGAGGCCGGAGGCGAAGAGATGGAAGCCCGTGCCTTCGATCGCCGGCAAGTCGCGCACGGCGCCGTTGGTCACGACGCCGGCACAGCCGAGCGCCGCGAGAATCGCCGCATGCACTTCTCCGATGAATCCGCCCGTGCCGTGCGATTCATCCACGTCCTGAATGACCACTACGCGCGGTGCCGGCAGCGTGAGCAGCGAATTCCACCAGTCCGTGCGGTCGGGATAACCGTGGCCGCGCATCGGCGGATTCGAGCAGCGGATGCGCACCGTGGCCGCGTAGCCAAGCAATGGCATCGCACCCGGCGCGAGGCACCGGATGCTGCGATCGGCGAAGCCTTCGTTGCGCAGCCGCACGTCGAAGGTTTCGACGGCATTGGCCACCGTGCAGGTGTCGAGCGCGCGGAGAGCTGCGAGGTGTTCAGAGGAAACCGGAGGGGCCATGCAAAGGCGCGCGATCAGTTCGCCTTCACGGTCTTCGCGCTCTTTTCCGCGACGACGGATGCGGGTGGCGCCAACAGCTTCGGCTCCACGATCTGGCCCGGCGCGACTTGGGTCCGGCCACCGATCATCACCAGTTCGCCCTCGCTGAGTCCGCCGAGGATTTCGAGTTTGGCCGGAGTCTCCAGCCCGAGCGTGACCTGGCGTTCTTCGATCTTGCGATCTTTGTTGATGACATAGACGGAGGACGCCCCGCTCTTTTCCCGCGCCACCGCTTCGATGGGTGCGAGCAGCGCGCTTTGGCGGCGATCGGTGCGCAGCACAGCGGTCGCGTAGATGCCGGGGATGAGAGAGAGGTCCGCGTTGTCCACCTCCGCCTCGGCCTCCATCGTGCGCGTGGCCGTTTCCACTTTCCGACTGAAACGCGCGACCTTGCCGGCGATCGTGCGATTGATCGAGGAGATGCGCAGCTCGACCGGATCGCCGACTCTAATGACCGACACGTAGGAAATGGAAACGGGGAAGACCGCGCGCAACTTGTCGTTCTGCGAGAGCCGCACCAGCGGGAGCGTGCCCGAGCTGGTGCCCGCCTGGATGAGCGCGCCGGGGTCGCTGTAGCGTTTGGTGATGACGCCCGCGAACGGCGCGGTGATCTGCGCGTAATCGAGCATGGTGCGCAGCTTCTTGACTTCCGCGCTCGAGACATTGGCCTGCTCGCGGGCCGCATCGAGCGCCGCGGCGGCGGAGCGGTCGCGGGATTTCGCGGTGTCGATATCCTGCTGCGCGATGAGACGCGGCTGCGCCTCGCTGGTCTTCATGAGCCGTTCGTAAGCGGTGTGCGCCTCCTCGTAGGCCGCTTGCGCGCGGTCGATCTCGGCCTTGCTGCGGCGCTCGCTGGCGAGCGCGTGCTCGATCTCGATCTTCGCCTCGGGCGCATCGAGGATCGCAAGCACTTCGCCTTCTTTCACCGTGTCGCCGGCATCCACCTTCATCGCGTCTAGATAACCGGTCACCCGCGCGTGCAATTCCACTTCCTGGTAGGGTCGGAGTTCAGCATCGAAGGACACCTCGCGGAAAATCTCGCCGCGCTCGACTCGCGCCGCCGCGACCACGGGAATGGCGGGCGCATCGCGCTTCTCCGCGTGAAGGGGAAGCAGACTCCAGCAGAAGATCGCCGGCAAAAGCACCCGCGGTGAAAGAGCAAATGAGTCGCTCAATCGACCACCTCATCCACTTCGTCGTGGCGATGAAGCTTCCCGCCGGTGAGGCTCGCAGTCGGGCGTGGGGATCGGGAATACTTCGAGATGGCGCAGCCTCGGAGAGTGAGAGTCAGGGCTCCGGCCGCGCAGATCGAGGGAGAGAATTTCATGGGGAAGGTGTCGGCGACTGCAACCGTCTAATACCTCTTGCGAGCGGAAAATGTGACAAGAATTTTACATTCGGGAAGGAGGGCGAGCGTCCCTCCTTGAACTACGACGCGGGTTTTCTCGCGGGTTTGGGAAGCGGCGTAGTCTCGCGGATCTCGGCCGCGCTCTTGCGCAGCGCGTCGATCTTTTCGGCGAGTTTGCCACCGAGCTTGAGGCTGGCCCGGGCGTCGTCGAGCGCATTGAGTGCGGCGCGCTTGCCGCCGGGCGCTCTGGCCATCTTCATGGCTTCGGCTGCTTCGCGGTAGGCGCCGTAATCGTTGAGACGATCGACGGCGAGCTTCTTGTACTCGGGCAGCCGGCTGGCGGGCGCGGCGGATTGCGCGCGGTCGTACTCGCGCAGCAGTTCGCCGGCATCGTCGAAGTCATCGATCTGCCAATCTTTCAAACCGAAAACGAGGAACGCGAGCGCCTGGTCATTGGACTTGTCGATCGTGCGCCCGGCGGAAGCCGGGATGGAGTCCGCGCTTCCAGCGAGCCGCGCGGATTCGACGAAAAAATTAGCGAGTTTCGCGGCGGCAGGCTCGCTCGAATAGGGCCCCCGCGCGGCGATGCGGCGGAAGACGGCGGAGCCCTCAGTCACATCGCCGGCGGCAAATTTCGCGAGCCCCTCGTGGAACTGCGCCCAGTTCAAAAGCGGCTGCGGAAGCTTGTCGCCGCCGAGCTTTGCAAACGCTTTGGCAGCTTCCGCGGCGTTGCCAGCGGTGAGGAGTTTGCGCGCCGCGTGATAGCTCGAGTCGAACTTCGAACCACTCGTCGCGCCGAGGAAATCGGCCTGAGCGGCACGGTCGGCATCGCTCTTTCCACCGAGAAAAAAATAGCTGCCGACCAGCAGCGCGATGAGCGCGATGCCGCCGAGGGTGAGCCAGCCCATCACGCCCTGCTGTCCGGAATTTTCGAGGACCACGCGCTGCGAGGCCGGAACGTACGCGCCTTTTTTTTCCAGCTCTTTGCGGGCGTATTCCAAGTGTTCGATGAGCTCGTCGTAGCTCTGGTAACGCTCGTCGGGATTTTTGGCGAGCGTGCGATTGATCACAAAATTCGTGGGCCCCGAGACCCACGGCGCAAAGGCTTGAAGGCTCACGGCCTGGCTTTTGAGATGCTTGAGGGCGACCATCGACGCATCCTCCGCCTCAAAGGGCGGTCGGCCTGCCAGTGCGTGGAAGAGCGTGGCGCCGAGCGAGTACATGTCGCTGCGGAAATCCTCCGGCTTTTTGTCGAGCTTCTCGGGCGCGACGTAGTATGGCGTGCCCCATACTTCGCCGCGCGACGCGGCCTCGTCGGCTTGGAAGATCGCGAGGCCGAAGTCCACGATCTTGGCCGTGTGCGCGTCGGCAAAGAGGATATTGCCCGGCTTCACGTCGCGATGAATGAGGCCCGCCTGCTGCGCAGCGCGAAGGCCCTGCGCGATCTGAATGCCGACGTCGAGCACCTGGGCCTCGGCCACGCGGCCTTGCAGCGAAATGAGATCGTCGAGGGTGCCTTTGTCCACGAGTTCCATCGCGAGGTAAAAGCGCTCGCGGTCGGTGCCGGTGGTGAAGACCTTCACCACATGGGGATGATTGATGGAGGCGGTGATGGAAGCCTCGCTCGCGAGCTTGGCGATCTGCTCCGAGTCGCTGGCCGTGTCGCGCCGCAACAGCTTGAGGGCGACGAGCCGGTCAAGTCCCGAATCGCGCGCCTTGTACACCACCCCCATGCCCCCTTGCCCCACCACTTCGAGCAGCTCAAAAGGGCCGATGGTCGCGGCCACCGGATTGAGCGTGTGACAGGCCGGGCACGTGACCTCGGCGAGCGGCTCTTCATCCGACATATCCAGGATCGCGCCGCAGCCGATGCAGGGTTGAAGGTGCGCGTCTTGATTTTCAATCACGGGGAGCAGGCGCAATTAGTCCCGCACCGGCGGGCGCGCGTCAATGCGGGCGTGCGCCCACAGCCACGCCAGTGCGGAGGCCGCAGCCAGCACTGCCGCGAAAAGCGCGACGCAACCGGCGAAGCCGGCCGCCATGCGGGGCAGACCCAGAGCGGCGAGTGCTTCGATGAGCACGAGATGCGCGGCGTAGATCGCGAGCGATTCGCGCCCCGCAAAGAGCAGCCAGCGCGACCGCGCAAAGTGCGAGAGCCACCTCATCATGAGAACCGCGCCGGCCAACCACGCGAGGCGTTGAAAGAAAAATCCCGGCGCGCCGGGAATGATCGACTCGAGCGCGAGTGCGCCCGCGAGCCACCATCCAGCGGTCAGCCGCCCGCTGGCGAGAAATCCCGCGCACACAAAACCCAGCCACGGCAGCAGTGGAAAAAGCGAGCCGGCGCTGTCATTGAAATATCCGAGCAAGGCCGCCGGCAGGAAGCGCCACGTCGCGACCGCCGGCGCGGCAAAGACGGCGAGAAGCAGAAGCATCGCGGCGCTCGCGTCCACCCACCGCCGCGTCCAGCGCTCGATGGCCAGCAACAAGCCAAGCGACACGGCGAGGCACTGAAGAATGTCCACGCGTTGCCAGAGCGCGAGAGCTTCCCCCCAGCGGCCGGCGAGCAGAGAGGGAGCGGGAAAATGCAGCGCGTATCCCAGCAGCCAGATGCCGAGGAGGCGGCGCGCTTTTCTCCCCCACCCTCTCGGCGCCGCGCGCGATCGCCGCATCCCGAGCCCTTGGGCAAAGCCCGCGATGAAGAGGAAGGCCGGCGCGACCAGGCCGTTGAAATAGTCGAGCCAGGAAAAACACGACGTCGCGCGCTGCGGGGTCGCGAGGAAGGTGTTGACTGTGTGCGTCTCGACCATCAGCACCACCGCGGCACCGCGAAAAAGATCGAGCCACGGAAGCCGCCCGCTGGTGGTGGGATCGCTCAGAAAAAGATTTTTTACCACGAAGACACTAAGGCACCAAGCCGGAGCAAAGGCAGCTACGTCGAGCATCGAAGCGGCGATGAATCGCAAGCACGCTGCACGGCGTGGCGCGTTGTTTTGAACGCGGGGGCGGGCGGGCGGTCACACGCGGGCGCGTCGGCCTCACTGGACGGTGCGATTGACTTCACCCCCGCCGCTGTTACCTAACGACCCCCGTGTTCCGCCAAACCCCATCGCTTTTGGCTCTTCTACTTCTGGGCGGCGTCGCGCTTGCGCAGGATCGACTCACTCGGCCGCAGCTTCCCAATGTAACGCCGCCGGCGCCGGTAGCCGGTGACCCGGGAGCGGCGGCGGCCAACATCGGCCCCGTGCGCCTTCAATTTCCCAACTCCGACGTGAAAGATGTGCTCAATTTTTACGAGAAGCTCGCCGGGGTGCGGCTCGTGTATGACAACCAGGTCGTGGGTCCGGTGAACATCGTCGTGAATGACGAAATTCCGCGCGAGGAGGCCAAACTCATCATCGAGATCAATCTGCTCATGAATGGCTTTACCCTCGTGCCGGTCGAGGGCACGCGGATCGTGAAGGTCATCGGCATCGGCAAGAGCCCGCGCACCGCCGCCATCCCGATCATCAGCGACGAGCTGCAGATTCCCGACGGCGAGCATGTGGTCACCTTGCTCATCAAGCTGCATTACGCCGATCCCACGGAGGTCACGCAAGTCCTCGGCACCTTCGTCGTCCAGTCGCCCGGCCAGTACACCAACATCACGGCGCTGCCGAAATCTTCCGCGCTGCTCATCACAGAAAACTCCGCGATCCTGCGCGGCATCGTGAAGGTGATCGCCGAGATGGATGTGCCGCCGGCGGAAGTGGTGGACAAATTCATCGCCCTCGAGCGAGCCGACGCCGACGACGTGCAAAAGAAGCTGCTGGATATTTTTCAAAAGTCACCGCAGCCCGGACAGGCGGCAGCAGGTGGAGCCGCGGCGGGCGCCGCCCGGCCCGTGGCACAAGGGCGGCCCAATCTTCCCGACGGCACCGTGCCGCCGCCGGGGCTCGTGGCCGAGCAGACCGGGACGAACACGATCGAAATCTCCGCGGGCAAACTCACCGAGGAAGCCATCATCATCGGCAAGATCACGCTCACTTCCGACAAGCGCACCAACCGCATCCACGTCGTCACGCGGCCCGTGAATATGCGCTTCGTCGAGAAGCTCATCCGGGAATTCGATGCGGACGTAAAGTTTGGCGAACCGGCGATCCGAAAGCTCAAATACGTCAACGCCTCCGACATCTTTCACGTCATCGTAAAAGCGATCGCCGACCCCGGAGCCAAAGAGGACGCCGGCGGCGCCGCCGCGGGAACCCAGCCCGGGGGGGCGCGGCCTTCCACCGGCGGCACGCGCTCCGGCGGCGCCGGCGGCGGCGATCTCTTTAACCGCGGCTCCGGCAACAGCGGTGGGCTCGGTGGAGGCGGTGGAGGCGGCGGCGGTCTGAGCCTCTCGGAAAGCTTGTCGGCGGATGAGAAGGACATCATCCCCGACGCCGTGACCGTGGGCGGCACGAAGATCATCGCGGACAAACGGGCCAACTCCATCATCGTGCTGGGCAACCGGGAAGTGCGGGACAAGGTGTTCAAAGTCATCGACGAGCTCGACGTCCGCGCGCCGCAGGTGCTGCTGCACACCATCATCGGCCAGCTCACGCTCACGGACTCGGAGGAATTTGGGATCAACTATTTCGTGCGAAAAGCAAACGCGCTCGGCCAGACTCCATTCAACGTGATGACGCCAGGCGCCGGCGGCATAGGCACCGGCGGCACCGGCACGGGAACGGGCACCGGCACCGGCAGCGGCACGGGGGGGGTCGGCACTGGCACGGGCACCGGCACAGGCACGACCACCGGCGGGATCGTAGGCATCGGCAGCAACGGCGCGCCGTCGCTCAATTTAAACAATCTCATCAATTCGAACAACATTCAGGCCGCGCTCACCGGCGGCACCGCGGGCCTCAGCGGCTTTATCGCCGCGGGCAATACCGTCGATGCGCTCATCACCTTGCTCGAGACTACGAACCGGTTCCGAGTCACCGCGCGGCCGAGCATTTTCACCAGCAACAACAAGAAGGCCACGATCGCCTCCGGCGAAGAGATCGCCATCCCTACCTCGATTCAGAGCGGCTTTGGCGGCGCCACCACGGGCTCGAGCCTGGTCACCAATTCCACCATTCAATTCAAGACGGTGGCGCTCTCGCTCGAGATCCTGCCGCTCATCAATTCGGACAAGGAAGTGGCGCTCGATATCGTGCAGAAATTTGACGAGCAGGTGGGCTCGACCACTATCGACAACAACGCCATCCCGCGCATCGCCACCCGCGTCCTAAAGACCAGCGTCTCGGTGCCCAACGAAGCCACGCTCATCCTCGGCGGCCTCATCCGGCAGAACCATAACAAGACCACTTCCGGCATCCCCTATCTCTCGCGCATTCCGCTCATCGGCGTGCTCTTCCGCAACACGAAGGACGACAAAACGCGCGAGGAGCTCGTCATCTTCATCCGCCCCGTTGTGAGCCTCGGCCCGGAGGAAGATGTGAAGACGCGCGAGCGTGCGCAGGAGTTTCACCGACTGCCCACCGATCTCGAAAACGGTCTCTACCCCGAGGGAAAACCCATTTCCACCACCGCCGAAAAGATGCTCCGCAAGCCGTCGCTGCCGCTGCGCGAATCGATGATCCCCGTGGCCGAAGCGGTGAAGCGGAGGAAATGACGAATGACGAATGACGAATGCAGAAATTGAGCCTTGGATCGGGGAGAGGTCTTGCATCATGCGAGAGGAGCCGGCGGCGGAGATGGTTTACGACTTGGAGGAGAGAACGGCTCGATTTGGGGAGGCGGTGATTGATTTTCTTAAGACAGTTCCGCTGGGGCCGCGGACTAATCGGCTTATCGATCAGCTTACCGGTTGCGGCACCAGCGTTGGGGGAAACTACTGTGAGGCGGATGACGCCGTCTCGAAGAAGGAGTTCATCAAGATTGTGGGCACGTGCCGCAAGGAAGCCCGCGAATCGAAATTCTACATCCGCATGATCGTTCGAGCTTGCCCAGACCTCGCCTCGAGCGCACGGCCTCTCTGGCAGGAAGCGCGCGAACTGCACCTCATCTTCTCAAAAATCCGCCGCACCGCCCAACAATCCCTCAGTACCTAACCGGCGTCCCTTCGTCATTCGTCATTCGCCATTCGCCACTCGTCATTCGTCATTCGTCATTCGCCATTCGTCATTCGTCATTCGTCATTCTCCCATGACTTCCCGCAAAGTCCTCATCGACGCCCTGCTCGCCGCCGGCGTGGCCGACGAAGAAGCCGCGCAACTCGCCGCGCTCCAGCCGCAACCGGGCAACTCGTGGACAGTCGAGGTGCTCAACACCGGCAAGGTCGATGAATTCAAGCTCGCCGCGGAACTGGCGCGCCTCTTCAAGACTCCGTACGAAAACCTCGACACCCAGCGCGTCGAGCGTTCCGTGCTCCAGTCGCTGCCGAGCCGCTTTGTCTTCAAGCACCACGTGCTGCCCGTCGAGATGACGCCGGATCGCGCGAAGCTGGCGACTTACGATGTCTTCAATCAAGTCGCGCGCCGCCTCGCGCAGCAGCAGCTTTCCGGAAAAAAAATCGAGTGGATCATCGTTCCGCGCGGTCAGCTTATCCGCTCCATCAAGACGCTCTACGGCGTCGGAGCGGAGACCTTCGAGGAAATCCTAGCCTCGACCCGCACCTACGATGGCGAGCGCACCGAGGAGACGCAGGACATCACGGGCGACGACCCCGAGGCGAGCGTCGTCAAGTTCGTCAACCAAATCATCCGCGAAGCCATCTACGAGCGAGCCACCGACATCCACGTCGAACCGCTCGAGGGCGACTTGCGCATCCGTTATCGCATCGATGGCATCCTGCACGAAGTCGCCGTGCCGCCGCAGTTGCGCGTGTTGCAGAGCGCGATCATCAGTCGCTTAAAAGTGATGTCGCACATGGACATCGCCGAGCGCCGCCTGCCGCAGGACGGGCGCATCAATTTGCAGACACAGGCCGGCTTCATCGACGTGCGCGTCTCGACCATTCCGACCGTCAATGGCGAAAGCATCTCGCTGCGATTGCTCTCGCGTTCGGAGAGTTTGCAGTTTGGTCTCGGCCGGCTCGACATGAGCGCCAAGCACGTCGAGACCGCCAAGAAACTCCTCGCGCAGCCCAACGGCATCATCCTCGTCACCGGCCCCACCGGCTCGGGGAAATCCACTTCGCTCTACTCGTTTCTCACCACTATCAATCAGCCCACGCGGCGCATCATCACCATCGAAGAGCCCGTGGAATACCGGCTCCAAGGCGTGTCGCAGATCGACGTGAAACCCGAGATCGGCCTCACCTTCGCCAACGGCCTGCGCGCCATTCTCCGGCAGGATCCCAACATTGTGATGGTCGGCGAAATCCGCGACTTCGAGACCAGCGAAATCGCCATCCGCGCGGCCATGACGGGCCACCTCGTCTTCTCCACCCTGCACACCAATGACGCCGTGAGCGGCATCACGCGCCTGCTCGACATGGGCATCGAGCCCTTCCTGCTCGCGAGCGTGGTGCGCGCCTTCCTCGCACAGCGCCTCGTGCGCACCATCTGCCCGGATTGCAAGATCGAGGCCGGCTACGATCTGGAGTACTTGAAAGAGATCGGCGCGCCCGTCCCCGAGGACATGAAGTTCTTCAAAGGCCGCGGCTGCGAACACTGCCGGCAGACCGGCTACCGCGGCCGCGCCGCGATCTACGAATTTTGCGTGGTCAATGAAAACCTCCGCCGCATGGTCGTGCGCAAGGAGACCGGCTCCGCGATGAAAGCGCGCGCCATCCAGGATGGGATGGAAACGTTGCGCACCGACGGCTGGCGGCGCGTGCTCAATGGGCAGACCACTGTCGAGGAAGTCGTGCGCGTCACGCAGCAGGACGAAGCGATCACCGAGACGACGTAAGAGCGCGCTTGCCTGCGCCGCTTGGAATCGGGATCATCGATCAAGCGCTTCTCGGATTACGGCATAAGCGCACGCATGTAGTGGTAGAACTTCTTCTGCTCCGAGATCGTATCCGTGCGGAGGATCGGTGAGTTGAGCGCTTGCACGAATCCAGAAGCGTCATCCGTGAATGCATCGCTCAGGTCGCGAGTGGTTTGCAGTTTGTAATAGAAACCCCGGATGGTGTTGCAGCGCAGTTCGCACTGACCGGCGCTCGGGGACCGAATAACCAAAGCCACGGGAGACTGGGCAATCGAGCCATCGAAATACTGCCGAGCTAATGCCCAGACCGCCTGCCCACACTGCGAACCGGTGCGTCGCCCGGTTAAGTCATCCAAGGAAACATGGATGCCTCCCCACAGTCGGGAAAGTCCCGCTTGATCCGCTGCATCGTAGTAAGTGCCCCATTGCAGTTGGATGGTCTGGCTCGGTCCTTTTTCAAAAGTCAGTGTGGTATTGGCAGGCGCCGTGTAAGTCCCCAGTCCCCCGGGAAAGAATGCGGAACCAGTGATGGCGGTCATTACCTCGGCCGCCGAACGGCTAAAGGTGCTGTGTCCCGAGATGTAACCAGGGAAAGCCGAAGTAACAAAAGTCTTCTTTTGATAAGGCAGCCAGTTAGCCGCAAGAATCCACTTGGCCCCGCTGTATTGATTGACTGGATCGGCCGGTTGTCCCGGCCACGTGTAAATGGCAATCGCGCCAATGGGCAGCCCCTGATGTCGTCCGCCAGTCTGGGCTGTTGTGGAAGTAACGAGTTCGATGAGATTGGAAACCAGCGGCTACAACTACCTGCTGCCCATCGCCGGCGTGAAAGTCTATGTCCTCGGCCAGGAATCCAACGTCACCTACACCGACGCCACCGGCCGCTTCAGCCTCGCCAATATGCCCGTCGGCGACGTGAAAGTCGTCCTCGACGGACGCACCGCCACCGCTGCGCCCGCCGGCTACTACTTCCCCGAGATGGTCATCGACACCACCTTGTCGCCCGGCGTGGACAATGGAGTAATGACCATCCGCGATGCCAATGGCGTGCCCATCCGGGCCCATGCCATGTATCTCCCGCGCGTCGCCAGCACCATCCTGCAAACGGTGAGCCCCACCCAGCCCACGATGGTCACGCTCCGGCCCGAAGCCGCGCTCACTCTGCCGCCCGAGCAACAGCCGCATCTCACCGTCGAAGTCCTTAACTCGCTCTTTCAAACAATGTGCATAACAGGCTCTAGTTAGTGCGGTGTCGTGCGTCGAAGGTTTACGCCGCCGGATAGTGCCACGGTGGACGGTATGGGCGGCTTAGTAACTTGTTAGCTTCGGCGTCGCCGATGATTTGTTCCTTTACCCCGTCCCATTCGATGCTGCGGCCGATGCGCCATGAGATCATGCCGAGCAAGGGCAGCACACTCGCGCGGTGCGCGATTTCGATGTTGGCCACCGGCGGCATGCGCGTGTCGATGGATGCGAGAAAGTCCGACCAAAGTAACTTGATGTTATGCCCGTCGGGTTCCTGGAGTTGGGAATCCTCGTGTTCGGTCTTACTTCCCTTGGCAGCGGGATAGAAGGTCCAGCCATCGCGCCAGCCGATGTGCAGCACTCCCTTGGTCCCGTAAAAGTAAGCGCCTATCTTATGTTTCTCGTTGTTATTTTCGCCAAAGCGACGGTGTTCCCACACGCAGGTGAACTGATCGAATTCATAAGTCGCCACTTGATGATCGGGAGCGTCGCTGGTCTGGCCGCGTTCGTCGTTCACGGCGGGGCCGCGGATGGGACGGCCACCGCTACAAAAGATACGCTTGGGATATTTTTCTCCGCTCCACCACAGCACCTGATCGAGCCAATGGACGCCCCAGTCGCCGAGCTGACCATTGGCATAATCGAGGAAATTGCGCCAGCCGCCTGGATGCAGCCGCTTATTAAAGGGGCGCAGCGGGGCGGGGCCGCACCAGAAATTCCAGTCCATGCCATCGGGCGGCTCTTCGTTGGACGACGGCTTCTCCGCTTCGCCTCCGCCATGCGCGAAGGCTCGCACCATGCCGACTTCGCCGACCGCGCCGGACTTAAGGAACTTCATGGCGCTTACGTGGTGGGGGCCGATGCGGCGGTGCAATCCTGCTTGAACGATCTGTCCACTCTCGCGCGCGGTGTGGAGCATGGCGCGGCTTTCGTTGACGGTATGGCCGGTAGGTTTCTCGACGAAGACGTGCGCGCCTGCTTGCAATGCCTCGATGGTGATGAGTGCGTGCCAGTGGTCGGGCGTGGCGACGATCACTATGTCGGGTTTCTCCTTGGTTAGTAAGTCACGATAGTCCGGATAAGTCTTCGGTGTGTCGCCGCTCAGGTCATTGACTTGCTCGGCGGCGAGTTCGAGCACCGTGGCATCCACATCGGCGAGAGCGACCGTGCGGCAGCGCCCGGAGGCCATGGCTTCCTTGAGGATGTTCTTGCCCCACCATCCCGCGCCGATAAGAGCGGTGCGATACTTTCGGCCGGCATCCGCCCCAAGGATGAAGGGTGCCGCGGTATAAGTGCAGGCGGCAATGTGCAGGAAAGAACGGCGGGAGTGATTCATAACATAAGTAACTGCTTACTTATCGCGGGCATCGACTGCGACGAGGTCGCCTTTGGAATTACGGCAGTAGATCAGCCCGTGGGCGAGCACAGGTGCAGTCCAGCACTTACCACCCAGCACTTGCGCGCGCGAGATTGGTTTGAAGGCATCGGGCGAAGCGGGCGCGATCATCAATTCCCCATGGCCGCTGAGCGCAATGAGCCGGCCATCGGCGATGATCGTGGCGCCGGTGCCGAAACCGGCTTGCGCCCATCGTTCCTTCCCTGTGGCAAACTCGATGCACTTGAGAGCGCCTTTATCCGCCGTGTCGCCGTCTGCGCCGTATAGGTGACCTTCGTGGAGCACTGCGGCGTTTAACTGCGTGCGCAACACTTTGCTCTTCCATAGCTCTGCGGGAACGCCGGCGCCGATCTTATAAAGCGCTCCCCCTTTCCCGTAACCGGTGGAGAGGAATAAGCGATCTCCACTTACCACGGGGTCGGCGGCATTTACGTTATACTGAGTTAGCCACCGGATTCGCCAGGCTTCCTTACCGTCGCGGGGATCTACTGCCATATAAGATTGTGCGGAGCCGATCACTACAAAAGTGCGTCCGGCGCTGGAGATGGGAAGAGGCGTGGAATAACCGGCGTCCTTATTAGCGGACTTCCACAGGATCTTGCCGGAAGCTCTTTCGAGAGCCATGCCGGCGTCGCCCACGTTGAGGATGAGCAGAGCTTCCTGCACCAAGGGAGCACCCGTGTATCCCCAATCCGGAATGCGGAAGCGCGTTTCCTTTTGCACATTCTTCGACCACACCACCGAGCCGGTCGCGGCGTCGAAACAGAAGACGTCGCCCCATCGGCTCAACCAATAGAGCCGATCGCCATCGAGCGTAGGCGTGCCGGTGGTGCCGCCTTCGAAAAATTTGTCGCCGAGTTCGGCGGGATAACTGTGCTGCCACACCGGTTTGCCGCTGGCGGCATCGAAGCAGAACACGGTGTCCTGGCCGCTGGCATGGCCGGCGGTGAAAGCGCGCCCTCCCGCCACCACCACCGAGGAAAAGCCGAGGCCCACTTTTGCGCGCCAGGCGATGGGTGGCTCGCCGGAAGGCCACTCGCGACGCCAGCCCTTTTCCTGCGAGACGCCATTGCGCTGCGGCCCGCGCCAGTGCGGCCAATCGGAGGCGAATGCGGCGGAGCAAACGCAAAGCGCAATGAGTGGAGGAAAGATGCGCGAGTTCATGGATGGGTTATCCCGCCTAAGTCGGACGGACGCAATCCCTGCTCTTCCTCTTCCACCCAACTCGGTTGTCTCCATTATTGGTTTTTTGAAATTTCCGATGCTTGGAAATTGTTTCGGGTTTCGATCTTCGGATTTCGGATTTTCCAACAAGCGCGGATGTCCGAAATGCGCTCTCTCGTTCTGTTACTGATCGCCCATCCCATGAAAAAAATTTTCGCCCCATTTACCCTCCTCGCCCTTGCCGCGCTCTGCACCGCCGCCGAGTCGCGCAAGCCCAACATTATCTTCATCCTCGCCGACGATCTCGGCATTGACGGCGTGAGTTGCTACGGCTCTGACACGCATAAGACGCCGCAGATCGACAAGCTTGCGGCGTCGGGCACACGCTTTGAGACGTGTTACGCGGCGCCGCTCTGCGGGCCGTCGCGCTGTCTCTTCCTCACGGGGCGCTACGCTTTCCGCACCGGCGGCATCGGCAACGGTTCGTGGCAAAGAGATGGGCCGGGCGCGAAATCGAAAGACGAATGGTCGAGCGCGAAAATTTTGAAGCAGGCCGGCTACGCGACGGGCCAGTCGGGCAAGTGGCGGCAGGTGGGCGAGACGCCGCACGACTGGGGATTTGATGAATACTGCACCGATCCGACCGCGGGCGGTTGGTATTGGAAGGACAGCTATGAGAAGAACGGCAAGCAGATCGACGCGGGCAAGGATGCGTATAACCCGGACATCATCCAGGACTTCAGCATCGACTTCATCCGGCGGCACAAGGACCAGCCCTTCTATCTTTATTACGCGATGCATCTCGTCCACAAACCCACGCTGCACACGCCCGACTCATCGCCCGGCGCGAAGGACGGTCCAGACTGCTACGAGGATAACATCGCCTTCATGGACAAGCAGGTCGGCGCGATTGTCGCGGAGCTCGAAAAGCTCGGGCTGCGCGAGAAGACTCTCGTCGTTTTCTCCGGCGACAATGGCACCGCCGCCGGCTACCCGTCGCCGGTGCACGGTCGGATGGTCAACGGCTGGAAGGCCACGATGTTTGAAGGCGGATCGCGCGTGCCCTACATCGCGAGCTGGCCCGGCGTCACTCCCGCTGGCACGGTCTCGCAGGACATCGTGAGCTTTGCGGATCAAGTGCCGACCTTCGCGGAACTCGGCGGCGCCAAATTGCCCGAGGGCGTGAAGATCGACGGCCGCAGTCTCGCGCCGCAATTGCGCGGAGAAAAAGGCATGCCCCGCGAGTGGGCTTACGTGCAGCTCGGGCCGCGGTGGTTTGTGCGCGAGCCGGGATACAAGATGAATGAGAAAGGCGAACTCTTTGACATGAGCGACGCGCCTTTCGTCGAGAAGCCCGTGGCCGCCGGCGAAGACACCGCGGCGAGCAAAGCCGCGCGCGCCCGCTTGACGGCGGTGCTCGCCGAACTCAAACCCGCCGGGGGCAAGACCGACGATGGCAACGTAAAGAACGGCTATAACAAAAAAAACACCGCGGCCGCTGGAGCGTGAGCGGCGTCCAGCCTCGCAGGCAGGGACATGGGAATTGGGGCGACGGGATTTCTTAAGGACTAAAAACACAAAGTCCCTTGTCCGATTTCCATCGGCACGCGGAAATCGGACGGCCAGCCATTTTCCCGCTACCACTGCGGACGCCGCGGCATTAGTTTACGCGCCTCCAATGAATACCCAGCAAGTCCTCGAGCTCTTCGTCGAACAAGGAATGATCGACGCGGGGCAGGTCGATGATCTTTCCAACGAAGTCTCGCAGAGCGGCAAGCCGCTCGCGCAGGTGATGATCGACTACGAGATCTGCACCGAGGAACAATTCTACCAGACCATCGCCGAGTCCCTCGGCATGGACTTCGTCAACATCCGCGACTTCGAGCCGCCCAATGAAGTGCTGCGGCTCATCCCCACGGGCCTCGCGCTTTTGCACCGCGCATTCCCGCTCGGGCAGGAGGGCAATACCATCCAGGTCGCGCTCGCCGATCCGCTCAACGCGCAGACGGCGGAAGACCTGCGGTTCGCGATCGGCAAGGAAATCCAGGTCGTCGTTTCGCCTGTTCATCAGATCGACGATCTCATCAAAAAATTCTACGGGACCGATGCCGGGAGCATGGATGAAATCCTGGCGCAACTCGGCGGCGACGTGGAATACGGCGCGGGCAACACCGCCCTCGACATCAAAAATCTCGAGGCCGAAGCCAACGCGACGCCCATCATTCGTTACGTGGACCTCGTCATCTACCAGGCCATTCAGGACCGCGCGTCGGATATTCATTTCGAGCCCTTTGAAGCGGAATTCAAAATCCGCTACCGGGTCGATGGCGCGCTTTACGAGATGGCGCCGCCGCCGCGGCATCTCGCGCTGCCGGTGATCTCGCGAGTGAAGGTGATGGCCAATCTAAACATCGCCGAGCGCCGCCTGCCGCAGGATGGACGCATCCAGATGACGGTGGCCGGGCGCGGCGTGGATCTCCGCGTCTCCACGCTGCCCACGCAATTCGGCGAGTCGGTCGTGCTGCGCGTGCTCGATCGCAGCGCGGTGAGCCTGGACCTCGAGACCCTCGGCATGGACTT